>NZ_CP122537.1:1375000-1718750 GCF_029853695.1 Jannaschia sp. GRR-S6-38
GATGCCAGCCGCATCAACCTGACCGACGATGCCGACACGATCGCCAGGAAGTTCCGCAAGGCCAAGACCGATCCCGACCCGCTGCCCGGCTCCGAGGAAGGGCTGGAGGGGCGGCCAGATGCGCGCAACCTCGTCAACATCTACGCCGCGCTAGACGGGCGCAGCGTCGCCGAGGTGCTGGTCGAGAAGGAAGGCGCGATGTTCGGGCATTTCAAGCAGGACCTCGCCGATCTCGCGGTCGCGAAGCTGTCGCCGATCTCGTCGGAGATGGCGCGGCTGATGCAGGACCCCGCCGAGATCGACCGCATTCTGGCCCGTGGGGCCGAGCGCGCGCGCGAGATCACCGTGCCGATCCTAGAGCGGACCTACGAAATCATCGGGATGGTGCGCTGAGCGCTCAGGCCTTCCAGGCGGCGGGCAGCGCGGCGATCATCCGGTCGAGATTGTCCGAGCAGTAGCGCAGGAAGGCCGCGATATGCGGCGTCGCGGCGGCCCTCTGGCTCCAGACCATCCAGAAGGTCTCGGTCAGGCCGGGTTCGGTGAAGCAGAAGCGGATGCCGGGCGAGGCATCGCCCACCGCCCGCGGCAGCAGCCCGAAGCCCTCGCCGGCCTGGATGAGGCTCTGCATCACTTCGATCGTGGTGACGCGGAACGCCGTGCGGCGCGCATCCAGCCGTGACTGCGCCGCCGCGACCAGGCTGATCTGGCTTTCGACCGACGGGGCATAGGCGACGACGGCATGGCCGGGCATCTCGTCGAAGCTGCGGGGCAGGCCGTGTTCGGCGATATGCGCGTCCGAGCCGTAGAAGGCCCAGGGATGCGTGAGGACCCGGCGCGCGATCAGGTCGCTGGCCTGCAGCCGGTCGCCGACGCGCACCGCGATATCGGCTTCGCCCGCCTCGAGCGACATCAGCTGCGCGGAGGTGTCGATGTCGAAGCCGATGCCGGGATGGATCCTCTGGAAGCCGCGCAGCAGGCCGGTCAGGTGCCGCGGGACGCCCGCGACGGTGGTCAGCCGGATGACGCCCGTCAGCTCGCGCTGGCGTTCGCCGGCGCGCGACGACAGGGCCGTCGCGCTGGCCTCCATCGCTTCCGCATCGGGCAGGAGCGCGCGCGCATTCGCCGTGGGGCTGGCGCCGCGCGCGCCGAACTCGAAGAGGGTCAGCCCGAGCGCGGTCTCGAGCCGGGCGATGCGGCGGCTGATCGTGGTCTGGTTGGTGTGGAGCCGCCGCGCCGCTGCCGCGGCCGACCCATCCCGCATGACGGCCAGAAACGCGGGGATGTCGGACCAGTCGTACACGGGGAACGCTCACGGCTATGCAAAAACGCAGGTCTGTTCGACAGCATGCCAAATTCCCAACGATCCGCCTAGCGGCGACATTGGGCGTGCCCCGTTATCGTGGGGCGCAGTCACGAGGTATTGTCATGCGACGTTTTCTTGCCGCGGCCCTTTTGGCCGCCACCTTGCCCGGCAGCGCGGCCCTGGCCTTCGGGGGGCCAACCTTCGACACGCTCCTGCCGACGATCCACTGGCCGGCCCCCGGCCAGCCGGTCACCCGCGACGTGACCCCGGAGGTCGGGCGCTAGACCCGCCCGGCGCCTAGAGCGTCATGTGACGCGCCCGCGCGCCGCGTTCGATCGCGGCGGCGTGCAGCGGGTCGATATCGAACTCGTAGCGGATTTCGCGCAGCAGGCGCAGTTCGGTCTGGCGCAGGTTGCCATCGGCGGCGGCGACGTCGCAGGCCAGCGCGTATGCCGTTTCGCGATGGGTCTCCGGCAGCGCATCGCGCACGAGACCCAAGAGCGCGTCGAGCCCGTCCTCGTCTTCCAGGAGGTCGAAGACGGTCTGCGCCACCGCCTCCATCCGGTCCTCGTCGTAGCCCGCGAAGATCGGCAGGTGGTTCACGATCGACTGGATCGTCAGCAGCTCGGACGTGCGGATCGTCGCGTCGGACGCCGAAACCGTGATCATCAGCGCGACGAGGCCGTCCTGCGCGGAGAAGGACGTGTCGGTCATGGGCGTCTCCTTTGGACGTGGATTTATTGACAGGGTCGCGCCGTCGCAATAGGTCGCGGCCTTCACGAATTCCCGAGGTTCCCCCATGAGCACCCTGCGCGATGCCGCGATGCAGTCGAAGGCCTGGCCGTTCGAGGAGGCGCGCCGGCTGCTCAAACGCGTCGAGGCCCAGGGCAAGGATCACGTGCTGTTCGAGACCGGCTACGGCCCCTCGGGCCTGCCGCATATCGGCACTTTCGGCGAGGTCGCGCGGACGACGATGATCCGCCGCGCTTTCGAGGTGATCTCGGACGTGCCGACGCGGCTGATCTGCTTCTCGGACGACCTGGACGGGATGCGGAAGGTGCCCGGAAACGTGCCGGACCCGGAGGCGCTGCGCGCGCATCTGCAGAGGCCGCTGACCTCGGTGCCCGATCCGTTCGGCACGCATGACAGCTTCGGCGCGCATAACAACGCCATGCTGCGCCGGTTCCTCGACACGTTCGGGTTCGAGTACGAGTTCGTCTCGGCCACCGAGTTCTACGGCTCGGGTCAATTCGACGACGTGCTGCGCCGGGCCGCGGAACGCTATGACGACCTGATGGCGATCATGCTGAAATCGCTGCGCGACGAGCGGCGCGAGACCTATTCGATCTTCCTGCCGATCCATCCCGAGACGGGGCGCGTGCTCTACGTGCCGATGAAGCATGTCGACGCGGCGGAGGGCACGGTGACCTTCGACGACGAGGATGGGCGCGAGTGGACGCTGCCGGTGACCGGCGGCCATGTGAAGCTGCAATGGAAGCCCGATTTCGGCGCGCGCTGGGCGGCGCTCGGCGTCGATTTCGAGATGTACGGCAAGGACCATTCGACCAACACGCCGATCTATGACGGCATCTGCCGCGTGCTGGGCGCCAAGCCGCCGGAGCATTTCACCTATGAGCTCTTCCTCGATGCCGAGGGGCACAAGATCTCGAAATCCTCGGGGAACGGGCTGTCGATCGACGAGTGGCTGACCTATGCCGCGACCGAGAGCCTGAGCTATTTCATGTACCAGAAGCCCAAGACCGCGAAGCGGCTCTGGTGGGACGTGATCCCGAAGGCGGTGGACGAGTATCACCAGCAGCTAAGGGCCTACCCGGGCCAGGACCCGGCGCAGCAGGCGAACAACCCCGTCTTCCATATCCATGGCGGCGACGTGCCCGCCTCGGACATGGTGGTGTCCTTCGCGATGCTTCTGAACCTTGCCAGCGTCGCGGGGGCCGAGGACAAGGACACGCTCTGGGGCTTCATCCGCCGCTACGCGCCCGATGCCACGCCGGAGGCGAACCCGCAGCTCGATCGCGCGGCCGCGGGCGCGGTGCGCTACTACAACGACTTCGTGAAGCCCACGAAATCCTTCCGCCCGCCCAGCGCGCTGGAGCGCGAGGCGCTCGCGGATTTGCGCGCGCGGCTGGCCGCCTGGGACGGGCCCGCCGACGAGGAGTCGCTGCAATCGGAGGTCTATGCCGTGGGCCGCGACCGGTTCGATCCGATGCGCGACTGGTTCAAGGCGCTCTACCAGGTGCTGCTGGGCGCCGATCAGGGGCCGCGCTTCGGCAGCTTCATCGCGCTCTACGGCGTGGACGAGACGGTGAAGCTGATCGACCGGGCGCTGGAGGGCGCGCTGGCGGAAGCGTGAGTTGAACCGCCGTGCCGCGCGCCTATCGTTGCGGAAACCGCCGGAGGACAGATCATGAGAGCCATCGCCGTCGCATTCGCGCTTCTGGCCGGGGCCGCGCAGGCCGACGAGGGCGCCATCCAGGGCGTCATCGACAGCCAGATGGAGGCGTTCCGCGCCGACGACTTCGCCACCGCCTTCACCTTCGCCGCCCCAACGATCCAAGGCATGTTTCGCACCCCGGACAATTTCGGGATGATGGTGATGCAGGGCTACCCGATGGTCTGGCGCCCGGCCGAGGTCGAGTATCTCGAGGCGGGCCCCGCGGGCCGCGGCTGGGAGCAGGAGGTGCTGGTGACCGACGCGGCGGGCCGGCTGCACAAGCTGCTCTACACGATGGTCGAGACCGCCGAGGGCTGGAAGATCGCCGGCGTCCAGCTTCTGACCGCGCCGGAGGTCGGGGTCTGAGGCCCTGGCCTTAACCCTCCGTTAGGGGCTCACACCCAGTTTTTTCGCAGATCGGCGCGGGCCAAGCCCCCGCGCGACCCATTCGAGGACCGTTCCGGCCGCAGGCGCCGGGGCGGTCCTTTCTGTTTCTGGCACGGCCTGCGGAGGCGACAGCATGAACAAGGCGATCACCGACGGACTGGTCCTGTCCCCCCCGGCCTTCGGGGCGGATCTGGGGATCTGGTCCCGGCAGGACGGGCGGCCCGGATCGGACAGCTACGCCTCGGCGGGGACGGCGGTCTACGTCCCGGCGGACCAGGATTTCGGCGGCTGCCTCGAGATGCTGAAGACCGAGGCGACGCAGCCTCTGCGCTGGATGGGCGAGACGCCGATCCTGCCGGGCTGCTACCTGCGGGTGACGGTGCGGGTGAAGGCCATGTCGGGCAACCTGCCCACGGTGCGCGTCGCCGCGACGCCGGTCGCGCCCAATGGCACGGTGGCGCCCGGACTGGCGACCCAAGGCGCGGCCGTCGCGCTCTCGGCCTATGGCCGGGTCGAGACGGTGACCGCGATCATCGGAACCGGCAATCGCGGTGGGGTCGACCTGCAATGGTCCGACGCCGTGAGCCATGCCCATGTCGGCCTCGACCTCGGCGGTGCGACCGGTGGGATCGTCCGGATCGAGGATATCGCGGTCGAGGACGTGACCGGCGCCTTCCTGCGCGACATGATGGATTGGGTGGACGTGCGCGATTTCGGCGCGCGGGGCGACGGCGTGGCCGATGACACCGCGGCCTTCCTCGCCGCCGATGCCGCGGCCGACGGACGCTCGGTGCTGGTCTCGAAGGGGCATTACCGCCTGACCGACCACGTGACCTTCACCGCACCGGTGCGGTTCGAGGGCACGGTGGAGATGCCCGTCGCGAAGCGCCTGAGCCTGACCGAGAATTTCGAGCTGAGCACCTATATCGTGGCCTTCGGCAACGAGGAGGAGGGGTTCAAGAAGGCCATCCAGGCGCTGTTCAACTTCACCGATCACGACACGCTGGACATGAACGGCCGCCGGGTCGAGCTGACCGCGCCGCTCGACGTGCAGGCGGCCGTCTACGACAAGACGACCTATGCCAATCAGCGCAAGATCCGGAACGGCCAGATCCAGATCGTCGACGGCCCCGCCTTCGACACCGAGATCGTCACCCAGAGCTGCAATTTCGACGCGAGCGATCCGGTCCGGCTGACCGGCGTGACGAACGTGGCCAGCATCCCCGTGGGGTCCTTGGTGGAGGGGCCGGTCGGCGTGGGCCGCGAGGTCTATGTCTCGGGCCGCAACATCGCCGGCCAGACCCTGCTTCTGAGCCAGCCGCTCTGGGGCGCGCCGGGGCAGCAGACCTACACGTTCAGCCGCTTCAAATACGCGCTGGATTTCTCGGGCTTCGCCAATTTGCAGCGCTTCACGCTGCAGGACATCGAGCTTCTGCTGGCCGACAAGGCGTCGGGCATCCTGCTGCCGTCAAACGGGCTGATCTTCCACGTGAAGGACTGCTTCTTCACCGGCCCGCGGGATCGCGGCCTGACCAGCCACGCGACCGGCTGCCAGGGCATGCTGATCGACCGCTGCCAGTTCCTGTCCACCGAAGGCACCGCGGATGTGCAGGACCGGCACACGATCGGCTTCAACGTCAACAAGAACGACACGAAGATCCGCAACAACCGGGCGGTCAAGTTCCGCCATTTCGCGGTCGTCTCGGGTTCGGGGCACATCATCACCGGGAACCACTTCTTCCAGGGCGACACCAACACGCTCGGGCAGCGAACGGCGGGCATGGTGCTGGCCGAGGCGCAGTCGAAGTCGGTCTTCATGTCGAACTATGTCGACAATTGCTACATCGAGTGGACGAACGAGCATGACGGCGATCCGGCCTTCCAGTCGGAGCTGTCCTTCGGGGGGCTGCAGATCGTCGGCAACATCATCTTCTCGTCCAACGTCCCGTCGAGCTTCGCGCCGATCCACATCAAGCCTCACGGGCCGGGGCATTTCCTCAACGGCGTGACGATCACCGGCAACAATTTCAAGACGATCAAGGGCCAGGCGCTGGAGCGGGTGGATTACGTCGACGACACGCACGCCCCGCTGGACGTGACGCGGTTCGTGGATGTGAACGTGCATTCCAACACCTTCCAGGCGGTGTCGAAGCAGTTCCAGAACCCGATCACCCTGCCCGTCGTCGAGAACACGGCGCAGGAGACCTGGGAGGCCGATCTGGGCGATTACCTGCCCTTCGGCGGGCAGGCGCGGGTGGTGACGGCCGTGGCGGCGGAGGGGCGGATCAAGACGGCTTCGAACGCGACGCTCTGGACGATGCCCTATGCCTTCGCCGGGTTCGGCACGGCGGGGCAGGCGGTGCGGCTGACCTGGTCGGAGGCGGCCAAGGGCAAGGTCTTCGTCACGGCGCGCTGCGACGCGCCCACCTGAGGCGCCATGCCCGCGCGAGGCTGGGGGGCGTGGCCGCCAGCTCGCGCGATGCGGCGCGGATCGTCGCGGGCCAGGGCGCGGCGCCGCGCGGCCCGCTGGCCTGCGCGGGGACGCCCAGCGCGGCGGCGACGAGGCGGGCGGGCGGCAGGTGCCAGCGGCTGGAGACCAGAAGCAGCGCCGCCCCCTCGGGCCGCAGCATCAGCGCCTCGGCGATATTTCCGAGCGTGTCGGTCGAGCGGTCCTCGATCCGGATCGCCGCAAGGGGCACGCCGCGCTCGCGCAAGAGCCGCGCGGCGACCTGCGCCTCGGGCGGGCCGTGACGGCCCCGCCCGCCGGTCGTGCAGATCACCTGCACCCGCCCGTCGTGGTAGAGCCCCGCCGCATGCTCGACCCGGAGGCGTAGCGTGGGCGAGGGCGCGCCGTCGGGTCGGACGGCGGCGCCGAGGACGATGGCGAAGATCACGTCCCGAGATCGGCGGCAGTCAGGCGCACCGCCCGGCCGAACCCGGCGTTGAGCAGGGCCTCGTCGATCTGCAATGCCATCAGCCGGAAATCCGCGAAATCGTAGTAGAGCGTCGATTTCGGCCGCGCCGCCAGGAAGCGGTCGCGCCAGGCGGCCTTGTCCAGTTCGACCACCGGCCCGCGCAGCGTCAGGCGCGGCTGGGTCAGCGCGTCGCCCCTGCCGCCCGGCGCGCCCAGAAGCAGCGAGGCCGCCGGGATCTGGCGCAGCGCGCGGGCATGGTCCGACAGGTCCGAGACCAGAAGCGTCATCCCCACCGCCCCGCCCCAGGCGCAGCCCACGCGCGTGGCGAGCGGCCGGCCGTCCAGCACCGTGGCCAGCGCCCCGTCCGGCGCGCCGGTCAGCCGCCGCGCCAGCGCGCGGGTGTCGTCGTCGGGGGCGAGATAGGTGTCGGCCATGCGCCCTGTCTCGCCGCGATGCGCGCCCCGCTCAAGCCCCGCTGGACGCCGGCGGACCCGGCCCCTAGGGTCGCGGCCACGCGAGGAAGGGACTGGCCATGGCGTTCGGCACGAATATCCGCACCTATTTCGACGGCCGCTGGCATGACGGCGACACGGCCGTGATGCGGGGCGCCGATCACGGGCTGTGGCAGGGCTCGAGCGTGTTCGACGGCGCGCGGCGCTTCGAGCGGGTGACCCCCGATCTGGACCGGCATTGCGCGCGGGTGAACCGCTCGGCCGAGGCGCTGATGCTGAAGCCCACGGTCACGCCGGAGCGGATGGTCGAACTGATCCACGAGGGGCTCGAGGGCTATCCGAAGGAGACCCCGATCTATATCCGCCCGATGTATTGGGGCATCCATGGCAGCGAGCTGGGGCTCGTCCCCTCGAAGGCCGAGACGGGCTTCGCCATCTGCCTCGAGGAGGTCCCGATGTACGGCCCCGAGAAGACCACGACCCTGACCACCACGCGCTTCCGCCGCCCGGTGCTGGAGGATGCGGTCTGCGACGCGAAGGCCGGCTGCCTCTATCCCAACAACGCGCGGATGCTGGCCGAGGCGCAGGCCAAGGGCTTCGGCAACGCGCTGGTGGCCGACGCGCTGGGCAACGTTGCGGAATCGGCCACGTCGAACGTCTTCATGGTCAAGGACGGCGAGGTCTTCACGCCAATCGCCAACGGCACCTTCCTGTCGGGCATCACTCGCGCCCGCCATATCGCGAACCTGGCCGCCGACGGCATGCGGGTCCACGAGACGGTGCTGTCCTTCGACGATTTCCGCGCGGCGGACGAGGTGTTCCTGTCGGGCAACCTGACCAAGGTCACGCCGGTCACGGCCTTCGACGACCGGCAATACCAGGTCGGCCCGGTGACGCGCCGGGTGCGGGACCTGTATTGGGATTGGGCGCTCTCGGCCGCCTGATCCGCGCCGCCCCGCTGCTGGCGACGCTGGCGGCGACGGGCTGGGCGCTCTCCGCGAACCCCTTCGCCGCGCCCTTCGTGGAGCGCTCCACCGCCGAGCTGTCACTGGCGCTCGAGCGGCAGGTCGCGCGGCGGGCCTCGGCGGAGTGGCTGCGGTCGGAGCTGGCGCAGGCGGTTGCCGCGCGCGACGCCGACCGCGCGGCGATGCTGCTGGCGCTGGCCGACGATCTGGGCCGCGAGGTGCCCCGCGCCGAGGCCGAGGCGCTGCTGGCCGAAGCTTCGGGCTGGATGGCGAGCGCGGCCAGTTGCGGCGCCTGCATGGCCGATATCGGCGCCTGCCCCGGCCTGGCCCAACTGGCCGCCTGCGCGATCCCCTTCGAGATGTCGCCGCTGGGCGATCTGAACGCCCTGCGCCGCGCCGGGCTGGCCTGGGCCGACGGGGCGGAGATCGACCGGCTGGACGCGGGGCTGGCGCTGGTGGGGCTGGGCGCCACGGGCGCTCTTCTCGCGTCGGGCGGGACCTCGCTCAGCGTCAAGGCTGGTGCGGGGCTCTTGCGCACGGCGCGGCGCATGGGGACGCTGACCCCGGGCCTCGCCCGCAGCCTGCGCGTCCCGATCCGCCCCGAGGCGCTGCCCGGCTGGCTGGCCGGCACCCGGACGCTCGACGAGGTGACCGACACCGCCCGGCTGGCCGCCGCGGGCGCGGTCGCAGCCGATATGGGCCGGGTCCGGGCCGCCACCTCGACGGCGGAAGCGCTGCGGCTCGCGCGGCTGGTCGACGGCCCCGACGATGCCGCGCGCCTGGCGCGGGTGGCCGAGGCCGCGGGGCCCCGAACCAGCCGCACGCTGGCCGTGCTGGGCAAGGCCCGCGCCTTTCGCGCCACGATCCGCCTCAGCCGCGCCGCCGCCGGGGCGCTGGCGCTGATCTGGCTCAGCCTGCTGCAGCTCGGGATCGTACTCGCCACGCGCGCGGGCGGCCTTCTGCTGCGCGCCGCCGCGCCGCAATCCGCCGCCCCGCTGCGACCGCGGACCCGCGCTCTCGGACCCGCGGGACCGCGGCCGATCCGCTAGGGGACGGGCCGCAAAGGGCGGTGGACAGACGGCCCAGCCAACGCCATGCTCCGCCCTGCCTTGCCGCCCCGGGGAGTTATCATGCGCAAGTTCCTCGTCGTCCTCGACGACAGCCGCGAATGCCTGAACGCGATGCGCTTCGCCTCGCTGCGCGCCGAGCATACCCATGCCGGGGTCGAGGTTCTGTCGGTGATCCCGCCCGACGAGTTCAACCACTGGATCGGGGTGGGCGACATCATGCGCGAGGAGGCCCGCGAGCGCATCATCGCGCACTTCGAGGTCTTCGCGAAATGGATGCGCGACAAGCACCGGCTGGAGCCGCACCTGGTGATCCGCGAGGGCGAGCCCGTCGACGAGATCCTGGCGCAGGTGCGCGAGGATCCGGAGATCGGCGTGCTGGTCCTGGGCGCCAGCGCCGAGGGTAAGGGCCCGGGCCCGCTGGTCACCCAGCTGACGAAATCGGCCGGCAGCCTGCCGGTTCCGATCACCATCGTGCCGGGCAACCTGTCCAAGGAACAGCTAGAGAGCATCGCCTGAGGCGATTTTAGAACCGTTCCAACTTCTTGACGTTGCCCCGCCGGGAGCGCACATAGAGGCCCTCACTCCCGGAGGTGCCCCATGTTCATCCAGACCGAGACCACGCCGAACCCCGCCACGCTGAAATTCCTGCCGGGGCAGACCGTTCTGGAGCAGGGCACCGCGGATTTCCCCGATGCGGACAAGGCCGGTAAATCCCCGCTGGCGCAGCGGCTCTTCGCCATTGACGGCGTCACGGGCGTCTTCTTCGGGCACGATTTCGTGACCGTCACCAAGGACGACGCGACGCAGTGGGATCACGTGAAGCCCGCGATCCTCGGCGGCATCATGGAGCATTTCCAGTCCGGCGCGCCGGTCATGGAGGGCGAGGCCCAAGCCCAGCACGAGGCCAATCACGACGAGGCCGACAGCGCCATCGTCGGTCAGATCACCGAGCTTCTCGACACCCGCGTCCGCCCGGCGGTGGCGCAGGACGGCGGCGACATCACCTTCCACGGCTTCGAGCGCGGCGTGGTCTATCTGCAGATGAAAGGTGCCTGCGCGGGCTGCCCCTCCTCGACGATGACGCTGAAGATGGGGATCGAGAACCTGCTTCGGCATTACATCCCCGAGGTGGTCGAGGTTCGCCCCGTCGGTCTCTGACCGTGGCGACATCTGACCGCCTGTCGCTTGGCTTCGACACGTCGGCCGCGCATTGCGCGGCCGCACTCGTCTCGGGCGACCGGATCCTGGCCGAACGGGTCGAGGCGATGCGCAAGGGGCAGGCCGAACGGCTGATGCCGTTGCTCGAAGACCTGCTCGCGGTGGCCGGGCATCGCTGGGCCGATCTCGATTGCATCGGCGTGGGCACCGGCCCGGGCAATTTCACCGGCATCCGCATCGCCGTCGCCGCCGCGCGGGGACTGGCGCTCGGCCTCGGCATTCCCGCGCACGGCGTGACCGGGCCCGAGGCGCTGGGCGGCGGGCGTGACGTGATCGTCTGCCTGCCCGCGCCGCAGGGCGCGGTCCATGCGGCGCGCGGCGACGACATCCGCCGCCTGACCGCCGCCGACTGGCCCGCCGACTGGCGCGCGCCGCTGACGGGCCCGGCCGCCCCCGAGCTCGCCGCCGCGCTGGGCCTGCCGCTGGCCGAGACGCCGGCGCTGGCCCCGGCCATCGCGCGGCTCGCGGCCCGGCGCGCGACGCCCGGGGGGGCGCGGCCCGCGCCGCTCTACCTGCGGCCGGCCGACGCGGCGCCGCCCGCCGACCAGCCGCCCGCGATCCTGTGAGCGCGCCCGCCCTCGCCCGGCTGCACGCGCGCTGCTTCACCGGCGCCGCGCGCTGGTCCGAGGCCGCCTTCGCCGAGGCGCTCGCCGATCCGCGCTGCTTTTTCTGCCCCGAGGGCGGCGACGGGACCGGCTTCGCGCTGGGCCGCGTCATCGCCGGCGAGGCGGAGCTGCTGACGCTCGCCGTCGCGCCCGAGCGGCGGCGGCAGGGCACGGGGCGCGCGCTGCTGCAGGGCTTCGAGGCCGAGGCCATGCGGCGCGCGGCCACCGACGCCTTCCTGGAAGTGGCCGCCGACAACGTCGCCGCCCGCGGGCTCTATGCCGCTCAGGGTTGGATCGAGACCGGCCGTCGCCGGGGCTATTTCGCGGGCATCGACGCCCTGACGCTGCACAAGGTCCTGCACGCCGCCCCGTGACGACAGGTCAGACGCAAGCGAGGGGGCGAATCCGGTTGATCTTCCCGGCCCCCTTGGGCCTTATTCCCGGCATCAATCGCGGCGCGGGGGGCCGCCATGGCTGAACCCGCGCCCAACCAACGGGAGTCCTCCATGACATTCACCAAGCACCTGATGGGCGCCGCGGCGACCATCGCCCTGACCGCGGGCATGGCGCAGGCCGACGCGCATGCCGCGAACCCCGGTCTGATCATCGACCTGGGCGGCAAGTTCGACAAGTCGTTCAACGAGAGCGCCTATAACGGCGCGCAGCGCTGGGCCGAGGAAACCGGTGCCGATTACGCCGAGACCGAGCTGGCCAACGAGGCGCAGCGCGAACAGACCATGCGCCGTATGGCCGAGCGCGGCGCGAACCCGGTCGTGGTGCTGGGCTTCGCCAACGCCTCCACGTTGGAGGTCGTCGCCCCCGATTATCCCGAGACCGAGTTCGTCATCGTCGACATGGTCGTCGACCAGCCCAACGTGAAGTCGATCGTCTTCTCCGAGCACGAGGGCTCCTACCTCGTGGGCATGATGGCCGCGATGGCCTCGGAGTCGGGCACCGTCAGCTTCGTGGGCGGCATGGACGTTCCGCTGATCTCCAAGTTCGCCTGCGGCTACGCGCAGGGCGCCAAGGCGGTGAACCCGGACATCAACGTCATCGTCAACATGACCGGCACGACGCCGGCCGCCTGGAACGACCCGGTGAAGGGCGCCGAGCTGACGCGCAGCCAGATCAGCCAGGGCTCCGACGTGGTCTTCGCGGCCGCGGGCGGCACCGGCATCGGCGTGCTGCAGGCGGCCGCAGACGAGGGCATCCTGTCGATCGGCGTCGACAGCAACCAGAACTACCTGCATCCCGGCTCGGTCCTGACCTCGATGGTCAAGCGCGTCGACAATGCCGTCTATGACAGCTTCACCCAGGCGATGAACGACGCGCTGGAGCCCGGCATCATGGTGATGGGCCTCGAGAACGAGGGCGTGGGCTACGCGATGGATGACAACAACGCCGATCTGGTGACCGCCGAGATGCAGGCCGCCGTCGACGCGGCCAAGCAGCAGATCATCGCCGGCGAGATCGAGGTTCACGACTACCTGTCCGACAACAGCTGCCCGGCCTTCTGATCATGGCCGACGCGACCCCCGGAGAGACCCTGGTCACGCTTCTCAAGGCCTGGAACGAAGCCGATCCGGGGGCGCGTGACACCATCCTGGACGAGGCCCTCGGGGCCTCGTTCACCTATTGCGACCCGAACGCGCCCGCGCCCTTCGAGGGCCGCGAGGGCATGGCGCAATACCTGTCGATCTTCCGCGAGAACCTGCCGGACGCCGTGCTGCTGGTCACCGGCGCGCCGATGGTCAGCCACGACACCGCGATGGCCTATGCCCGGCTCGACCGCTCGGGCGAACCCTTCGCCCGGCTGATCTTCGTGGGCACCGCGGACGAAGGCGGGCTGACCCGCCTGACCGGCTTCGTGGAAAGCGAATGACTGCTCTCGTGTTCCGGTTTGTCGCACCGGTAATTGCGGTCTTCGTGACCCTAGGAGGCGCCTCCGCAGGGCAAGTTATCTTCGACTGTGTTTGGGTGCCTTCAGGCGATCAGGTTTCGATCACTATCGATACAGATCACGGGACGGGACTTCGTAGCGATGGGAGCACGACTTACACAGTCCTCGCCGAAAGTACCGCTGCAATCTGGCTTCGGATCGACGGCACGCCTTCCCAAGCAAGGGAATACTTGGCTGTGCAAGTGATCGAACGCGATCCTCGCAATGGAACTTGGACCGACGTGGTAGTGACGGACGAAGGCTCCGTGATCTACGACAATCGAGGGCGCTGCGATGAGCGCCGATAAAGCCGCCGATCCCGGCCTCGCCATCGAGCTGCGCGGCATCTCGAAGGCCTTCGGCCCCGTGCAGGCCAACAAGGACATCTCGATCCAGGTCAAGCGCGGCTCGATCCACGGCATCATCGGCGAGAACGGCGCGGGCAAGTCGACGCTGATGTCGATCCTCTACGGATTCTACAGGGCCGATGCGGGCGAGATCTTTATCGGCGGCCAGCGGACCGAGATCCCCGACAGCCAGGCGGCGATCGATGCGGGCATCGGCATGGTGTTCCAGCATTTCAAGCTGGTCGAGAACTTCACCGTGCTGGAAAACGTCGTGCTGGGCGCCGAGGAAGGCCGCCTGCTGAGACCGTCGCTGGCCAAGGCGCGCAAGCTTCTGAAACAGCTGGCCGACGATTACGATATGGATGTCGACCCTGATGCCGTGATCGAGGATCTGGGCGTGGGCCAGCAGCAGCGTGTCGAGATCCTCAAGGCGCTCTACCGCGAGGCAGACATTCTGATCCTCGACGAGCCCACGGGCGTGCTGACCCCCGCCGAGGCCGACCACCTGTTCCGGATCCTCCAGGGGCTGCGCGACGAGGGGAAGACGATCATCCTGATCACCCACAAGCTGCGCGAGATCATGGAGGTGACCGACACGGTCAGCGTCATGCGCCGCGGCGAGATGACGGCCACCGTCCGCACCGCCGAGACCAGCCCCGAGAAGCTGGCCGAGCTGATGGTCGGCCGGAAGGTCCTACTGCGCGTCGACAAGGCCCCGGCCCGGCCCGGCGAGGTGGTGCTGGAAGTCGAGAACCTGCGCGTGACCGACGCGCAGGGGGTCGAGCGGCTGAAAGGCATCGACCTGACCCTGCGCCGCGGCGAAATCCTGGGCATCGCGGGCGTCGCCGGCAACGGCCAGTCCGAATTGCTGGAGGTGCTGGGCGGCTATGCGAAGGGCACCGGCACGATCCGCATGAACGGCGAGACGATCGACATCTCGGGCGCCGCCTCCGACGCGCGCACGCGCCGCGCGCGCGGCATCGCGCATGTCCCCGAGGACCGGCAGCGCGAAGGCCTGATCATGGACTACCGCGCCTGGGAGAACATGGGCTTCGGCTACCACCACGACCCGCGCTACAATACGGGTCTCTTCATGGACAACGCCGCGCTGCGCCGCGATTGCGCGGAAAAGATGGAACGCTTCGACGTGCGCCCGCCGGATCCGACGCTGGCGGCCAAGAGCTTCTCGGGCGGCAACCAGCAGAAGATCGTCCTGGCCCGCGAGATCGAGCGCAATCCCGATCTTCTGCTGATCGGCCAGCCCACCCGCGGCGTCGATATCGGCGCCATCGAGTTCATCCACCAGCAGATCGTCGCGCTGCGCGACCAGGGCAAGGCGATCCTGCTCGTGTCGGTGGAACTGGACGAGATCATGGCCCTGTCGGACCGCATCGCGGTGATGTTCGACGGCCGGATCATGGGCGAGCGCCTTCCGTCCGAGACCGACCAGGGCGAGCTGGGCCTGCTGATGGCGGGCATGACGGGGAGGGCGGCATGACCGACGTGCTGCCCAAATGGGCCGACATCCTGCTGATCCCGCTGATCAACCTCCTGCTCGCGCTGATCGTGTCCGGCATCGTCGTGACGCTGATCGGCAAGGACCCGTTCGAGGCGCTCTACATCCTCGTCAACGGCTCGGTCGGCTCGGCCTATGGCTGGGGCTTCACGCTGTTCTACACCACCAATTTCATCTTCACCGGCCTGGGCGTCGCCGTCGCGTTCCACGCGCGGCTGTTCAATATCGGCGGCGAGGGGCAGGCCGCGCTGGGCGGCCTCGGCGTCGCGCTGGTCCTGCTATCCGTGCCCTGGCCGCATTGGAGCGTGGCGCTGGTCGCGGCCTCGGCGGGGGCGGCGGTCTTCGGCGCGGCCTGGGCGGCGATCCCGGCCTGGCTGCAGGCCACGCGCGGCAGCCACATCGTCATCACGACGATCATGTTCAACTTCATCGCCTCGGCGCTGATGGTCTACCTGCTCAGCCGCGTGCTGCTGGTGCCGGGCGCCGGCGGCTCGCCCGAGACC
Source organism: Jannaschia sp. GRR-S6-38 (assembly GCF_029853695.1). NCBI lineage: Bacteria > Pseudomonadati > Pseudomonadota > Alphaproteobacteria > Rhodobacterales > Roseobacteraceae > Jannaschia > Jannaschia ovalis. The sequence goes on from NZ_CP122537.1 coordinate 1,390,676, forward strand.
GCGCGCTTCGCCGAGGCGATGCGCCTGCCCAACGCCTATGACGTCATGCCCTTCCTCGGCTTCTCGCGCTCGACCCCGCTCAACGTGTCCTTCTTCCTCGCCATCGCCGCCTGCGTCTTCGTCTGGGCGCTGATCTGGCGCACCCGGCTGGGCTACGAGATCCGCGCCTTCGGCCATTCCGAGCCGGCGGCGATCTATGCGGGGATCTCGCCGATCAAGATCACGATGATCGCCATGCTGATCTCGGGCGGGCTGATCGGGCTGATGGCGACGAACTCGGTCATGGGCGAGGCCGAACGGCTGGTCATCGACCCGGTGCAGGGCGCGGGCTTCGTGGGCATCGCCGTGGCGCTGATGGGACGCTCGCACCCGGTGGGCGTGTTCCTGGCCGCGCTTCTCTTCGGGGCGCTCTACCAGGGCGGGGGCGAGCTGACCTTCGAGATGAACGGCATGACGCGCGAGATCATCCTGGTGATCCAGGCGCTGGTCATCCTGTTCACCGGCGCGCTCGACAACATGGTCCGCGCGCCGGTCGAGCGGATCTTCGTGTCGCGCCGGCGCAGCGCGACGGCACCGCTGCCGACCACGCCGCTGGAGCCGGGCGGCCAGCCGCAAAAGGGCGAGGTGGAGCCATGAGCGCGGCGCTACCGCCGATTAGCAGACGCCGGTCGGAGCGCGTTCGGCCTTCGGCAAGGCCATGCGTCGCGGGCATGCAAGGAGCCGTTCATGACTGACATCGCACCTTACCTCCCCGGTCTCTTCGCGGCCTGGAGCATCCAGCTCGTCTCCTGCCTGACGCCCGGTCCCGTCGTCGCCGTGATCCTGGGGCGCGCCGCGACAGGCGATCGGTCGGGCGCGTTGCGCGCGGCGGCGGGGACCGCGACGGCGGCCGGCATCCTCGCGCTCCTCGTGTCGCTGGGGATGGCTTCGGCGGCGTCCGCGCTCAGCGAAGGGCTCTGGCAGCTGCGGATGGCGGGGGCGGCCTATCTCCTCTGGCTCGCGTTCAACGCGTTCCGCCGGGCGGCGTCCGAGGCGCCTCCCCTGCGGGCCGGTGCCGGGGGCGGGTACCGCACGGCGCTTGCCGTCAGCCTCTCCAGCCCCAAGGCGCTCGCCTTCTGGCTCGCCATCGCGGCGCTCGGCGGGATCGTCGGGGCGCCCTGGCCGGTGCTCGCGCTCTTCGTCGCCGGGTCGGCCGCCATGTCGGCTGGCGTTCATGCGGCCTGGGCGGTCTTCCTGTCCTCCAGCCCCATGCGCGCCGGCTATGCCCGCGCGCGGCGCTGGGTCGAGGGGACGCTGGGCCTGCTTTTCACCTTCTTCGCCCTCCGCCTCGCGACGGACCGGAGCTGACATGGATTTCCTCGGCATTATCCAGATCCTCGACTCGTCCCTGCGGCTCGCGACCCCGCTGCTGCTGGCCTGCCTCGCCGGGCTGTTCAGCGAGCGGGCAGGCATCTTCGACATCGGGCTGGAGGGCAAGATGCTGGCCTCCGCCTTCATGTCGGCGGCGGTCGCCAGCTACACGGGCGACGTCTGGCTCGGCCTGCTCGCGGGGATCTGCGCCTCGCTGGTCCTGGCAGGCATCCACGGCGTCGCCTCGATCACCTTCCGCGGCAACCAGCTCATTTCGGGCGTGGCGATCAACTTCCTCGCCTCCGGCCTGACCGTTGTCATCGGTGAGGCCTGGTTCGCCCTGGGCGGGCGCACGCCGCAGCTGGACGGACGGGCCCGGTTCTCCGAGATCACGCTGCCCTTCGCGGATGCGCTGCGCGACGTGCCGGGGCTGGGGCCGATCTACGCGGACCTGATCTCGGGACATTCGATCCTCGTCTATGTCGCGCTGGCCTGCGTGCCGCTGACCTGGTGGGTCCTGTTCCGCACGCGCTTCGGCCTGCGCCTGCGCGCGGTGGGCGAGAACCCGGCGGCGGTGGACACGGCGGGCGTCTCGGTCGTGGGCCTGCGCTATGCGGCGGTGATGATCTGCGGCGTGCTCTGCGGCATCGCCGGCGCCTATCTCGCCACCGCGCTGTCGGCGGGCTTCGTCAAGGAGATGTCGGCGGGCCGCGGCTTCATCGCGCTGGCGGCGCTGATCTTCGCCAAGTGGCGGCCCTGGTACGCGCTGGGCGCCACGCTGCTCTTCGGCCTGCTGGAGGCGCTGGGCAATCGGTTCCAGTCGCTCGACCTGTTCGGCGTGACGATCCCCACGCAATTCATGCAGGCCCTGCCCTACATCCTGACGGTGGTGATCCTCGCGGGCTTCGTCGGCCGCGCGATCCCGCCCCGCGCCGGAGGCCAGCCCTATGTCAAGGAGCGCTGATCTCGCCCGCCTCGTCGCCGACCGCGCAGGATCGGCGCCGGTCCGCTACGGGCTGATCCTCGGATCGGGGCTGGGGCATCTGGCCGATCACGTCGACGGGACCGCGATCCCTTACGACGCGCTGGACGGCTTCCCGCATGCCGGCGTCTCGGGCCACGCGCCGAAGCTGGTCGTGGGCCAGCTCGGGAACACCCGCGTCGCGGTGTTCGGGGGACGGTCGCATTACTACGAAAGCGGCAACCCCGCCGCGATGCGCCTGCCGCTGGAGGTGCTGGCCGAGCTGGGCGCGGAGGGGCTGATCGCCACCAACGCCGCCGGCAGCCTGCGCGCGGAGATGCCGACCGGGTCGCTGATGCTGCTGTCGGACCATATCAACTTCTCGGGGCTGAACCCGCTGATCGGCGAGCCGACGGATCGCCGCTTCGTGCCGATGGGCGACGCGCATGACCCGGGGCTGCGCGCGGCCCTGCGCGACGCGGCGGAGGCCGAGGCGGTCGAGATGCACGAGGGCGTCTATGCCTGGTATTCCGGCCCCAGCTTCGAGACCCCGGCCGAGATCCGCGCCATCCGCACGCTGGGCGCCGATGCGGTCGGCATGTCGACCGTGCCCGAGATCATCCTCGCGCGGTTCCTCGGGCTGAAGGCGGCGGCGATCTCGACCATCACCAACATGGCGGCGGGCCTGTCCGACGAGGCGATCAGCCACGAGCACACCAAGGCCATTGCGCCGCTGGGCGCGGCGAAGCTCGAGAAGGTCCTGACGCGGTTCCTGGCCTGAGCGCGGCACCCTGAGTATTTCGGGACCCGTGATGCCGCTGGGCCTGCGTTAACCTTAACGCGCGCGCCAGTTCATCACGGGTCGACACGTACTCATTGCAACGACGCGATCAGGCGCCGGCGGTCATGCGGCGCGCGATGCGCTCGGCCATCATGATGACGGGCGCGTTCGTATTGCCGCCGACGATGGTCGGCATCAGCGAGGCATCGACCACCCGCAGCCCGTCCAGCCCCGTCACCCGGCCCTCGCCATCGGTCACGCGGCCGATCGCGGCCGTGCCCACGGGGTGATAGATCGACTCGGCCCGCGCGCAGATGAACCGCTCCCAATCGGCATCGCTCTCGGGCCTCTCGCGCGGCTGGTGCCAGCCGGTGCGGATCGGGTCGAAGGCCGGGGCCTCGAGGATCTCCAGCGCCATCCGGCCGCCCGCGATCATCGGGCCCAGGTCGCGCGCGTCGGTCAGGTAGCCCGGGTCGATCACCGGCTTCGCGCGCGGATCGGCGGAGGCGAGGCGGATCGTGCCGCGCGACCGGGGGTAGAGGTTGCAGGCATGCAGGCTGACGCCGGTGCGGCCCCAGTTGCGGGTCGATCCGTGGTTCTCGCCCAGCGCGGGCAGGAAATGGAACTGGATGTCGGGCTTGGGCAGGTTCGGATCGGAACGCGCGAAGCCGTTGCCTTCGGCCAGGTTCGAGGCCAGCAGGCCCGAGCGCCGCCGCAGCCAGTCGAAGGGCGCGCGCAGCGCGGCCGGAATCAGCCCGGGCGCGTAGCCGATCGCGCTGCCCCCGCGGGTCCGCATCATCAGGCAGATATCGAGGTGGTCCTGCAGGTTCGCGCCGATCTCGGGCTGGTCCAGCACAACCGACAGCCCGTGGCCGCGCAGGTGATCGGCCGGCCCCACGCCCGACAGCATCAGGATCTGCGGCGAGTTGACCGCGCCCGCGCAGAGGATCACCTCGCGCCGTGCTGTGACGGTTCCGTCGGCCAGTTGCAGCCCGGCCGCGCGCGTCCCGTCGAAGAGCACCTTCTCGACCTGCGCGCCGGTCCGGATCGTCAGGTTCGGCCGCGCGCGGACGGGCGGGGTCAGGAAGGCCCGCGCGGCCGAGCAGCGCAGCCCGCGATGCGTCGTGGTGTCGAAGCGTCCCACGCCGGCCCGATCGGGGGCGGCGAAATCGGCCACGCGCGCGTGGCCGGCTTGCGCCCCGGCGGCGAGGAAGCGGGTCGTCGCGGGATGCTCCCAATCGGGGCGCGTGACATGCAGCGGCCCGTCCTCACCATGCCATTGCGAGACGCCATCGGAATGGCATTCCGACGCCTTGAAGAGATGCAGCGCCTCGGCACCGGACCAGCCATGGCCCCAATCGTCGTAATCGCTCAGGTCGCCGCGCGCGTAGCACATCGCGTTGATCGCCGAGGAGCCGCCCAGCGCCCGGCCCCGTGGCCAGCGCAGGCTGCGCCCGCCCAGGCCCGGCTGCGGCGCGGTCGCGTAATCCCAGTCGGCGAAGCGGTTGCCCAGAAGCTCCGGCAGGGCGGCGGGGATGTGGATCAGCGGGTTCCGCCCCGCGCCCCCGGCCTCGAGCAGCAGGACCGAGACCTGCGGATCGGCGCTCAGCCGGGCCGCCATCACGCAGCCGGCCGAGCCGCCGCCGACGATCACGATATCCGCGTCCCGTTTCATCCCCGAAGCATTCCCCGCCCGCGACCCGCAGACAAGCCGGCCCGGCCCTGCCGTTACGGCAGCCCGGTTTGACGAAGGCGGCAAATGGGCGCATGGAGGGGCAGGTTCCCGAAGGCGCGCGCCCGTGCAGATCTACCTCCCCATCGCGGAAGTTTCCGTCAACGCTTTCCTGCTGCTCGGTCTCGGCGGCCTCGTCGGCGTGCTGTCGGGGATGTTCGGGGTCGGGGGCGGGTTCCTGATGACGCCGCTCCTGTTCATGATCGGCATCCCGCCCGCGGTGGCCGTCGCGACGGAAGCCAACCAGATCGTCGCCTCCAGCTTCTCGGGCGTGCTGGCGCATCTGAAGCGGCGAACGGTCGATCTGAAGATGGGGTTGGTGCTGCTGATCGGCGGCCTGATCGGCGCGGCGATGGGCGTGCAGGTCTTCGCCATCCTGCGCGCCATGGGCCAGGTCGATCTGCTGGTGAAGCTTTGCTACGTCGTCTTCCTGGGCGTGATCGGCGGGCTGATGTTCATCGAGAGCCTCAACGCGATCCGCAGGGCGCGTGCCAAGGGCCCCGTGCAGAAGACCGTCCGGCGGCAGCGCGGCTGGATCCACGCGCTTCCCTTCAAGACCAAGTTCCGCACCTCGGGCCTCTATATCTCGGTGATCCCGCCGCTTCTGGTGGGCCTGTTCGTCGGCGTCCTGGCCGCGATCATGGGCGTGGGCGGCGGCTTCATCATGGTGCCCGCGATGATCTACCTGCTGGGGATGCCGACCAAGGTCGTGGTCGGCACCTCGCTGTTCCAGATCATCTTCGTCACCGGCTTCGCCACGCTCATGCACGCGACGACGAACTACACCGTGGACATGGTCCTCGCGGTGCTGCTGCTGGTCGGCGGGGTGGTCGGCGCGCAGATCGGCACGCGGATCGGCGTGAAGCTGAAGGCCGAGCAGTTGCGCATCCTGCTCGCCGGCATGGTCCTCTTGGTCTGCGCGAAGCTGGCGACCGACCTGTTGTTCGAGCCGGCCGAGCTGTTCTCGCTGGGCGACGTGGACCATTGATGCGCTGGCTGTGCCTCCTGCTGTGGCTCCTGCCGCTGCCCGTCGCGGCCGAGGAGCGCGTCGTGGCCGCGCTCAGTCAGGACACCGTGTCGATCTCGACCAGCTTCGACGGTTCCGAGATCCTGATCTTCGGCGCCGTGAAACGCAGCTCGCCGCCGCCCGACGCGGCGCCGCTGCGCGTGGTCATCACCGTGGCCGGTCCCGACGAGCCCGTCGTCGTCCGCCGCAAGGAACGCCGTTTCGGCATCTGGGTGAACACCGAGGCCGTCGAGGTGGACGCCGCCCCCAGCTTCTATGCCGTGGCGAGTTCGGCGCCGCTCGACGAGGCGATCAGCGCGGTCGAGGACCAGCGCTGGCGCATCACCACGCCCCGCGCCCTCCGCGCGGTGGGCGTGTCGGATGCGACCGACGACGTGCCCGCCTTCCTCGACGCGCTGATCCGCGTCCGCCGCGCCGAGGATCTCTATGTCAGCGCGCCCGAGACCGTCGTGCTGGACCAGGAGACGCTGTTCTCGACCACCATCGCGCTGCCTTCGGACCTGACCGAGGGCGATTACGTCACCCGCATCTTCCTGACCCGCGACCGCCAGGTGATCGACCGCTACGAGACGACGATCTTCGTGCAGAAGGTCGGGCTGGAGCGGTTCATCTACAATCTCGCGCATGAACAGCCGCTGATCTACGGCATCCTGTCGCTGGTCATCGCCATCGCCGCGGGCTGGCTGGCCTCGGCCGTGTTCCGCTACATCCGGACCTGAGCCGGACGGGCCCGCCGGGCCCAGCCGGTGGGCCCCTAGCCCCGCCCCACGTAAGGCATCGCGTTGGCCATGATCGTCATGGTCAGCACGTTCGCCTCGGGCGGCAGGCTCGCCATGTGCAGCACGGCGCGCGCCGCGTCCTCGACCTCCATCATCGCGACCGGCGGCTCGCCCTTGGCGCGGTTGGCGGCGTCGAGCTCCTCCAGCATGGGCGTGCGCGCGTTGCCGATGTCGAGCTGCCCGCAGGCGATGCCCAGCTCGCGCCCGTCCAGCGCGAGCTGCTTGGTCAGCCCGGTGATCGCATGCTTGGTGACGGTATAGCTGACCGCGCCCGGCCGGGGCACATGCGCGCTGATCGAGCCATTGTTGACGATCCGCCCGCCGCGCTGCTCCCGCATCTGCGCGAAGGCGGCGCGCGCCATCAGGAACATGCCGGTCAGGTTGACCGCCACGGCGCGGTCCCAATCGGCGACATCGGTCCGGTCGATCGGGGCGGCGGGCACGAAGATGCCCGCGTTGTTGAACAGGACGTCCAGCCGTCCGGCGGTCTCCGCGAAGCTCCGGGTCACCCGTTCGGCATCCCCGGGATCGGTGACGTCGCCCGGCAGGATATGCGCGCCGGGCTGGCCGTCGGCAACCTGTGCCAGCGCATCGGCCCGCCGCGCCATCAGGCCGACGGTCCAGCCTTCGGCCAGGAACAGCTTCGCGGTCGCCGCACCGATGCCCGAGGACGCCCCCGTGATCAGGATGGATTTCGTCATACCTCGCTCTCCCCTTGCAATGTCAGCGGCGCGGCCTCGGCCTTCAGATCCGCGGTGTCCAGCGGATGGGTCGGCCGCGCCAGCGCGTAGCGGCGCACCCAGATCAGCCGCGTCGCCGCGCGCGTGATCGCCACATAGGCCAGCCGCTTCCAGAGCTGCTGCCCCGCCTCGACCCGGCCGGCCCGGCTGGCGGCGTAGAGATCGGGCGCGAAGACCTGCACCGCGTCCCATTGCGAGCCCTGCGCCTTGTGGATCGTCACCGCGGCGCCGTGCAGGAAGGCCGCGCCCATGCGGGCGGCGAAGGGCAGGAAGGGCTCCTCCTCGTCGGGATGCTCGATCTTCACGATCGAGGAGACGGAGATCTCCGGCTCCGGCGCGCCCACGACATGCAGCTTCGAGAAGCCCGGCTTGCGCCCCGGTCCCAGGTAGACGACCTGCGCGCCCTTGATCAGCCCGCGCGCCTCCAGGTCGATCCGCCGCTTGCGGTGCTTCAGCGGCAATTCCAGCCCGTCGCAGATCAGCGGCTCGCCGGGGAGAAGCTGGGTGTCGTCGGCGCCATGGGCTTGCCGGAAGGCGCGGATCAGGCGGATCCGGGTCGCGTTGCGCCAGACCAGCACCGGCGAGCGGGCCATCAGGTCGCTATCGACCCGCTGCGCGACCTGAACGCGGTCGTCGCGCGCGGCAGCCTGCTCGACCATCCGCTCGAACGCCTCGAAGCCGAGCGCCGGGTCGCCCAGCGCGTGGGCGAGATCTAGGATCGGGCTGTCGGCGGCCTGCCGGTGCACGCGGTGCAGATGCATCAGATCGTCGCCGTCGAATCGGTCGAAGACCATGCGGCCCGACTGGTTGACCGGGGCCAGCTGCGCGGGGTCGCCGAACAGCACGAGGGTCGGGAAGATCTCGGTCAGGTCCTCGTATTGCTTGTCGTCCAGCATCGAGGATTCGTCGACGAAACCCACGTCCAGCGGGCTGTCGCGCCGCTTCCAGCCGGTGATGAAATCCGAGCCGCGCAGGCCCGCCGCCGCCAGCGCACCGGGCACCGAATTGGTCTCGTCACAGACCCGCTTGGCGCGGTCCAGCGCCTCGTCGGTCAGGCCCTCGACCGTGGGGCGGTCGCGCTCGCCCGCCAGCCACTCGGCGATCTTCTCGTATTCCGGGTCGTAGACCGGCGTGTAGAGGATGCGGTGGATCGTCGTCGCGGGCACGCCGCGGCTGCGCAGCACGCTGGCCGCCTTGTTGGTCGGCGCCAGTACCGCGAGGGTCCGGCGATCCTTCCGCTTGCGCTCGTAGTCACCCGAGACGAGGTCCAGCCCGGCGTCGCGCATCGCCGTGACCAGCTGCGCCAGCAGAAGCGTCTTGCCCGAGCCCGCCTTGCCGGTAACCGCCAGCACGCGGCTGTCGTCATCCTCGCGCGGGGCGGCGAAGCCGTCGGCGAGGTCGATGCCCGAAGCGGACAGGATCTCGGCGATCCGGTCCCAGGCTTCGGCCTGGTCTGCGGAGAGTTCGGGAGTGGGAGCGGGGACGGCCATCGCCCCCTTCTGGCGGCTTCAGGCGCGGGTGGGAAGGGCGTGACCGCGCGGCAGATCGCCGAAGGCCGCCTCGAACCAGGCGCGCGCGGTCGCGTGCGTCACGCCGCAGCGGCGGGCCAGCGCGTCGTGGGTCGCGGGCGCGAAGGTCCACAGGCCGACCGCGATCCCGTTTTCCCGGCCCAGGACCTCGGGCTCCCAGCCGAGCCGGCGATAGACGCGGATCATCGCGGCGTCGAATACGCCCACCGCGTGGGTCAGCCCCATCCCCAGCCCCAGCTCGCTGGCGGCCAGGAGCAGCGTCCGCGCGGCCTTGGTCTTCGTGCCGGGGGCGAGGCAGAACCGCGTGCATTCCCAGATCCGGCCGGAGCGCACCGGGCCGCCGGCGAGACCCGCGAAGACGTCGGCCAGCATATGCGGCCCGGTGGTGGGCAGAAAGCGCATCGAGGCCGCGTGACCGCCTGCCCCGTCCTCGGCCAGCACGTAGAGCGGATCCATCGCGTCATAGGCATCGGTCTCCCAGCCCAGCGCATCGACCTGGACCTCCCAGCCCAGCCTGTCGCGGAATTGCACGGCGCGGTCGCGGAACATGTCGGCGGCGAGATCGGGATAATGGGTCAGTTCGGAAGCGTAGAGGTAACGGATCATCGCGGGGGCCCTCTCGGCGTTGTGACCGACAGGGCTGGGTCCGCGCGGGTTACCGGTTTCCTAGCGTGCGCCCGAAAAGACTTCGCGCAACGGGCGGGCGCTCAGAGTCCGATCAGGCCACGGGCGAGGGCGTTGGCGACCGCATGGGTCGTGTTGAGCGCGCCCAGCTTGTGACGCGCGCTCTCGATATAGACGCGAAGCGTGTGCTCGGAGATCTTCAGCCGCTCGGCCGCCTGCGCGCGCGAGCGGCCCGCGGCCAGCATCGTGAGCGCATCGCGCTCGCGTGGCGAGAGGCTCGGCGCCCCCTCGCCCCCCGCCCCCTCGATCGCGAGCGCGCGTTCGTTGACGTAATGCGCCGCCAGCAGGAGGTCGTCCATATGCGCCCGGGTGAAGCGCGCCCAGCTGTCATCGCCCGCCTTGTTGTTGACCGTGAACAGCGCGAACTGCCCCGCCGGCCCGCGGATCGGCAGCGAGTAGCCCTGGTTCCCCAGCCCGTGCGCGATGCTTTCGGCCAGCAGCATGCGCGCCGGGCGGCCCGACCAGTTCAGCCGCTTCCAGTCGACCGGCGTGAAGCGGCGGAAGCAGGACAGCACGACCGGGTCGATGGTCTGGAAGTCCCGCTCGACATAGATATCGACCCAGCGCTTCGAATAGGTCAGCGCGGCCCATTGCTCGCCGCCCGCCTTGACGCAGTGGTAGACGAGGTGCTCGACATCGTAGCGATCACGCAGATCGACGACGGCAGCTTCCAGCTGGGCGAGGCTGTCGCAATCCCCCATCCGTTCCAATACGTCGTCCAGTTTCCGCGCCATTCGGCCCCGTTCGTTCCGTCAGGGGGCGCTGCGCGAGTTCGGTCGCTGCCACGGCTCGGGCCTCCTCGAGCTGGCAGGCCAGTTCGGGAAGGTCGTTCGCCACGGCGAAGCCGTGCAGGTCGCCTAGGACCTCGATGATCCAGTTCTTCGACATGACGTTCCTCTCCCTGAGGTTAACGATGGGTTAAGAAGAACTAATGGATTGCGAAAAGCCGCGTTACTCACCGCTTTTCGCTCCCCAGAAATGGCGAGGGGCGGGGACGGAAGCTCTTGAGTCGGAAGGTGCCACGCGAAAGGGCCGCGCCCGATGGCACGGCCCTTCCGAGCGAATCGCTCCGGTCTCAGCGGGTCGGACCGGCCTCCAGCACATCCTCGACGGTGCGAAGCCCGGTGCGCGGCGCCTGGACGAGAACCGACATATTGCCCGGCAGATGCTCGTTCCGGCGCATCTTCATATGCGCCGCGGGCAGGTCCTTCCAGGCGAAGCATTCCGACATGCAGGGATCGAGGCGCCGCTCGACCATCAGGTTGTTGGCGGCGCTGGCCTGCTTGAGATGGGCGAAGTGGCTGCCCTGCAGACGCTTCTGGTGCATCCACATGTAGCGGACGTCGAAGGTCAAGTTGTAGCCGGTGGTGCCGGCGCAGATCACGACCATGCCGCCCTTCTTGCAGACAAAGGTCGAGACCGGGAAGGTCGCCTCGCCGGGATGCTCGAACACCATGTCGACATTGTTGCCCTTGCCGGTGATGTCCCAGATCGCCTTGCCGAACTTGCGCGCTTCCTTGAACCACTCCGCGTATTCCGGCGTGTTCACGGTGGGAAGCTGGCCCCAGCACTTGAAGTCGTTGCGGTTGATGACGCCCTTGGCGCCCAGCCCCATCACGAAGTCGCGCTTGCTCTCGTCCGAGATGACGCCGATCGCGTTCGCGCCGGCCGTGTTGATAAGCTGGATCGCGTAGGAGCCGAGGCCGCCCGATGCGCCCCAGACTAGCACGTTCTGGCCGGGCTTGAGGTCATGCGGCTCGTGGCCGAACAGCATCCGGTAGGCGGTGGCGAGCGTGAGCGTGTAACAGGCCGCTTCCTCCCAGGTTAGGTGCTTGGGGCGCGGCATCAGCTGCTGCGCCTGGACATTGGTGAATTGCGCGAAGCTGCCGTCGGGCGTCTCGTAGCCCCAGATGCGCTGGCTGGGCGAATACATCGGGTCGCCGCCGTTGCAGTGCTCGTCGTCGCCGTCGTCCTGGTTGCAGTGGATCACGACCTCGTCGCCGACCTTCCAGCGCTTCACCTTGTCGCCGACGGCCCAGACGATGCCCGAGGCGTCGGAACCGGCGATGTGATACGGCATCTTGTGGCCGTCGAACGGGCTGATCGGGACGCCGAGCGAGGCCCAGACTCCGTTGTAGTTGATGCCCGCGGCCATCACGAGAACGAGGACTTCGTGGCTGTCCAGTTGCGGGACGTCGACCACTTCGAGCTGCATGGCGGTGTCGGGCTCGCCGTGGCGTTCCCGACGGATGGCCCAGGCGTACATCTGCTTGGGCACATGTCCGAGCGGAGGCATCTCGCCCATCTCGTAGAGGTCCTTGATCCCGGCATCGGTCGCCAGGGGCGGGGTCTTGTCGTCGAGCGCCATCGTCATCCTCCGAATCCTTGCCGCAACGCGGAATCGCTCCGCTATCGGAGGTCGTCTAGCAGCCTGAAAGCAACTTTCAAACCCCGATATCGGGCTTTGCGTAACTTTCTTACGGTCTGGGTTTCTGCACCGGCAAGGTGTTCGCGTAGAAGGTGAACAGATCGCGCCAGTCGGGATCGGGGCGCACGCGGTCGCCGTCGAGCTCGAGCGCGCGGCGCACCTCCAGCATGCACAGGGCGACATGCGTTACCTCCGCCATATCGTCCGCCTCGTGATGCATCGGGTGGCCCTCCGCCCCGAGCACGGCGGAGCGATCGGCGACATGCGCGGCGATCGCGGCCTGGCTGGTGAGGCCCGCGTCCAGCGCCTCGCAGACCAGCGCCACCGGCAGGACCGGCAGCACCTCCTCGATCCGCTCCAGGAGCGCCGCGCCCAGCGCGGCCGCCGGATCGGCATGCCCTTCCCACAGGAACCGGCGCAGCGACAGCGGCCGCCCGAAAGCCACCGCGGCATAGCCGAAGCGCGTGAACCGCCCCGTCAGCCGCAATTGCACATGCCGCCAGACATAGCGCGCCACCACCCACCAGCGCAGCCGGAAGACGCCCGTCCCCTCGGTCCCCGCGGCCATCAGGACGCGGTCTTCCAGAACCCGCTCGTAATTCAGCGCGACCGGCACGAAGACCACGTCGCGCGCGTCCTCGGGGTCGTGATCGGCCAGCACATAGCTCAGGATCCCGAGCTTCGGCGCCTGCAGCGCCCCGTCCCGCGACAGACGGCCTTCGGGAAAGACCGCCTGGGTGGTGCCGTTCTGCGTGGCGATCTGAATGTAGCGCGCCAGGACCTTGCGATAGAGCGGGTTGAGGTCGCGCCGCCGCACGAAATAGCCGCCCAGCGCGCGGATCAGCGGCGCGAGCGGCCAGCGCCGCGCCCATTCGCCCACCGCGTAGGCCAGCGCCGTCTGCCGCGCCGCCAGCCAGGTCACCAGCACGTAATCCATGTTCGAGCGGTGGTTGAGGACGTAGATCACCGTCGCGCTGGGCTCGACCCCGTCCAGCGCCGCATCCTCGCCCGTCACCCGGACGCGGTAGAGGCTGCGCGACAGCCAGCGCGCCAGCCGCATCGCGACGGTGAAATAGAGCGTGGCGGAAAAGCCCGGCACGATCTCGCGGGCGTAGCGGCGGGCGGTCTCGAAGGCGACCTGGTCGGGAATGCCCTCGGCGCGCGCATGGTCGATCACCGCCTGCGCGACCTGCGGGTCATGGGTCAGACGGTTGATGGTGTCGCTGCGCCGAGCCAGCTTGAACGGCTCGATCGGCCGCGCCAGCCGGGTGTTCAGCCGCGCGACCAGCCGCTCGGCCCGCTTGCGGAAGAACCAGCGCACCGACGGGAACAGGAAATGGGACGCGAAGGTCACGGCGGCGAAGGCGAGAAGCAGAAACAGCGCCCAGATTGGAAGCTCGACCGTGCGAAACATTGGCGGAGAGTGACCGCGCGCCGCCCGTCCGTCCATCCCCGCTGCGCATCACGCCGCGCTGCGGCGTTTCCGCTTGAAACAGAAATGCGTCGTGATACCGTCTTCGCGTAATTTCGTTGCGAGGCTCGTCCGATGACCCAGAAGGATCGCCCCTGGCTCTTCCGCACCTATGCCGGTCATTCCGACGCGGCGAAGTCGAACGCGCTCTATCGCGCGAACCTCGCCAAGGGGCAGACCGGGCTGTCGGTCGCCTTCGACCTGCCGACCCAGACCGGCTACGACAGCGACCACATCCTCGCCCGCGGCGAGGTCGGCAAGGTCGGCGTGCCGGTGGGCCATCTGGGCGATATGCGCACGCTCTTCGACCAGATCCCGCTGGAGAAGATGAACACCTCGATGACGATCAACGCGACCGCCCCCTGGCTGCTCGCGCTCTATGTCGCCGTGGCCGAAGAGCAGGGCGCCGAGGTCGCGAAGCTGCAGGGAACGGTGCAGAACGACCTGATCAAGGAATACCTCTCGCGCGGGACCTATGTGCTGCCCCCCGCGCCCTCGATGCGGCTGATCGCGGATGTCGCCGAGTATTGCCGGTCCGAGATTCCCAAGTGGAATCCGATGAATGTCTGCTCCTACCACCTTCAGGAGGCCGGCGCGACGCCGCAGCAGGAACTGGCCTATGCCCTGGCCACCGCGATGGCCGTGCTCGACGAATTGCGCCCGCGCGTCGATCCGGCCGATTTCCCGCAACTGGTTGGCCGCATTTCGTTCTTCGTGAATGCCGGCATCCGCTTCGTCACCGAAATGTGCAAGATGCGCGCCTTCGTCGAACTCTGGGACGAGATCTGCGCCGCGCGTTACGGCGTCGAGGATCCGAAATTCCGTCGCTTCCGATACGGTGTGCAGGTCAATTCGCTAGGCCTCACGGAACAACAGCCCGAAAACAACGTCTATCGAATCCTTCTGGAAATGCTGGCGGTGACGCTGTCGAAGAATGCCCGCGCGCGGGCCGTGCAATTGCCGGCCTGGAACGAGGCGCTGGGCCTGCCGCGGCCCTGGGACCAGCAATGGTCGCTGCGGATGCAGCAGGTCCTGGCCTACGAGACCGACCTTCTGGAATACGGCGATCTCTTCGACGGCTCGCCCGTCGTCGCCGCCAAGGTCGCGGCGCTGAAGGACGAGGCCCGCGCCGAACTGGCCGCCATCGACGGCATGGGCGGCGCGGTCGCGGCGATCGAATATATGAAGTCCAGGCTGGTCGAGGCCAATTCCGAACGCCTGGGCGGGATCGAGCGGGGCGAGACCACCGTGGTCGGCGTCAACGCCTGGACCGAGGGCGAGGCGTCGCCGCTCGTGGGCTCCGATGGCGGCATCATGACGGTCGATCCCGCGGTCGAGGCCGAGCAGATCGCACGCCTCGACGCCTGGCGCGCGGCGCGCGACGAAGTGGCCGTGCAGGACGCGCTCGACGCGCTTTCCGCGGCGGCGCGGGCAGGCGAGAACATCATGCCGCCCTCCATCGCGGCCGCGAAGGCCGGGGCGACCACCGGCGAATGGGCGGGCGTCATGCGCGCGGTCCATGGCGAGTATCGCGGCCCCACGGGCGTCTCCGCCTCGCCCTCGAACCGGACCGAGGGGCTGGATGACCTGCGCGGCGCGGTCGACGCGGTGTCCGACAGACTGGGCAAGCGCCTGACCTTCCTGATGGGCAAGCCCGGGCTGGACGGCCATTCCAACGGCGCCGAGCAGATCGCCGTGCGCGCCCGCGATTGCGGCATGGCCGTCCGCTACGAGGGGATCCGCCTGACGCCCGAGGCGATCGTGGCCGCCGCACGCGACGAGGGCGCCCATGTGATCGGCCTGTCGATCCTTTCGGGCAGCCACGTGCCGCTGGTCGAGGACCTGATGGCCCGCCTGCGCGCCGAGGGGCTGGATCATATCCCGGTGATCGTCGGCGGGATCATTCCCGAAGTCGATGGCGCGATTCTGAAAGCCGCCGGCGTGGCCGCGATCTATACGCCGAAGGATTTCGAATTGAATCGGATCATGGCGAATATCGTCGAATTGGCCGATCCCGGTGCAATCGCCGCGGAATGACTTCTTGATTCATTCACCTTTCGGCGCGTAAGTCTGAGCGGGGACCTACGCAATCGAGGGAATGGAATGTCTGACGTGAAGAAGATGTCGAGGGAACAGCTCGAAAAGGAAGCCGCCGAGGCCGAGGCCCGGTTGCGGGAATTGCGCAAGGCGCAGGAGGAATTCGACGGGCGCCGGCTCAAGGAATTGCGCGGCGAGATCGAGGCGATGCTCGGGAAGGAAGGCTTCACGCTGGCCGACCTCTTCGGCGGCAAGCAGGGCAAGAAGCCCGTCGCCGGCGCGGCCAAGGCGCCCGCGAAGTATCGCCATCCGGAAAACGGCGCGCTGACCTGGTCCGGCCGCGGGCGCCAGCCCGGCTGGTACAAGGAGGCGCTGGCCCAGGGCAAGAAGCCCGAGGATCTGGCCATCTAGACCGCCATCGCATTCGCGATCATCAAGGGGCGCATTCCGCGCCCCTTTTTCTTTCGGAGGACCCGATGACCCCCCATATCCGCGCCGAACCCGGCCAGATCGCCGAGACCGTCCTGATGCCCGGCGATCCGCTGCGCGCGAAATGGGCGGCCGAGACGTTTCTCGACGCGCCGGAGCTGGTCAACGACACGCGCGGGATGCTGGGCTTCACCGGGACATGGCGCGGCAATCGCGTGACGATCCACGGCTCGGGCATGGGGATGCCGTCGCTGTCGATCTACGCGGGCGAGCTGATCCGAAACTACGATGCGCGGACGCTGATCCGGATCGGCTCGACCGGCGCGATGCAGAAACATGTGGCGATCCGCGACGTGATCCTTGCGCAGACCGCATCGAGCATCTCGACCCCGTCCAGCGCGATCTTCCGTGAATTGAATTTCGCCCCCTGCGCCGATTTCGGCCTGCTCCAGGCGGCGGCGGCGGCGGCGCGGGACCGCGCGACGACCGTGCATGTCGGCGGGATCTATTCCTCCGACACGTTCTACGACGAACGCCCCGACCTGAACCAGGAGATGACGCGCCACGGGATCCTGGCCGTCGAGATGGAAACCGCCGAGCTCTACACCCTGGCCGCGCGCTTCGGCCGCCGCGCGCTGTCGGTGCTGACGGTCTCGGACCACCTCATCACCGAGGAGGCGCTGCCCGCGGCCGAGCGTCAGTCGAGCTTCGGAGACATGGTCGAGATCGCGCTGGAGGCGGCCTTCGCCTGACCAGGCCCGGCAGGGCCCGCCGCGCGGGGCGGATGGCCGGGGCGCGGCCCCGGCCGCCCGTCTCAGATGACGATCGTTTCGAGCGGCGGGAAGCCGTTGAAGCCCACCGAGGAATAGGTCGAGGTATAGGCGCCGCAATTGCGGATCACGATCCGGTCGCCCGCGCGCAGGCCCACGGGCAGCTGGATCGGCCGTTTCTCGTAGAGCACGTCGGCCGAGTCGCAGGACGGGCCCGCCAGCACGCAGGGGCCGGTCGGCTGGCCATCATGGGCGGTCGCGAACTGGTAGCGGATCGCCTCGCCCTCGGTCTCGGCCAGCCCCGAGAAGCGGCCGATATCCAGATAGACCCAGCGATGCAGGTCGGCCTCGGATTTCTTCGAGACCAGCACCACCTCGGCGGCGATCGCGCCGGCCTCGGCCACCATGCCGCGGCCCGGCTCGGCCATGATCTGCGGCACGTCGCCGAAGCGATCGGCGATCAGCGCCATCACGGCCTGCGCATAGGCGGTCGGGGCCTGGATCGCCTCGCCATAGAAGGCCGGGAAGCCGCCGCCGATATTCAGAAGCTGCAGGTCGAAGCCCTCGTCCTGCGCGCGGTGCCAGATGGCCGCGACCTGGTCCAGCGTGCCGGTCCACATCCGCGCCTCGCGGGTCTGCGAGCCGACATGGAAGGACAGGCCGTGCGGCACGAGGCCCAACTCGCGGGTCCGCTGCAGCAGCGCCATGACCTTGTCGGAGGCGCAGCCGAACTTGCGGCTGAGCGGCCAGTCGGCCTCGGGGTTGTCGACGATCACGCGGATGTAGACCTGCGCGCCGGGCGCGTTCTCGGCGATCTTCTCCAGCTCCTCCTCGGCATCGGCGGCGAAGATCGTGACGCCCACATGATGCGCGAAGCGGATGTCGGAGGCTTTCTTGATCGTGTTGCCGAAGGAGACATGCGCCGGATCGGCGCCCTGGCTCAGCACCAGTTCGATCTCGCCGCGCGAGGCCGCGTCGAAGCCCGACCCCAGACGCACCAGACGCTCGATGATCGCGGGATGCGGGTTGGCCTTCACGGCGTAGTGGATATGCGCGCGGCCCAGACCGGCCGACAGGGCGCGGAACTGACGCTCGACCGCGTCGATATCGACGACCAGCGTCGGGTGCGCGAAATCATGGGCGGCGATATAGGCGTCCACGCGCGACGGGACGGTTTCGACGAAGGCGGACGGACGGCCGAAGCCGGTTACTGCGTTCATGGGTCATCTCCGATCAGACCCGGCCATTCCGGATTTCCCGGCGAAGACCGCTCAGTTCCAAGGGGAGACGTTACCGTCGCTACGTAACCGTGCGTGAAGCCGTGCCAGAGGCGCGTGCGTTGGCGTCTTGAGGCGCCATCTGGGGCCGGGCGCAATTCCAGTCAAGACGGAAAACAGCCGGAAAATCGATTTGGAACCATTGCGGATGCGGCGTGTTGTTTGGGCGACAATCACCTAGGAGTTGAATATGTCGACGACGCTGAAGACCCTGACCGCCCTGCCCCTGATTGCCCTTCTGGCCGCCTGCCAAGCCGGTGGCGGCGTTGAGACCGAGGCGGGCCTCGAAGCCACCCTCGATCAGGACATCGACGGGGACGGCACCATTCCGGGCCCGACCGGTGCCGAGCTTCAGGTCTCCGACTGACCCAACCCGATTTGTCCCCCTGGGACGGAAAAGGCCCCCGCCGCTGGCGGGGGCCTTTTTGCTGTCAGCGATGCCGCCCCGTCAGAGCTGACGCTCGACCATCATCTTCTTGATGTTCGCGATCGCCTTCGCCGGGTTCAGACCCTTCGGGCAGGTCTTGGCGCAGTTCATGATCGTGTGGCAGCGGTAGAGCTTGAACGGATCCTCGAGGTCGTCCAGCCGCTCGCCCGTCGCCTCGTCACGGCTATCGACGATCCAGCGGTACGCGTGCAGCAGCGCCGCCGGCCCGAGATAGCGGTCGCCGTTCCACCAGTAGGACGGGCAGGCCGTCGAGCAGGACGCGCACATGATGCATTCGTAGAGCCCGTCCAGCTTCTCGCGATCCGCGATCGATTGGCGCCATTCCTTGGCGGGCGTGTTGGTCTTGGTTTCCAGCCACGGCATGACGCTCGCGTGCTGGGCGTAGAAATGCGTCAGGTCCGGGATCAGGTCCTTCACGACGGGCATGTGCGGCAGCGGGTAGATCTTCACGTCGCCCTTCACCTCGTCGATGCCCCAGGTGCAGGCCAACGTGTTCACCCCGTCGATATTCATCGCACAGGAGCCGCAGATCCCCTCGCGGCAGGACCGGCGGAAGGTCAGCGTCGGATCGATCTCGTTCTTGATCTTGATCAGCGCGTCCAGAACCATCGGCCCGCAGGTGTCCAGATCCACCCAATAGGTGTCGAGCCGCGGGTTGTTCCCGTCCTCGGGGTTCCAACGGTAGACTTGGAATTTGCGCAGGTTGTTCGCGCCCTCGGGCTTGGGCCAGGTCTTGCCCACGGTGATCTTCGAGTTCTTGGGCAGGGTGAATTGAACCATCGGTCGTTCCTCCTAGAGGGTATTCAGGATCGCGGGCAGGCCTTCGGCGGCGATGCAGCGAATGGTTTCGGGGCGGCCGGCGATGTCGAGCACCAGCCGGCTGGCGGTGGCGTCGTCGCGGGTCGCGGCGGAGGCGGCCAGCGTCGCGATCTCGCTGCCCGTGGCGTTGTCGATGATGCAGTCGGTCGCGGGCTCCAGCGGCACGCCGGGGAAGCGTTCGGCCACGATCGGGTTCACCACCGATTTCGCGGCGGAGCGGCTGAGCTCGGTGCCGACGGCGCTGTTGCAGCCGGCGAGCAGGGCCAGGGCGATCAGAGGCTCAAGCCGCATCGCGCAGCTCCTCCAGCCAGGCGGTCGGGTGCGGTTCGTAGCCCAGCTTGACCAGCCCCGCGCCGTATTCGGCGGCATAGGCCTCGGCCACGCGACGTGGCAGCGCCTCGCGCCACTGCGCGACCCGCCCCGAAGCGACATGCGCCCGGATGCGTTCGCCCCGCGCCGCTTCCTCGGCCAGCCCGCCGAAGAGCGACTTGGCCCAGAAGATCTCGACCCCCTTGGCGACTTCCGGCTCGGTCAGGCCGAGGTCGCGCAGATGCTCGCGGAAGCCGTCGCAGCTTTCATCGGCGATCAGGTCTTCGTAGCGCGCCTCGATCGTGTTGGGCCGGTCGTAATCCCAGTCCAGCATCTCCTGCAGGGTCTGGGCATGCTTCTCGCGCATCTCGAAGAGCAGCTTTTCCTCCGGATCCTCCAGCGCGTTCAGGTGCTGCTGGTAGGTCAGCCCGCCGAGATCCTCGCGCGGCGCGTGCAGGAAAGCCTCCCCGGCCTCGGGCGCGTGGTGGTGATAGCGGCAGCCCGACAGCAGCACGTCGCGCGGATCGCGGATCACGTGCAGAACCCGCGCATCGGGCCGGTCGAGCAGCGCCTCGGGGAAACGCGAGGACCAGGAGAACAGGAAGACGCGGTCGATCTCGGGGACCAGCCCGTCGCCGCGCGCCGGGTAGGTCACGTGGCTCTCGATGCCCAGCGCGGCGGCGAGCCTGCGGAACACGGCGCGCATCCACAGCGTGCCGGTCTTGTGATGCGTGCCGACGCAGAAGACGCGGGGGGCGATCAGCTCCATCAGCGGCTGGCCCGTTCCGCGGTGCAGGCGACCAGCGCCTCGATCTCGGCGGCGCTCATGTCGGCCTGCGGATCCCGCGCGAGGTCCGGCCGCCCGATCGCCGTCGCGCAGGAGGCGAGCCCCGGCGTCACCGCCACGTCCTCGCCCACGAAATCGACGGCGCTGACCGTGTTGCAGCCCGCCAGCGCCAGGGCGGATATCGCCAGCCATCCCGCCCTCATCGCGGGATCGCCCGGCAGGCGTCGAGCGCGCGCAGATCCGCGGGCCCGCGCGTGCGGATCGTGCCGTCGATCACCGGCACGCCCTGGTCGCGCGCGCAGTCCAGATAGGCCGCGCGCCGCGCCTCGGGGCCCGTGGGCATGCAGGCCGACAGCAGAACCGTCAGCCCCGCGGCCACCCGCCCGATATGTCCGCCGCCCGGCAATCGTCCCGGCTCAGTAGACCCGCGCCTTGGGCGCGATCTTCTTGAGGTCGATGCCGCCGTCATTGTGACTGGTCAGCGGATTCACGTGGACGCCGCGATAGCCGATATCCGACTTCATCTCGTCGCCCTTAAACCAGACGAGGCTGTGCTTGCGCCAGTTCTCGTCGTCGCGATCGGGGAAGTCCTCATGCGCGTGCGCGCCACGGCTTTCCTTGCGGGCCTCGGCGGCGACCACGGTGGCCACGGCGTTGGGCATCAGGTTCGCCAGCTCCAGCGTCTCCATCAGGTCGGAGTTCCAGATCAGCGTCTGGTCGGTGACCGAGATGTCCTCCAGCTTGTCCGAGATGGCCTCCATCTTCTCCTTGCCCTGCTTGAGCGTCTCGGAGGTGCGGAAGACGGCGGCGTCTTCCTGCATGGTCTTCTGCATCTCGAGCCGCAGCTCGGCCGTCGCGACCTGGCCGCGCGCGTGGCGCAGCCCGTCGAACCGGGCCAGCGCCATCTCGACCGAACGCTGGTTCGGCGCCGGCACGGCGGTGGACGGATCGACGATCTGCCCCGCGCGGATCGCGGCGGCGCGGCCAAAGACCACCAGGTCGATCAGCGAGTTCGACCCCAGCCGGTTCGCGCCATGGACCGAGGCGCAGCCCGCCTCGCCCACGGCCATCAGGCCCTGGGCCACGTTGTCGGGGTCGGACTTTGTCGGCGCCAGCACCTCGCCCCAGTAATTCGTCGGGATGCCGCCCATGTTGTAATGCACCGTCGGCAGGACCGGGATCGGCTCCTTCGTGACGTCGGCACCGGCGAAAATGCGCGCGGATTCGGAGATCCCGGGCAGGCGCAGCTTCAGCGTCTCCGCCGGCAGGTGGCTGAGGTTGAGGTGGATGTGATCCTTGTTCTTGCCGACGCCGCGGCCCTCGCGGATCTCCATCGTCATGCAGCGGCTGACGACGTCGCGCGAGGCGAGATCCTTGTAGGTGGGGGCATAGCGCTCCATGAAGCGCTCGCCCTCGGAATTGGTGAGATAGCCGCCCTCGCCGCGCGCGCCTTCGGTGATCAGGCAACCCGCGCCGTAGATGCCAGTCGGGTGGAATTGCACGAATTCCATGTCCTGCAGCGGCAGGCCGGCGCGCGCGACCATCCCGCCGCCGTCGCCGGTGCAGGTATGGGCCGAAGTGGCCGAGAAATAGGCACGGCCGTAGCCGCCCGTGGCGAGCACCGTCATCTTCGCCGCGAAGAGGTGCAGCGTGCCGTCATCCAGCTTCCAGCACAGAACGCCCTGGCACTGGCCGTCCTCGGACATGATCAGGTCGATGGCGAAATACTCGATGAAGAACTGCGCCTGCTGCTTGAGGCTCTGGCCGTAGAGCGTGTGCAGGATCGCGTGGCCGGTCCGGTCGGCGGCGGCGCAGGTGCGCTGCACCGGCGGGCCCTCGCCGTATTCGGT
Source organism: Jannaschia sp. GRR-S6-38 (assembly GCF_029853695.1). NCBI lineage: Bacteria > Pseudomonadati > Pseudomonadota > Alphaproteobacteria > Rhodobacterales > Roseobacteraceae > Jannaschia > Jannaschia ovalis. The sequence continues at coordinate 1,412,884 of NZ_CP122537.1, forward strand.
CGTGTGGCCGCCGAAGGGCCGCTGGTAGATCTTGCCTTCCTCGGTGCGCGAGAAGGGCACGCCGTAATGCTCCAGCTCGTAGACCGCCTTGGGCGCCTCGCGGGCGAGGTATTCCATCGCGTCCGTGTCGCCCAGCCAGTCCGACCCCTTCACCGTGTCGTACATGTGCCATTGCCAGCTGTCGGGGCCCATGTTGCCCAGGCTCGCGGCGATGCCGCCCTGCGCGGCCACGGTGTGCGACCGGGTCGGGAAGACCTTCGTCACGCAGGCCGTCCGCAGCCCCTGCTCGGCCATGCCCAGCGTCGCGCGAAGCCCCGCGCCGCCGGCACCGACCACGACGACGTCGTATTCGTGGGTCTCGTATTCGTAGGCAGCCATGTCGGTTCTCCGGGTATTACAGGGCCAGGCGGGCCAAGGCGTAAACGCCGGCCAGCGCCAAGCCGTAGCTGAGACAGGTGGTCGCGATGATCAGCGCCTTGCGGGTCATCCCGCGCGAATAGTCCTCGATCAGGACCTGCGTCCCGCGGGCGAGGTGGAAGCCGCTGACGACAAAGGTCAGCACGGCCACGAGCGCCGGGAAGGGTCGCGAGTAATAGGCTACGACCTCCTCCCAGGGGGCCCCGAGGACGGCGCCGAAGGTGAAGATGAAGAGCGGGATCAGGACGACCAGCGCGACCGAGCTGATGGTCACCTGCCAATGCTGCGCGGTGCCGGTCTTGGCCGAGCCGTAATAGGCCACGCGCTTGCGGTCGGTCAGGAAAGTCTGTGCGGCGGATTTCATGGCGCGGTCCCCTTACAGCACGGCGATGGTGAGAAGGGTCAGCACGACCGAGCCGCCGATGCAGGCCCAGCCCAGCTTCTCGGCGGTCTCGATCTCGAGCCCGTGGCCGGTATCCCAGATCAGATGCCGGATGCCCGCCAGCGTGTGGTACCAGAGCGCCCAGATCGAGCCGAGCATCACCAGCTTGCCAAACCAGGACCGGATCACCGCATCCGCGGTGGCGAAGGCGTCCGGGCCCGCGGCGGCGGCGAGGAACCACCACACGATCAGGATCGACGCGACCAGCAGCGCGTTGCCGGTGATGCGCGTCAGGATCGACGTCATCGAGGTCAGCTGCGGGCGGTAGATCTGCAGATGCGGACTGAGCGGACGGTTTCCGCGGTTCACGTCGGCCATGCGACGCTCCTTTCGGTTGGGCTGTCGGTCGTCTTGGCGCTTTTCTAGCGGTTTTGCGGGCCGTGTCACGGGGTCGGACGGTCGCAGCGGCCGAAAAGGCACCGCGCGCGGCTGCGTGTGATCACGACGCCCGTCGCCGTGATCACGTCCCGCCCGCCGGAACCGCGCTTCCCGCGCGACGTTGGCCCCGGCAACGCAGGAGATCCCGATGAGCAAATCGCAGGAAGAGGTCTGGGACGAGTGGCGCGACCTCGTGAACATGGCGCCGAAAGAGATCGAGGACTGGCTGGAGACCAAGGAGTCCAAGTCGGTCGGACGCGACAGCGGCGACGGCGAGTCGAAGGGCCGCAAATCCGCCAAGCGCATCATCGAGATCAAGCGCACCAACAAGGACGAGCTGTCGGAGGACGACTGGGACCACATGGCGAAGGTCGTGGGCTACATCAAACGCCACGGCGCGCAGGTGCCCGACGACCCGGAGGGCAGCGACTGGGAGTATTCCATGAAGAACTGGGGCCACGATCCGTTCGGCGAGAACGGGATGGCGAAATGACGGGCCCGACCGTGTCCCAGTGACCCCGCGGGCCGAGTGGCCTTTGACGGCAAGCCGTCAGTGCAGCGGCACGCCCGCCAGCTCGTCCAGATACTCGGTGCAGAACACGATCCGCTCGGAATCGCCGAAATAGAAGGCATTGGGTTCGCCGCAGGGCTCGACGACGACCGGGACGGGGCGCGGCAGGTCCAGCGCCCGGTTCACGCGCTTCATGTCCGATCGCAGCCGGCCCAACCGTTTCTCGCCCGCATCGAACCGCAGGCTGTCGGCCAGCCGCCCCGAAGGCGGCCGCAGCCCGTCCAGCACCGGGCCCCAGGCCGCGCGCATGTCGCGGCCGTCCGAGCGGCAGCGCTCCGCCTTGGCAGGCGGCATGCCCCAGGCCCGCGCCTGGTCGCCGCGCAGCCCCGGCGCCGCCCCGTAGAACAGGCAGATCGCCCGGGCCAGCCGCTGGCCCGCGGGCATGTATTGCGCCCAATGGTCGAACAGCTCGGTCGCCGCCTCGACGCGCATCAGCGCGATCATGTCGCCCATGATTTCCGTCAGTTCGTCCTCGGGATGCAGCCGTTCGGCCAGCACCAGCGCGAAGACATCCGCCGCGGTCTCCTCGACGCCGTAGACGGGTAGCTCGAGCTGGTCGATCACCGCATGGCCCAGCTCGTGGTAGAGCGTCATGCGCAGGTTCGACAGGACCGGCTCCGCGCGCAGCGGCGCGGCCAGCAGGCAGAGAAGAATGACGAGGCGCAGAACGATGGCGGCTCTCCCGGTGTAGAGTTCTTATCTAGCACGCCGTCACGCGGCGCGCGATGCCCCGTCACAGCGGCATGAGCGCCCAGTAGTCGAGATCCAGCAGCACGTCCGGGTCGTATTTGCCGTCCGCGCCGCGCAGCACGAAGGGCGCGCCGCGCGTCGCCACCAGCCGCAGGCGCAGCGCGCCGACCCCCGGCCCGACCTCGGCGCGGTCCAGCACCTCCGACCAGGCCCGCACCGTGTCGCCCGCGAAACAGGGATTGGCATGAGCGCCCGCGTTGATGCCCGCGACGATCTGGGCGTTGGCCAGCCCGTTGAAGCTCAGCGCCCGCGCCAGGCTGATGACATGGCCGCCATAGATCAGCCGCCGCCCGTCCTCGCGGTGGGTGGCGTCGAAATGCACCTTGGCCGTGTTCTGCCACAACCGGGTGGCCATCATATGCTCGGCCTCCTCGATCGTGGTGGCGTCGACATGGTCGATCCGCTCGCCGATCTCGTAATCACCCGCGCGATGCGGCTCGCCCGCGAGATCGAAATCGTAGCCGTCGAAATGCAGCCCCTCGGGCACGGCGAGATCCGCGGCGGCGACATGATCCGCTAGCTCGGGCAGCACCGGCTCGGGGCTAGGCGTGTCGGGGTCGCGCTTGCGCACCATCACCCAGCGCACATAGGTCAGCACCGCCGCGCCGGACTGGTCGAAGCCGGTGGTCCGCACCCAGACCACGCCGGTGCGCCGGTTCGAATTTTCCTTCACGCCGATCACCTCGGATTCGGCGTGCAGCGTATCGCCCGCGAAGACCGGCTTCAGGAAGCGCCCCTCGGCATAGCCCAGGTTCGCCACGGCGTTCAGCGAGATGTCGGGCACGGTCTTTCCGAACACCGTGTGAAAGACCAGAAGGTCGTCGAGCGGCGCACCGTCGAGCCCGCAATCCAGCGCGAAGGCATCCGAGGAGCTCAGCGCAAACCGCTGCGGGTAGAGCGCGTGGTAGAGCGCGCGCTCCCCCTCGGCCACGGTGCGCGGGACGGCGTGGCGGATCACCTCGCCCGGCCGGTAATCCTCGAAGAAACGGCCCGGATTCGTCTTGTTCATTGCTCGCCCAGTCTTCGGTCGGGATCGTAATCGGCCTCGGTTTCCTTGGTCACGGCCTGCGCGCAGCGCATCACGCCGGCCCCCGCGTCCCAGGCAAAGGCAGGCGAGCCGTGGAGCACCCAGCCCTTCGCGAGCGCATCGGTCACCTTGTGGCAGAAGGCCGAGCTGTCTTCGCCCGTCAGCAGCCGGTAGAGCGCCGTCATCCCGTCACCCCCAGGGCCGCACGCCCAGCCAATTGTGGATCAGCATCACCACCACCAGCACCACCAGCGTGATGACGACGGTCGTGACCTCTTTCTTTGCGGGCGCGCGCGGCGGCGGGGTCCAGGCGCCCGCCTGCCGGTTGATCAGCACGATCTCGATCACCGCCCAGATCAGCAGCCCGCCGAACAGCACGACCGACTTCCCGTCGCCGTTCACCAGAAGATGCGCCACCGCCCACAGGATGATCGCCGTCAGCTGGGGGTGGCGCAGCTTGGTGCCCAGCCAGACCTTCGCGCCCTTCGGCCCGCTGACCGCGAAGAGGTAGAAGGCCACGACCATCACCAGGTTGTTGAGATGGACGGTCCAGGCCGGCGCCAGCCACAGGAAGGAGGTCTCGGCCCCGCGATAGCCGAAGATCATCATCACGACCGAGGCCAGAACCGCGACCGCGACCGCGCCCCGGACCGGGTCGCCCATCCGGGCCCGCGTGTCGGGCGCCAGCCGCTTGAACAGATGCGCGCCGCTCCACAGCAGGACGCCCGCGATCAGCAATGCCATGTCTCAGCCCTCCAACGCGGCGATCGCGTCCAGCTTTGCCAGCGTCCGGCGGGCGGTGTCCACATGCAGGTTCTCGACGATCCGGCCGTCCAGCACCGCGACGCCCTGTCCCTGCGCCTTCGCGGCCTCCCAGGCCTCGATCTGGCGGCGGGCGAGATCGGCCTCAGCCTCGGACGGCGCGAACACGTCGTTGGCGATCCCGACCTGCGCGGGATGGATCAGCGTCTTGCCGTCCATGCCGAGGTCGCGCCCCTGCGCGCATTGCCCGCGCAGGCCCTCGTCATCCTTGAAGGCGTTGTAGACCCCGTCGATGCAGGGGATGCCCGCCGCCCGCGCGGCCAGAAGGCAGGTCTGCAGGGCGCTCATCAGCGGCAGCCGATCGGCGCGGTCGCGGCTGCCCAGCTCCTTGGCCAGGTCGTTGGTGCCCATCACGAAGCCGCCCATGCGCGGCGCGCGCGCGATCGCGGCGGCGTTCAGGATGCCCGCCGGCGTCTCCATCATGGCCCAGATCGCGACGCCCCCCGGCAGCCGCGCGGCGGCCGCGGCGACGGTTTCGGGCCCGTCCACCTTGGGCAGCAGAACCGCGTCCGGCGCCATCGCCGCCGCGGCCTCCAGGTCGCCCGCGCCCCACTCCGTGTCCGCCCCGTTCACCCGCACGATCCGGAAGCGCGGCCCATAGCCGCCCGCGGCCAGCGCCTCGGCCAGCACGTCGCGCGACACGGTCTTCTCCTCGGGCGCGACGGCGTCCTCCAGGTCGAAGATGATCGCATCCACCGGCAGCGCCCGTGCCTTGTCGAGCGCCCGCGGCTTGGAGGCGGGAATATAAAGAACCGAGCGGAACGGGCGGGCGGTCGGGGTCATCGGCATCTCCTTCTGGGGCCGCTGTGGACCATGCGACGCAAGGATTGGCAAGAATATCCTTCGCAGACGCAGCAAAATGTCGGCTGTGCCTTCCGCGCTGCGGCGTGCGCCGCTCTCCGTCGTTAACGGTTTTTCAGCATCCGCGCCGCATTCTGCCCGCCATCGACGCCGACCCGGATCCCCCGGGCCGCCCTCGGGACGAGATCGACCTTCCGTCGCTCGTCCGCGGTCGGCCGGGGGTCGCAGCCGGAAAGGAATCCTGCCCATGTCCAGACGACAGACCCACAACGCCTTCCTCGCCATGCTGACCGCGCTGGCGCTCGTGCTGCTGGCCCTTCCGGCGCAGGCCGCGGGCCAGGCCTGCGCGCCGCGCGCCGTGCTGCTGGAGCGGCTCTCGGCGCAATATGGCGAGACGCGGCGCGGCATCGGGCTGGGCCAGCGCGGCCGCATCGTCGAGATCTTCGCCTCGCCCGAGACCGGGACCTGGACCATCACCGTCACGCTGCCCGACGGGCGCACCTGCCTCGTCGCCTCCGGCCAGGCCTGGGAGGACCGGATGGACGATCTCGCCCATCTCGCCGACGCCGAGACCTGAGGCGGCCGGCCGCAAGACCCCCCCGCGGGCGCCCTTCGGCGCCCGCCCCGCCGCGCCGCGCCTCGCTCTTGCGCCCGCCCCGCCGCATCCGATAGCTGAGCCCTCGGACAGAGCTCGCAATCGGAGAGAGACATGGCCCGACCCAAGATCGCCCTCATCGGCGCCGGACAGATCGGCGGCACGCTGGCGCATCTCGCCGCCGTCAAGGAACTGGGGGACGTCGTCCTCTTCGACATCACCGAGGGTGTGCCGCAGGGCAAGGCGCTCGATATCGCCGAGTCTGGACCGGTCGAGGGCATCGATGCCAAGCTAAAGGGCACCAACGACTACGCCGACATCGCCGGGGCCGATGTCTGCATCGTCACCGCCGGCGTCCCGCGCAAGCCGGGCATGTCCCGCGACGACCTGCTGGGCATCAACCTCAAGGTCATGAAGGCCGTGGGCGAGGGCATCCGCGACAACGCCCCCGACGCCTTCGTCATCTGCATCACCAACCCGCTCGATGCGATGGTCTGGGCGCTGCGCGAATTCTCGGGCCTGCCGCACGAAAAGGTCGTCGGCATGGCCGGCGTCCTCGACAGCGCGCGCTTCCGCCACTTCCTCTCCGAGGAATTCGGGGTCTCAATGCGCGACGTCACCGCCTTCGTGCTGGGCGGCCATGGTGACACGATGGTGCCGCTGGCGCGCTACTCCACCGTCGGCGGCATCCCCCTGCCCGACCTGGTCGAGATGGGCTGGACCAGCCAGGAGAAGCTCGACGCGATCGTCCAGCGCACCCGCGACGGCGGCGCCGAGATCGTGGGCCTGCTGAAGACCGGCTCGGCCTTCTACGCCCCCGCCGCCTCGGCCATCGAGATGGCCACCGCATATCTCAAGGACCAGAAGCGGCTGCTGCCCGCCGCCGCCTGGGTCGACGGCGCGCTGGGCCTCAACGGCATGTATGTGGGCGTGCCCACGATCATCGGCGCCGGCGGCATCGAGAAGGTCGTGGACATCAAGCTCAACCGCGACGAGCAGGCCATGTTCGACAAGTCGGTCGACGCTGTGCGCGGGCTGGTCGAGGCCTGCAAGGGCATCGACTCGAGCCTCACCTGACGGCCCGCCCATCGTGGACGTCTCGGGCCTCGCCATCGGCGGGGCCTTTTTCGTTGGACGAATCGCCCGCGCGCCGGTCGCGTGGTACTTCGTGATCACACTCGCTTTGCTGTGATCACATAGCGTGGATTTCCCGCCCCGTTCGCGCAAACTCTGCGCTTTCCGGTTCCATGGCCGCGCCGCTCGTGCGATTCCGCCCCGGAGCCATAGGAAAGCCCGAGGGGGACGCGACCCATGAACATCCACGAGTATCAGGCCAAGGCGCTGCTGCGCGATTACGGCGCGCCCGTCTCCGAAGGCGTCGCGGTGACCAAGGCGGCGGATGCGAAGAACGCCGCGGGCCAGCTCGACGGGCCGCTCTGGGTGGTGAAGGCGCAGATCCATGCCGGCGGGCGCGGCAAGGGCAGCTTCAAGGAGGCCGAGGCCGGCGCGAAGGGCGGCGTCCGGCTGGCCAAATCGGTCGAGGAGGCCGCCGAAGAAGCGCGCGCCATGCTGGGCAACACGCTGGTCACGCATCAGACCGGCCCCGCGGGAAAGCAGGTCAACCGGATCTATATCGAGGACGGCTCGGACATCGCGCGCGAGCTCTATCTCGCGCTGCTGGTCGATCGCCAGACCAGCCGCGTGGGCTTCGTCTGCTCGACCGAGGGCGGGATGGATATCGAGGAGGTCGCCGCCTCCACCCCCGAGAAGATCATCAGCTTCGCGGTCGACCCGGCCACCGGCTACCAGCCCTTCCACGGCCGCCGCGTGGCCTTTGCGCTGGGGCTGGAAGGCGCGCAGGTCAAGCAATGCGTCAACCTGATGGGCATCCTCTACCGGGCCTTCACCGAGAAGGACATGGAGATGCTCGAAATCAACCCGCTGATCGTCACCGATACGGGCGACCTGAAGGTGCTGGACGCCAAGGTCGGCTTCGACGGCAACGCCATCTATCGCCACAAGGACATCGCCGAGCTGCGCGACGAGACCGAGGAGGACCCGAAGGAGCTCGCGGCCTCCAAATACGACCTCAACTACATCGCGCTCGACGGCGAGATCGGCTGCATGGTCAATGGCGCGGGCCTCGCCATGGCGACGATGGACATCATCAAGCTCTACGGCGCGGAGCCCGCAAACTTCCTCGATGTCGGCGGCGGCGCGACGAAGGAGAAGGTGACCGAGGCCTTCAAGATCATCACCTCGGACCCGCAGGTGAAGGGCATCCTCGTCAACATCTTCGGCGGCATCATGCGCTGCGACGTCATCGCCGAGGGCGTGGTCGCCGCGGTCAAGGAAGTGGGCCTCAAGGTCCCGCTGGTCGTCCGGCTGGAGGGCACGAATGTCGAAGCGGGCAAGGACATCATCAACAATTCCGGCCTCGACGTCATCGCCGCCGACGACCTGAAGGACGGCGCCCAGAAGATCGTGAAGGCCGTGAAGGGGTGAGCGGCGGTCCCGAATACCATTCGGGATCGGTCGCTCCGGTGGAGCGAGCGAAGCTGCGAACGCGGCCGGCGCAAGCCGGTCGCCGGGAGGGCCGCGGTCCGGACATATGTCCGGCGATCGGTCCGGTCGACCGATCGAGCCGCGAACGGGCGGAGCCCAGGACGAGCCGCGGTCCACGGGCCGCCCTCGCGCTCCTGGCCTGCGCCCTGCCCCTGGCCGCCCAAGCCAACGACGCCGCGCTGGCGGCCTTCGCCAGTCATTGCTTCAGCCCGCGCATGACCGCGGAACGGGCCGAGGCGCTGCTCGCCCCCTCCGGCGCGCGGGTGGATTTCTACGACCTGAACCCGGGCTTCGCCGCCGCGCCCACGCCCGCGACGACGCAGGTGACCCCCGGCACCGACCGGCGCTGCGAGCTGGCCTTCGACGGCGACCGGGGCGGGGATGCGGCGCAAGCCGCCGCCGCCGGCCTGTCCGCCGAGGGCATCGATGCGGACGCCCGGCTGCCGCCCACCCATGCCGATGCGGCCCTGCCCGGCACCACGCTGCTCGCCGCCCGCGCGCTGAACCCGCGGCGGCTGGCGGTCGTGCATACCGGCACCCGGCCCGGCCCGAACGGGACCGAGACTTTCCTGAATGTCGAGCGCCTGACCCCCGATGCCAGCCGCGAGGCGCTGCAATGATCCGCGCCGCCGCCCTCCTCGCCGCGCTGCTCGGCCTCGCCGGCTGCATGCCCACGCAGACCGGCTTCAGCCAGGGCGCGTCCGAGATCGCGGGCCAGCGCATGGGCTTCGTGGCCGAGGCCGTCTGCCTGAACAACCAGACCCGCCAGGCACAGGACCGCGCCGCCCGCGCGCTGTCCTTCCCGGTGGTCGAGCGCGACGGCGCCGCGACGATCTACGTCAATCCCGGCACGCTGACCTTCATGCGCATCGGCCCCGTGCCCGCGCAGGGCGTCACCATCGAGGACGGCAGCCGGATCGAGGTGCCCGCCGGCATCGGCTGCTCGGTCGGCTCGCCCGCCGTGGGCCAGGTGCAGGCCAACCGGCTTGCGGGCGAGATCCTCGCGCCGCGGCTAGTCGACGGCTCGGACACGCTGCGCGCGCCGCTGGGCGCGGGCGTCAATGCCGCCGGCGGCGCCGGGTTCTTCTTCGAGGGACTGACCGTCACCCTGCCGCTCGCGCGCACCACATTCACCGATCCCGAGACGGGCGAGGCCACCGGCTTCGACCACCCGGTGATCCTGATCGTTCACAACTGACACCACAGCCGGAGGCACAATGGCCATCCTCATCGACAAAGACACCAAGGTCATCTGCCAGGGCTTCACCGGCTCTCAGGGCACGTTCCACTCGGAACAGGCCATCGCCTACGGCACGCGGATGGTCGGCGGGGTCACGCCCGGCAAGGGCGGTCAGACGCATCTGGACCTGCCCGTCTTCGACAGCTGCCACGAGGCGGTCGCCAAGACCGGCGCGAACGCGAGCGTCATCTACGTCCCGCCGCCCTTCGCCGCCGACTCGATCCTCGAGGCGATCGACGCCGAGATCCCGCTGGTGGTCTGCATCACCGAGGGCATCCCGGTGCTCGACATGATGAAGGTCAAGCGCGCGCTCGACGGCTCGGCCACCCGACTGGTCGGCCCGAACTGCCCGGGCGTCATCACGCCCGACGCCTGCAAGATCGGCATCATGCCGGGCCACATCCACAAGCGCGGCTCGGTCGGCGTGGTGTCGCGCTCGGGGACGCTGACCTACGAGGCCGTCAAGCAGACGACCGACATGGGCCTGGGCCAGTCCACCGCCGTTGGCATCGGCGGCGACCCGATCAAGGGGACCGAGCATATCGACGTGCTCGAGATGTTCCTGGCCGATGACGAGACGCAGTCGATCATCATGATCGGCGAGATCGGAGGCACCGCCGAGGAGGAGGCCGCCCAGTTCCTGGCCGATGAACGCAAGAAGGGCCGCTGGAAGCCGACCGCCGGCTTCATCGCCGGCCGCACCGCGCCCCCGGGCCGCCGCATGGGCCATGCCGGTGCCATCGTCGCGGGCGGCAAGGGCGACGCGGAATCGAAGATCGAGGCGATGCGCGAAGCGGGCATCGTGGTGGCCGACAGCCCCGCGACGCTGGGCGAGGCCGTGAAGGAGGCGATCGACAAGGGATGACGCGTCTTGCAGGCATGATCGCAGCGACCGCGCTGGCGGGGGCCCTGGCCCTGCCCGCCCGCGCCGACGCGCCCGAGGCCTGCCTGTCGCCCGCCGACGACATCGGCGCGCTGGTCGCGGCGCTGGAGGCCGAGGGCTGGACGGCGCTGCCGCAGGGCGACTTGCCGCCCGAGGCGGCCGACCGGCTGGCCTGGCCCTTCGTCGCCGCTTACGTGCTGTCCGACAGCGGCGGGCAGACCATCGCGCAGCTCTACGAATTGCAGCGCCGCACCGTCGAGGGGCTGACCCGCCGCCGCGACGTTCCCGGCTCCGCGATCCGGCTCCTGACCCGCTCCGACGGCGCCATGATGGTAACCGTGCGCGACGTGGCCGGCGGCGTCGAGCTGCGCTGCCGCGTCGCGCTGGACGGCGGGGCCCGGGCGCCGGTGACCTTCCTGGCCGAGATCCCGCGCCGCGGCGAGGGGATCGAGATCGTGACCACCCGCCTGAACCCCGAGAAGCTGTCGGGCGTGATCGACGCACCCGTGACCGTGGCCGAGATCGTCGAGACCCGCCTCACCTACGACCCGGAGGACGGATCGTGACCCGGCCTCACCTGCCCGCCACCCTGCGCGATCCAGCGCTCGACCGCATTTCCGCGCAGACTCGCCCGATGGGCAAGGGACCCGCCCCCGCACGCTGCGCAACCTTGGCCAGACCACACCCCTCGGAGGTGCTCAAATGACCGACCAGTCCCCCAACGACGTCTTCCGTTCGACCAGCTTCATGCAGGGCCACAATGCCGAGTATCTCGAGCAGATGTACGCCCGCTACGCCGCCGATCCCGCGGCGGTGGACGAGACCTGGAAGCAGTTCTTCGAGGCGCTCGCCGACGACGCCGCGAATGCGCAGGCCGAGGCGCAGGGCCCGAGCTGGGCGCGCCGCGACTGGCCGCCCCAGCCCGCCGACGAGCTGACCGCCGCGCTGACCGGCGAATGGCCGGCCCCGCCCGTCGACGCGAAGGAGGCCAAGGCCGCCGGCGACAAGATCCGCGCCAAGGCCGAGGCGACCGGCACCAAGGTCTCCGACGAACAGGTGCGCCGCGCGGTGCTCGACTCGATCCGCGCGCTGATGCTGATCCGCGCCTACCGGATCCGGGGCCATCTGGCGGCCGATCTGGATCCGCTGGGCATGCGCGCCGAGACCCCGCATCCCGAGCTCGACCCGAAATCCTACGGCTTCACCGAAGCCGACATGGAGCGGCCGATCTTCATCGACAACGTGCTGGGGCTGGAGGTCGCGACGCTCAACCAGATCGTCTCGATCCTGAAGCGCACCTATTGCGGCACCTTCGCGCTGCAATTCATGCACATCTCCGACCCCGAGCAATCCGCCTGGCTCAAGGAGCGGATCGAGGGTCTCGGCAAGGAGATCGAGTTCACCAAGAAGGGCCGCCGCGCGATCCTCAACAAGCTGGTCGAAGCCGAGGGCTTTGAGAAATACCTGCACGTCAAGTACATGGGCACCAAGCGCTTCGGCCTCGACGGCGGCGAGGCGCTGATCCCGGCGATGGAGCAGATCATCAAGCGCGGCGGCCAGCTGGGTCTCGAGGAGATCGTGATCGGCATGCCCCACCGGGGCCGCCTCAGCGTGCTCGCCAATGTGATGGAAAAGCCCTACCGCGCGATCTTCAACGAGTTCCAGGGCGGCAGCTTCAAGCCCGAGGATGTGGACGGCTCGGGCGACGTGAAATACCACCTCGGCGCCTCCAGCGACCGCGAGTTCGACGGCAACACCGTCCACCTCTCGCTGACCGCCAACCCCTCGCACCTGGAAGCCGTGAACCCCGTCGTCTCGGGCAAGGTCCGCGCCAAGCAGGACCAGAAGAACGACCACGACCGCAAGAAGGTCACCGGCATCCTGTTGCATGGCGACGCGGCCTTCGCGGGACAGGGCGTCGTCGCGGAATGCTTCGCGCTGTCGAACGTGCGCGGCCACCGCACCGGCGGCACGATCCATATCGTCGTGAACAACCAGATCGGCTTCACCACGGCCCCGCATTTCAGCCGCTCCAGCCCCTACCCGACCGACAACGCGCTGGTGGTCGAGGCGCCAATCTTCCACGTCAACGGCGACGATCCGGAAGCGGTGGTGCACGCCGCAAAGGTCGCCATCGAGTATCGTCAGAAGTTCGGCAAGGACGTCGTGATCGACATGTTCTGCTACCGCCGCTTCGGCCATAACGAGGGCGACGAGCCCATGTTCACCAACCCGATGATGTACAAGCGCATCAAGGGTCACAAGACGACGCTCTCGCTCTACACCGAACGGCTCGTGCGGGACGGGCTGATCCCCGAGGGCGAGATCGAGGACATGAAATCCGCCTTCCAGGAGCGGATGGCCCAGGAGTTCGAGGCCGGGAAGGACTTCAAGCCCAACAAGGCCGACTGGCTGGACGGGCGCTGGTCGCATCTCGATCGCCGCAAGGAGGACGACTACGTCCGCGGCGAAACCGCCATCGCCGGCGAGACCTTCGACGCGGTCGGCCGCGCGCTGACCCAGGCGCCCGAGGGCTTCCCGATCCACAAGACCGTGGGCCGCCTGCTCGACGCGAAAGGGCAGATGTTCGAGACCGGCCGGGGCTTCGACTGGGCCACCGCGGAGGCGCTGGCCTTCGGCTCGCTGCTGACCGAGGGCTACCCGGTCCGGCTGGCGGGGCAGGATTCGACCCGCGGCACCTTCTCCCAGCGCCATTCGGCCTTGATCAACCAGGAGAACGAGGAGCGCTACTACCCGCTCAACCACGTCCGCGAGGGGCAGGCCCATTACGAGGTGATCGACTCCGCGCTCTCGGAATACGCGGTGCTGGGCTTCGAATACGGCTACTCGCTGGCCGAGCCCAACGCGCTCGTGCTCTGGGAGGCGCAGTTCGGCGATTTCGCCAACGGCGCGCAGATCATGTTCGACCAGTTCATCTCCTCGGGCGAGTCGAAATGGCTGCGCATGTCGGGCCTCGTCTGCCTGCTGCCGCATGGCTACGAGGGCCAGGGCCCGGAGCATTCCTCGGCCCGGCTCGAACGCTTCCTGACCATGTGCGGATCGGATAACTGGATCGTCGCCAATTGCACGACGCCGGCGAACTACTTCCACATCCTGCGTCGCCAGCTTCATCGCGATTTCCGCAAGCCGCTCATCCTGATGACGCCGAAATCGCTGCTGCGCCACAAGATGGCGATCAGCCGGAAGGAGGAGTTCACGACCGGCTCCAGCTTCCACCGCGTGCTGTGGGACGACGCGCAATACGGGAATTCCGAGACCAAGCTGGCGGCCGACGACAAGATCCGCCGCGTCGTGATCTGCTCCGGCAAGGTCTATTACGACCTGCTGGAGGAGCGCGACGCCCGCGGCATCGACGATGTCTACCTGCTGCGCCTGGAGCAGTTCTATCCCTTCCCCGCGCTTTCGATGGTCAACGAGCTGGGCCGCTTCAAGCAGGCCGAGTTCGTCTGGTGCCAGGAAGAGCCCAAGAACCAGGGCGGCTGGTCCTTCGTCGAGCCCAATATCGAATGGGTCCTGACCCGGATCGGCGCCACGCATACCCGTCCCCGCTACGTGGGCCGCGCCGCCAGCGCCTCGCCCGCCACCGGGCTCGCGTCCCAGCACAAGGCCCAACAGACCGCGCTCGTCGACGAAGCGCTGACCACGGAGTGAATTGATGTCCATCGAAGTGAAGGTGCCCACGCTGGGCGAATCCGTGACCGAGGCGACGGTCGCCACCTGGTTCAAGCAGCCGGGCGACGCGGTCGCGGCCGACGAGATGCTCTGCGAGCTGGAGACCGACAAGGTCACCGTCGAGGTGCCCGCCCCCGCCGCCGGCACGCTGGGCGAGATCGTCGCCGGCGAGGGCGAGACGGTGGGCGTCGACGCGCTGCTCGCAACCATCTCCGAGGGCGCGGGCGCGGCGCCCAAGCCCGATGGCAAATCCGAGGCCAAGCCCGACGGCAAGGCCGCCGAGGGGAAATCCGAACCCGCCGCCGCGGCGCCGGCCGCCGCCCCCGCCTCCGGCGGCGACAGCATCGACGTGATGGTCCCCGCGCTGGGCGAATCCGTGACCGAGGCCACCGTCGCCACCTGGTTCAAGCAGCCCGGCGACGCCGTCGCGGCCGACGAGATGCTCTGCGAGCTGGAGACCGACAAAGTCTCCGTCGAGGTGCCCGCCCCCGCCGCCGGCACGCTCTCCGAAATCCTCGCGCAAGAGGGCGAGACCGTCGCCGCGGGCGGCAAGCTCGCCGTGATCGCCGCGGGCGAGGGCGCCGCCCCCGCGCCCCAGGCCGAGGCCGAGGCGCCGAAAGCCGAGGCCGCCTCCGCCCCCGCCACCAAGCGCGGCGCCGATGTCGAGGACGCGCCCTCGGCCAAGAAGCTGATGGCCGAGAAGGGGCTCGACCCCGCCGCGGTGCAGGGCTCCGGCCGCGATGGCCGGGTGATGAAGGAAGACGTGATGAAGGCCGCCAGCGCGGCCCGGGCCCCCGCCGCCGAGGCGCCTGCCCCGGCGCAGGCCCCGCGCGCGCCGACCCCCGCCGACGATGCCGGGCGCGAGGAGCGGGTCAAGATGACCCGCCTGCGCCAGACCATCGCCCGCCGCCTGAAGGACGCCCAGAACACCGCCGCGATGCTGACCACCTATAACGAGGTGGACATGGGCGCGGTCATGGACCTGCGCTCCGAATACAAGGACCTCTTCGAGAAGAAGCACGGCGTCCGCCTGGGCTTCATGTCCTTCTTCACCAAGGCCTGCTGCCACGCCCTGAAGGAGGTGCCCGAGGTCAACGCCGAGATCGACGGCACCGAGATCGTCTACAAGAACTACGTCCACATGGGCATCGCCACCGGCACGCCCACGGGCCTCGTCGTGCCGGTGATCCGCGACGCCGACTCGATGTCGTTCGCGGCCATCGAGAAGGCCATCGCCAAAAAGGGGCGCGCCGCGCGCGACGGCAAACTGACGATGGCCGACATGCAGGGCGGCACCTTCACGATCTCGAATGGCGGCGTCTACGGCTCGCTGATGAGCTCGCCCATCCTTAACCCGCCGCAATCGGGCATCCTCGGCATGCACAAGATCCAGGAGCGCCCGATGGTCGTCGGCGGCGAGATCGTCGCCCGCCCGATGATGTATCTCGCGCTGAGCTACGACCACCGGATCGTGGACGGCAAAGGCGCGGTGACGTTCCTGGTGCGCGTGAAGGAAGCCCTGGAGGACCCGCGGCGGCTGCTGATGGATTTGTAGATGACAGCAACGCCATTTTCACTTGCAGGAACCTGGACCAGTTCGCTGAATCGTCTGACGGTCGGCGGGCTCGGTCTTTATCTCTTGCACTTCACTGACGTAGCGTCATTTCTGCCTTTCGGCGAAGATTTTTCCTCCGAGAACTGGGCCACTGGGGAAAATATCGTTGCGCTTCTTGGTTTTGCTTTTCTGGCAGTCTTTCTGGGTTCTTTAATCGTTCCAATAGGACGCAGACTTCTGGCGATTGATGTCTTCAACGAGAGGTCCGTCGCCCAACGAGCCTATCGGCTGGGTCGCTTGAAGAATGAGCATCTTTCTGATCTCTATCGTTCCGCAAACGCTCTGGCTGATGTCGTGGGTGCGGTATTTGGATTGACCTTATTCTTTCTCGTCGTATTGATCCTGATTTCGGTCGCTAACGTGATTGACCCTGGCACCCCTGCCGAACAGGAAAAAAATATGACCCTCTTTGAGGGATTAGCCTGGCCTAACGCACTTCCAGGCGCAATCGGAGGGATCGCAGGGTTCTGGATGAGAAGTGCATCTGCTGATACGCTTCGAGAAATTGACAAGATCTTGGACGAGACGGAAGAGTTGGCCGCGCGCAGTCAAGATCGCACCACCCCATGACCCCCACCACCCGCGCCCTCGCCTTCTGGCTCCTCCGCATCGGCATCGCCGCGCTGCTCGTCGTCGCGCTCGTGGCCTATCGCGGGCCGGACCCCGTGCTCTGGTGGCTCTGGGCGGGCTATGCCGTCCTGTCCTTCGGCGTCACGCTCGTCCTCATCCGCCGCGGCAAGTAGGCGCATGACCCCGGAACTCACCGCCCTCGCCCTGGCCCTCCTGCTGCAAGCGCTGCAATTCGGGGCCTATTCCATCCGCGCCAATCTCGACGTGGGCCCCGGCTACGCGATGTCGGCGCGCGACCGGGACCCCTCGCGCCCGCTCTCGGTGCTCGGCGGTCGGCTGCAGCGCGCGCTGAGCAACCATTTCGAGGGGCTCATCCTCTTCACCGCCGCCGTCGCGCTCGTCACCCTCTCGGGCCAGGCGACGCCGTTCACCGCCGCCATGGCCTGGACCTATCTCGCCGCGCGCGTGCTCTATGTGCCGGCCTACGCGCTGGGCCTGCGCCCGTGGCGCAGCCTGATCTGGTTCGTGGGGTTCCTCGCCACGCTCCTTATGGTTATCTCCACCCTGATCTAATCTTCCTCCGGCCCGAGATACCTCGGGGTCCGGGGCGGAGCCCCGGCGACCCGCAACGAAGGACGACCCCATGGCCCAATACGACGTCATCATCATCGGCTCCGGCCCCGGCGGCTATGTCTGCGCCATCCGTTGCGCGCAGCTGGGCCTCAAGACCGCCGTGGTCGAGGGGCGCGAGACGCTGGGCGGCACCTGCCTGAACGTGGGCTGCATCCCGTCCAAGGCGCTCCTGCACGCCTCCCACCAGCTCCACGAGGCCGAGCACAACTTCGCCAAGATGGGCCTCAAGGGAAAGGCGCCCTCGGTCGATTGGAAGCAGATGCTGGCCTACAAGTCCGACACGATCGAGCAGAACACCAAGGGCATCGAGTTCCTCTTCAAGAAGAACAAGATCGACTGGCTGAAGGGCTGGGGTTCGATCCCCGAGGCCGGCAAGGTCCGCGTCGGCGACGACACGCATGACGCCAAGCACATCATCATCGCCTCCGGCTCCGAAGCGGCCTCGGTCCCCGGCGCCGAGATCGAGGTGGACGAGAAGGTCGTCGTCACCTCCACCGGCGCGCTGGAGCTGGCGAGCATCCCCAAGAGCATGGTGGTCGTCGGCGGCGGCGTCATCGGGCTGGAGCTCGGCTCGGTTTATTCCCGCCTCGGCACCGAGGTGACCGTGATCGAGTATCTCGACGCGATCACCCCCGGCCAGGACGCCGAGGTCGCCAAGACCTTCCAGCGCATCCTCGGCAAGCAGGGCCTGAAATTCGCCCTCGGCGCCGCCGTCTCGAAGGTCGAGGTCAAGGGCGGCAAGGCGCATGTCACCTACGCGCTGCGCAAGGATGACAGCCAGCACGAGATGAAGGCCGATGTCGTCCTGGTGGCAACCGGCCGCAAGCCCTTCACCGAGGGGCTCGGCCTCGACAAGCTGGGCGTGAAGCTAACCAAGCGAGGCCAGGTCGCCGTCGATGACGACTTCCGCACCAATATCGACGGCCTCTACGCCATCGGCGACGTGATCGAGGGGCCGATGCTGGCCCACAAGGCCGAGGACGAGGGCATGGCCTTGGCCGAAATCCTGGCGGGCCAGGCGGGCCACGTGAATTACGAGGTCATCCCCGGCGTGATCTATACCCACCCGGAGGTGGCCTCGGTCGGGCTGACCGAGGAGCAACTCAAGGCGGAGGCGCGCGCCTACAAGGTCGGCAAGTTTTCGTTCATGGGCAATGGCCGCGCCAAGGCCAATTTCGCCGCCGACGGCTTCGTGAAGATCCTCGCCGACAAGGCGACCGACCGCATCCTGGGCTGTCACGTGATCGGCCCGATGGCCGGCGATCTGATCCACGAGGTCTGCGTCGCGATGGAATTCGGCGCCGCGGCCGAGGATCTGGCGCGGACCTGCCACGCCCACCCGACCTATTCGGAGGCGATGCGCGAAGCGGCGCTCGCCTGCGGCGACGGCCCGATCCACGCCTGAGACCGGCGGGCGGGCCCGCGCCGCCATCCAGCAGGCTCAGCGATTCCCCGACCGGGCGCGCATCGGCCCCGCCCGGGACCCGGCGCGCGCCCGCCCGGCGGGGCGCCGCGCAAGGATCCGCCGAGGCGCGCGCCGCTGTCCTGCGCCAGGATCCGCCGATGGCCGCCATGATCCCGCCACAATGCGGCACGGCCCGACTCTCGCGAAATCCGCGAACAATCGCCCGTCCGGGGGTGCAACCCGGCGTTGCTGCGCGACACTGCCACGGAAGCGCCACGTTCCCCCGCGGCGTGTAGGCGAAACACCGCTAATTTGACACGAAGCGCACCAAGTCGCTCCAACTCCCGCCCCTTTCCTCCGGCACTAGGACGCCAACCGTAGCGAAACGAGTGCCCCCGTGATCCGACCGCCCCGCCCCCTCGCCCAAGCCGCCGCCTTCTTCGCGCTGCTTGCAGGCCCCGCCCGCGCCGGCGACCTGATGGATCGGGGGGAATTGCACCTGTTTCCGGGGCCGATCCAGTCCTGGCTGGAAACCGTCCGGGTCCTGCCGTGGTCGATTGGCTGCGTCTCGATCATCGCGCTGATCCTGACCGTCGCGCGCCGGCTGCGGCTTCGCCGCCGCGACATGCGCCGGACCGTGCTGGGGCTCAGCAACGGCCCCCGCTTCCGCGCGGTCGACGCCATGTGTCACGCCGTCTGGAAGGGCCGCGGGATCCATCCGAAACGCCTGAAACGCGCGCTCGAGATCGCGCGGTCGCTGACCGACATGGATTTCACCGAAGACCACCTGCGCGAGGCGGCGCAGCGCGCCGACCGCATCATCATCCCGATCAATTTCCGCTGGATGCGCAAGGGGCTGACCCAGGGCGAGAAGATGGTGGTCTTCAACGCCGCGCTCTCCGTGCTCCTGGCCGAGGCGCCGCTCTCGCCCTCGGACCGGGCCTTCCTGATGGTGCTGGCCCGCGGCCTGGGTCTCAAGCGCGACCAGCTGCGCGGCCTCAGCGCGCTGCTTCCCGCCTGACCCTCAGCCCGCCAGCAGCCGCAGTCCCTGGGTGACATCGGCGCGCACCGCGAGCCGCAGGCCCGGCTCGTCCCCCGCGCGCAGAGCGGCGACGATCAGGCGGTGGTTTTTCGGCAGCTCGGTCCGGTTCAGCCGCCCGTAGAGCGCGCGCATCGTCGGCCCCATCTGCAGCCAGACCGTCTCGGCCATCGCCAGCATCGCCGGAGCCTGCGCCCGCAGGTAGAGCGTGCGGTGGAATTCCAGGTTGGTGCGGATGTAGCCCGAGGCGTCGTGCTTGGCGATCTGCTCGGCGATGGCGGTGTTGATCGCCTCCATCCGGTCGATCAGCGCCGGATGCGCCCGCGGCAGGGCGCGCACGGCCAGCTCGGGCTCGAGCAGCGAGCGCAGCGCCGCAAGCTCCTCGATCCGGTCGTTCGACAGCGCCGGCGTCGCGATCCGTCCCGAAGCCGACAGCGCGAGCGCCCCCTCCGCCACCAGCCGGCGCAGCGCCTCGCGCACGGGCGTCATCGACAGCCCGTAATCGCGCCCGATCCCGCGCAGCGTCAGCGCGACGCCGGGCGCCAGCTCGCCATGCATGATCCGGGCGCGCAGCGAACGGTAGAGCCGGTCATGCGCGGCGCCGGCGCCTTCGGGAAGGGGGTTGAGAAGCATGGCCCCACTCTCCCCGCGCAGGCCCGCCCGTCAAGCGTCAGGAGAAATCGATCGCGTGCAGCCGCGCCCCCTCGGCGCGCAGCCAGTCGCGCTTGGGCCGCCAATCGGGCATCAGCGCCTCGACTTGGGCCCAGAACCGGGGCGAGTGGTCCATGTGCCGCAGATGCGCGACCTCGTGCGCCGCGACGTAATCCAGCACCTCGGGCGGCGCCATCACCAGCCGCCAGGAGAACATCAGGTCTCCCCGCGACGAGCAGGACCCCCAGCGCGACCGCGTGTCCCGCAGCGTCAGCTTTCCCGGCACCCGCCCCAGCGCCCCGGCATGGCGGTCCACCGCCTCGGCCAGATGCGTGCGCGCCAGCGCCGCCAGCAGCACCTTCACCCGCGGCCCCGCGCGCGCGTCGTCGGGCACCGCGATTGCCCCGTCGCGCAGCCGCGCCGACCGGCCCGATCCCGCCACCAGCGGCACCTCGCGCCCCCGCAGCGGCAGGTATCCGCCCACCGCCACCCGCAGCGGCGCGGGCACCGCGGCCACCTGCCGGGCGATCCAGCCCGCCTGGCTCTCCACGAAGTCGCGCGCCTCGGCCAGGTCCATGCGCGGCGGCAGGGTCAGCGTCACCCGCCCGTCCGACCGCCCCACCCGCAGCGCCATGCGCCGCGCGCGCGACGACCGGCGCAGCCGCACCGCGATATGCGGGGCGCCCGGAACGGTCAGGCTGTCGGTTTCGCGCATCGCCCCTCCGGTTCGCGGGCGCGGAGCCGGGGGTTGCCACCCCCTGTCCGCTGTGGCATCGCACCCGGATTCCCCAGCCGGGAACGCTGTCTCGGATGATATGAAGGATGCGACATGCCCAAGGAAGAATGGGGCGTCAAGCGGGTCTGCCCGACGACCGGCAAGCGCTTCTATGACCTGAACCGCGATCCCATCGTCAGCCCTTACACGGGCGAGGTCGTGAACGTCGAAACCGGCACCAAGACCCGCGTCCTGGTGGCCGACAAGGACGACGCCGACGCCAAGCCCGCGAAGGCCGACGAGGATCTGCTGCTCGACGACGACGATGTGGATGTCGAAGTCGAGGATGACGATGACGACGACGCCGTCGAAGATGACGACGCCGTTCTCGACGACGATGACGACGACACCGTCCCACTCGACACGCTGGCCGTGAACGACGACGGCGACGACGACGACTGACGACCACCCGGCGCGGGCGGTTTTTCCGCTTGCGCCGTCTGCGGCCCTGTCCTAACAGGCAGGCCGATCGGGGCCTTAGCTCAGTTGGTAGAGCGCTTGCATGGCATGCAAGAGGTCAGGGGTTCGACTCCCCTAGGCTCCACCATTTCCCTCACATCGCAGGTTGCCATGCGCCCGTGGGTCGAACTCGCCCGTGCCGATGCCCCCGGCGGCGACACGCTGCGCCTGATGCGGCGCGAGGCGGAGTTCTCGATCCGGCTGGCGGGCGGCAACGAGCTGATGAATTCCCGCCTCGGCGGCTCGGAGGAGGCGCTGGCCCGCCTCGCCGTCGACGCCTGCGGCGCGCCCGCCCCGCGGGTGCTGATCGGCGGGCTCGGCATGGGCTTCACCCTGCGCGAGACGCTGGCCCGGACCGGCCCGGCTGCCCGCGTCACCGTGGCCGAGATCGTGCCCGCCCTGGCTGACTGGGCACGCGGACCGATGGCACCCGTCTTCGGCACCTGCCTCGACGACCCGCGGGTGACGCTCGACCTGCGCGACGTGGCCCGCCCGATCGCCGAAGGCGGCTGGGATGCGATCCTGCTCGATGTCGATAACGGCCCCGACGGGCTGACGCGTCCGGGCAACGACGCGCTCTATTCCGAGGCCGGGCTGCGCGCCGCCGCGGCGGCGCTCGCCCCCGGCGGCGTGCTGGCCGTCTGGTCGGCACATCCCGCCCCGGCCTTCACCCGCCGGCTCGCGGCCACGGGCTTCCGCGTTACGACCGAGACCGTCCGCGCCACTCGCGCCCGGCGCGGCCCCCGCCACACGATCTGGATCGCACAGACCTGAGGCTCAGGGCGCGGGCGTGCCCCCCGCGCAGCACCTCGGCCATCTTCGGCGCATCGATATTGCCGCCGCACAGGATCACCGCGACCTCGCGCCCGGCCATCGCCGCCCGCTCCTGCATCAACCCGGCCAGCGGCGCGGCGCCCGCGCCTTCGGCGGCGTGGTGGCAAGCCGTCCAGGTCAGGCGGATCGCCTCGGCCAGCTCGTCCTCGGTCACCGACAGGATCCGCGCCGCGCCCGCGGCATAGATCGCCAGCGCCTCGGGCACCGCGACCCGCACCGCCATCCCGTCCGCGAAGGTGCGCGCGTCGTTGCAGGCCACCGGCCGCCCTGCCTCGGCCGACAGCTTCGCCACCGGCGCGCCTTCGGACACCACGCCCACGATCTCGGCCCGGTGGCCCAGCGCGTCACGCGCCGCGATGCAGCCGCAGATCCCCGAACCGCAGCCGATCGGGACGTAGAGCGTCTCGATCTGCGGGTGCTCGGACAGAAGCTCCAGCGCATAGGTGGCGACCCCGCGCACAAGTTCGCGGTGGAAGGGCGGCACGATGAACAGCCCCTCGGCCTCGGCCACGCGGAAGGCCTCCTCGCGCGCGGCGTCGAAATCGGCGCCGTGGACGCGCAGCTCGGCGCCCCAGGCCGCCATCGCGGCGTTCTTCTCGGGCGAATTGCCCTCGGGCACGTAGACCACCGCCCGCAACCCCGCGGCCACCGCCGCCCGCGCCTGGCTCTGCCCGTGATTGCCGCGCGTGGCGGTGCAGATCCCCGGACAGTCGGGATGCGTGCGCCGCAGCCAATCGATGAAGGTCACGCCGCCGCGCACCTTGAAGGCCCCGGTCGGATTGGCGTTCTCGTGCTTGACCACCACCCGCGCGCCCGTCGCGCGGTCGAGAAGCGGCCAGCGCAGCTGCGGGCTCGGCGGCACCGACCGATGCACGAGATCCGCCGCCGCTTGCAGCTCGGACAGGTCGAACATGGCGCCCTCCTCCTCTGGCCGGACATCGCTCGGGGGTCCGGGAGCCGCGCCCCCGCCGCTACAACAAGAACAGCGTGATCGCCGGGAAGGCCACCAGGATCGCCACGCGCACGATGTCGGAGCCCACGAAATAGATCACCGCGCGATAGGTTTGCAGCATCGGCGTCCCGCGATCCATCGCATTGATGACGAACAGGTTCATGCCCACGGGCGGCGTGATCAGCCCGACCTCGACCACGATCAGAACCAGAATGCCGAACCAGATCGCCACGTGTTCGGCCGTCATTCCGAAATCCAGCGCCGCGACGACCGGAAAGAAGATCGGGATGGTCAGCAGGATCATCGACAGCGAGTCCATCAGGCAGCCGAAGACCAAGTAGAAGACCAGGATCACCACCAGCACCGTGACCGGCGCGAAGCCCTGGGTGACCACCCATTGCGACATCTCCTGCGGCACTTGGGTGAGCGCGAGGAAGCCGTTGTAGATCCCCGCGCCCAGCACGATGAAGAAGATCATCGCGGTCGATTTGGCGGTGACCATGAAGCTCTCGATCAGGGTCCGGCCGGTCAGTCCGCCATTGACCAGCGCGATCAGCCCGGTGCCCAGCGCGCCAACCGCTGCGCCCTCGGTTGGCGTGAAGATGCCGCCATAGATGCCGCCGACCACCGCGACGAAGACGACCAGCACCGGCCAGACCGCGGCCAGCAGGCGGAAGCGTTCGCCCATCGGGATGGCCTCGCGCGTGCCGGCTGCGGCGGGGTTGCGGCGCACGTAGATCGAGATCGCGATCACGTAGCCCAGCGCCGCCAGCAGGCCGGGGACGAAGGCCGCGAGGAACAGCTTGGCGATGTTCTGCTCGGTCAGGATGGCATAGATCACCAGCACCACCGAGGGCGGGATCAGGATGCCCAGCGTGCCGCCCGCCGCCAGCGTCGCCGTCGAGAAGCCGCCGTCATAGCCGTAGCGGCGCAGCTCCGGCAGGGCGACGCGCCCCATCGTGGCTGCCGTCGCCAGCGACGAGCCGCAGATCGCGCCGAACCCCGCGCAGGCGCCCACCGCCGCCATCGCCACCCCGCCCCGCCGATGGCCGAGGAAGCCCTCGGCCGCGCGGAACAGCGCCTGGCTCATGCCGCCCAGCGTCGCGAAATGCCCCATCAGCAGGAACATCGGGATGATCGACAGCGAGTAGCTGGAAAAGGTCGAGTAGGTCTCGTTCTTCAGCCGCGACAGCGCCACGACATTGCCCCCGGTGACCAGCCACAGGCCCGCGAGCCCGGTCAGGAACATCGCCAGCCCGATCGGCACGCGCAGGAAGATCAGCGCCATCAGCGCCGGGAAGGACCACAGGCCGATGGCCAGATCGGTCAATGATCGGCCTCCTCGGATGGCAGGATCAGCGCGCCGGTCACCAGCTCGGCCACCCGCACGGCGGCCACGTAGCAGGCGGCGAAGGCGGCCACGACCGCCCCCGACAGCGCCGCGGCATAGGCCCACCAGATCGGAAACTGGATCAGGTAGGTCGTCTCGCCGTAGCGCATCTTGGCCTCGGTCCCCAGCCAGAGCTGCCGCGCGATCAGGATCAGCACGGCCGCGAAAACCAGAGCCCAGAGCGCCATCAATCCCCCGTTCACCCGCGGCCCCAGCGCCCGGGTGAAGATGTCGACGCTGGCATGCGCGCCGGTGAGCTGGGTGATCGGCAGGAAGGCGAAGATCACGAAGGCCATGCCGGCCTCGACCAGCTCGAAATCGCCGTTGATCGGGCCCACGCCCAGCCCCAGAACGAAGCCCGACAGCGCGGGCAGCGTCGTCTCGACCCAGTCGGCATGCATCCAGCCGTTGATCGCCCGGCCCGCGACCGAGGCGCAAGTCAGCCCGATCAGCCCCGTCAGGACCAGCCCGCCCAGCACGGCCATCAGCCGCGCCAGCGCCTCGACGATCCGTCCCAGCATGCCCGCACCCCCTGCCTGTCAAGCGAAGGGGCCGCGCCCCAGCGGTGCGCGGCCCCTCGCCCGGACCCTAGCCTCAGCCCTCGTATTCGTCCATCAGGCGGCGGGCCTCGTCGATTAGCATCTGGCCGTCGATGCCCTTCTCCGCCATCTCGGCCAGCCAGGCGTCGTAGACGGGCTGCGCCGCCTCCCGCCAGGCCGCCGCGTCGGCTTCCGAGACGGTGACGATGTTGTTTCCCGCATCGGCCGCGATCTTGCGCGAGGGGACGTCCGCATCCGCCTGCGTGCCGCCCGCGAAGACCGAGAATTCGAGGCCCGAATTGTCGTCGATCACCTGCTTCAGGTCGTCGGGCAGGCTCTCGTACTTGGCCTTGTTCATCGCCAGCACGAAAGTGACGTTATAGAGATGGTTGCCCTCGAACTCGGTGTGGTTCTGCACCAGCTCGGGGATCTTCAGCGCCGGCGTCACCTCCCAGGGGATGGTGGTGCCGTCGATCACGCCCTTCGACAGCGCCTCGGGGATCGCCGGAACCGGCATGCCCACGGGCGTCGCGCCCAGCGCCTCGATCAGCGAATTCACCTGCCGGGTCGCACCGCGGATCTTCATGCCCTGCATGTCGTCGGGCGTGATGATCTCCTTGTTGGCGTGGATCATGCCCGGCCCGTGGATCCAGGTGCCCAGGATATGCACGTCGGCGAACTCGTCCTGCATGTGCTCCTGGTACATCTGCCAATAGGCGGCCGATCCGGCGCGCGCGTCGGTTACCATGAAGGGCAGCTCGAACACCTCGGTCGAGGGGAAGCGGCCGGGCGTGTAGCCCACCACCGTCCAGACCACGTCGGCCACGCCGTCGATCGCCTGGTCCATCAGCTGCGGCGGCGAGCCGCCCAGCTGCATGGAGGGATAGCGCTCGACCTCGATGCGCCCGCCCGAGGCCTCCTCGACATTGTCGGCCCAGACGTCGAGGATCAGCTTCGGCACGTTGGCCTGCGCGGGCAGGAACTGGTGCAGCTTCAGCGTCACCTCCTGCGCCAGCGCGGGCAGCGCGGTGACGGTGAGCGCGGCGCCGGTCAGCAAGCCGGCGAGGGTTCTGCGGCAAATCATGTGTCATCCTCCCTGATGCACGTATCGCGTGAGCGCGGGTCTTCGGGCCCGCGTCATGCCCGGGATTGAATACGCGCGGGCAACGGATGTGAAGAGGGAGGTTGCAACTGCAACGATTTCGGGCGGTCGGCGCGAAACAGCATCGGGCAACGCCCGACAACGCCGCCAGCCGCTAGCGCCGCCCCTCGCGCAGCCAGGCGAAGGTCGACAGCGCGCCCGCAAGCAGCAGAAACAGCCAGGCGGGCACCAGCGACAGCACCCGGATGTCGGCCGTCAGGTAGGCGTCGCGCGGCGTCCAGCCCAGCCAGCCGCGGCCCGCGGCAGTGCGCCCCGCGCGGACCGGCCGCAGGTCGGGCACGCCGTCCTCCACCGCCACGCGCCCGCCATCGGTCGCGTCCATCGCGCCCGCCAGCACCGCGTCGGTGGCGATCGTCTCGACGAATTCGCGCGGCGCGGCGGGGCCGAGGCCGATCACCGTGGTCCGCTCGCCCTCCTCCAGCCGGTAGAGGCCCTGCTGCGCGCCGGTCAGCCGCGCGGTGAAGCGGCCCGGAAGCTCCTCCTCCAGCACCAGCTCCGAGACCGTGCCGTCCGGCGCCGTCACCGTCACCGCGCCGGGCGCCTCGCCCAGCGTGCGCCGCGTCACCGTGATCTCCTGGCCCAGCGCCGCGGCGGTCAGCGCCTCCTCTTCCAGCTCGGGCTCCTGCATCAGCCAATGCGCCAGCCGCCGCAAGAGCTCCGCCTGCGGGCCGCCGCCCTCGTAGCCGCGATCCCAGAGCCACACCTGGTCCGACCCCAGAAGCGCCACGCGCCCGGCCTTCACCCGGTCGAGGATCAGGAGCGGCTCGCCCTCCAGCCCGTCCATCACCACCTGCGACTCGGGCGCGGCCTCGACCTGCACCTGCCGGAACCAGCGGCCCCAGGGCTCGCCATCGGCGCCATAGTCGTCGGGCAGCGCCTCGGTCACGGGATGCTTCTCGCCCAGATCGGACACGGCGGGGCGGAAGCCTTCCTCCAGCACGATGGCGGTGGGCACGGCGGGGAGGATCTCGGACAGGGGCGAGCGGAAGATGGAATCGGCGGTCGCGAAATCGGGCCCCGCCGCGACCAGCAGCGCGCCGCCCTGCTCGACATAGTTGCGCACGTTGTCGAGATAGACGCCCGGCAGGATCCCGCGCCGCTGGTAGCGGTCGAAGATGATCAGGTCGAACTCGTCGATCTTCTCGAAGAACAGCTCGCGCGTCGGGAAGGCGATCAGCGACAGCTCGGTCACCGGTACGCCGTCCTGCTTGCCCGGCGGCCGCAGGATCGTGAAATGCACCAGGTCCACGGCAGCATCCGCCTTCAGCAGGTTGCGCCAGGTGCGCTGCCCCGGATGGGGCTCGCCCGAGACCAGCAGCACGCGCAGCCGGTCGCGCACGCCGTTGATCTGGATCACGGCGGCGTTGTTGCGGTCGGTCAGCTCGCCCGCGGCTTCGGGCGTGCGGAACTCGATCACGTTGCGCCCGCCATGGGGCAGCGCGATGGGCAGCGGCAGGTCGCGGCCCACCGGCACGCGGTAGCTGCGCGGCTGGCCGCCATCGACGGCCAGGATCACCTCCGCCTCGTCGCCCAAGCCCGCGGGCACCGCGCCCTGGTCCTCGATCCGCAGCGTGATCTCGAACTCCTCGCCCAGGATCGCGAAGGCCGGCGCGTTCGACACGATCAGCCGGCGGTCCCAATCGGCTTCGCGCCCGGTGCGCAGCAGGTGCAGCGGCGCGGGCAGATCGGGGGCGAGGCCTGCGTCATGCACCTGCCCGTCCGAGACGATCACCGCGCCCGCCACCCGGTCGCGCGGCACCTCGGCCAGAAGCTCCGAAAGCGCGGTCATGGCCAGCGTGCCCTCGTCGCCCTCGCCGTCGCCCACGCGGGCCACGCGCGTGTCCAGCCCGTCGGCCTCCGCCTCCTCGAGCAGGCCTTCCAGCGCCGCGGCGGTCTGCGCGGGCCGGTCCGAGAGCTGCTGCGACGCGCTCTCGTCCACCACGATCAGCAGGATGTCCGACAAGGGCTCGCGATCCTCGGTCTGCAGGCTCGGATCCAGCAGCGCGACGACCAGCACCGCCCCCGCCAGCATCCGCAGCCACCAGCCCGGCAGCCCGCGCCACGCGGCGAGCAGGCAGAGCAGCGCCACCAGCGCGGCCAGCGCGCCGATGGCCCAGAGCGGCAGGAGCGGGTCGAAGATGATATCGCGCGCCATTCAGTTCCCCAGCCGGTCCAGAAGGGCGGGCACGTGCACCTGGTCGGATTTGTAGTTCCCCGACAGCACATGCATCACCAGGTTCACCCCAAAGCGATAGGCGATCTCGCGCTGCTGTTCGCCCGCGAAGCCGCGCCCGATGGGCAGCAGCGTCCGGCCCGCATCGTCCACCGCCCAGGCCGCCGCCCAGTCGTTCGCGCCGATCACCACCGGGGTGACGCCGTCGTTGAGCTCGCGGAAGGGCATGCCCTCGACGGGCGGCGTGTCGGGCGAGGCTTCGACCCAGACCTCGCGCGAATTGTAGCGGCCCGGGAAGTCCTGCAGCAGGTAGAAGCTGCGCGTCATCACGTGATCCTCGGGCAGCGGCTCCAGCGGCGGGATGTCCAGCGGCGCGGCGATGTCGCGCAGCCGCTGGCTCGCCGGCGAGGTCGAGCCGAAGCCCCCCAGATCCGCGTCGCGCGTGTCGAAGACGATCATGCCGCCGCCCCGCAGGTAGCGGTTGAGCCGGGCATAGGCCGCGTCCGAAGGGATCGGCTGATCGGCGGTCACCGGCCAGTAGAGCAGCGGGTAGAAGGCCAGCTCGTCGGTCTCGAGATCCACGCCGCGCGGCAGGTCCGGCTCGACCGAGGTGCGCGCGGTCAGCACCGCCGACAGCCCCGTCAGCCCGGCCAACGCCACCTCGTCGGTGCGCGCGTCGCCGGTCACGACATGGGCCAGCACGACCTCGCCGGGGATCGGCTCGGCCTGCGCCTGCGCGGGTCCCGGCCCCTGCGCCAGAAGGGCGGCCAGCGCGACGGCCGCGGCGCCCGTGGCGCCCCGGCGCAGCCGCCCGCCCAGCCAGAGCGAGGCCAGCGCATCGACGGCCAGCAGGATCATCGCCAGCGCCAGCAGCGGCGGCATCAGGTCGGTCTCGGGCGCGCGCTCCAGCCCTTCGACCACCGTGCCCGCCGGGTAGCGGGCCGGCGCGAGCGTGTCGCCGGTGTCGAGCACGTTGACCGCCAAGCTCTGCCCCGGACCCTCGTAGAGCCCGGGCGGCAGCTCCGCCGACGGCTCCGGGCTGGCCAGCGCCTCGCCCGGCACGCCCGCCATGGTGCCCGCGTCCCGCGCCGTTCCGAACCCGTCCAGCACCACGCGCGGCACCCATGTCGTGCCCTCCAGCTCCTCGACCTCGGGCCGCGCGGGGCGGGTCGAGACGGCGAGCCGCTCCAGCATCTGCACAAACAGGCCCGACAGCGGCAGCGTCGACCATTCCGCGTTGGCGGTGACGTGGAACAGCACCACCTGCCCCTGTCCCAGCGGCTTGCGGGTGACCAGCGGCGTGCCGTCGGCCAGCGCGGCGATCGCGCGGTCCGACAGGGTCGGGTCGGGCTGCGCCACGACCTGACTCGACACGGTGACGTCCTCGGGGATCGCCAGCCCGAAGAAGGGCGAGGCCTCGTCGAAGGGCCGCAGCGTCTTGGGCTCGCCCCAGCTCAGCGTGCCGCCGATCGACCGCCCGCCGGAGCGTAGCCGCACCGGCATCAGCGTGGCCTCCTCCGACCGGCTCAGGTCCGAGGCCGCGAGCGTCGGTCCGGCGAAGCGCAGCAGAAGCCCGCCGTCGCGCACCCAATCCTCGACCTGCGCGGTCTCGGCGGGCGACAGCCGCGCCACGTCGGCCAGCACCAGGACATCGGGCTGCGCGGGCAGCAGCGTCTCCAGGTCGCCCTCGATCAGGTCGGCGGTCGGCTCCAGCGCATTGCGCAGGTAGTAGAGCGGCGAGAGCAGGTCCTGCGCTTCGTCCCCCGCCTGCGTCAGCAGCGCCACCTCGCGCCGCGCGAGGCTGTCATCGGTCAGGCTGACCGCCCCGGCCGCGCGTTCGCCCGCGATCTCGAAGCGCTGCACGCGGTTGCGCAGTTCGGGCGGCAGCGACAGCTCCAGCTCCGCCTCCGACGCGCCCGCGGCGAAGTCCATCTCGGCCACCGCCAGTTCGGTCAGCGCGCCCGACGGCCCCGGCCCGATGGCCCGGATCGGCATCGTCCGCGCGCCCACGTCGCCCGACCGCAACACGGTCAGCGCGATCAGCCCGTCGGCATAGCGCGCCGGCGTCAGGCCCAGCACCGGCCGCCCGCTGTCGATCACGCGGGCCGCCAGCGCGTCGCGTCCCGGCCGGTCCAGCCCGTCGGACACCCAGACCAGCTCGGCCCCGCCCATGTCGTAGCCCTCCAGCGCCGCATAATCCGGCGCCCAGGGGCGCGGCCGGATCGAAGGCAGCCGCCCGATCCAGGCCTCGGCGGATTGCAGCGGCAGCGTCTCGGGCAGCGGGTCGGCCAGCGGCAGCACGGCGGCCACGCGCCCGGCACGCGCCGCGTCGCGCAGCATCGCCTCGACCCGCGCGATCCGCGCCGGCCAGTCGCGCGCCGAGGCCCAGGAGGCGTCCATCACCACCACCAGCGGCCCGGTCCCCGTGCCCGCCGCGCGCGGGTTCAGAACCGGGCCCGCGAAGCCCAGGATCACCGCCGCCAGCGCCAGCATCCGCAGCATCAGCAGCCACCAGGGCGTGGTCGCGGTCTGGCTCTCGTCGTCCTTCAGGCCCAGCAGAAGCACGATGCCCGGAAAGCGCCGCCGGATCGGCGCGGGCGGCACCGCGCGCAGCAGCCACCACAGGATCGGCAGCAGAACCAGCGCCAGCAGCAGCAGCGGCGCCGTGAAGGCGAGGTTTCCGAGGCCGTTCACCGCCGCCGCTCCAGCGCGGACCACAGCGACAGCAGCGCCGCCTCGGGCGAGGCATCGGTGTGATGCAGGTGGAACTGCCAGCCGGTCCGCGCACACAGGTCGCGCAGCGCCGCCCGCCGCGCCGCCAGCCGCGCCAGGTAATCGTCGCGCAGCCGCCCCGCTTTCAGCGTCTCGAAGCGCATCGCGCCCGACATGCTCTCGAACAGGGTGCGGCCGTCATAAGGGAAGGCTTCCTCCTCGGGGTCCAGCACCTGCACCAGCACGCCCGTCACGCCGCGATCGGCGGCGGCGGTCAGCGCCTCGGCCACCGGCGCGGGGTCGCCCAGGAAATCCGACAGGAACACCGCGCGGCTGCCCAGCGGCATCACCGTGGGGCGCGGCGCGCCGTAATCGGGCACGTCGCCGCCCTCCATCAGCGCCTCGCCGATGCGGTAGAGCTGCGCGCGCCCCGAACGCGGCGGCTCCGGCAGGGCGGCCAGGCCCGCCCGCTCGCCGGCGCGGATCACCAGCACCGCCAGCGCCAGCGCCAGCGTCTGCGCCCGGCGCAGCTTGGCCGGGCGGTCCCCGACGGCAAAGCGCATCGAGGCCGCATCGTCGACCCAGAGCATCAGCGTCTGCGCCGCCTGCCATTCGGTCTCGCGCACGAAATGCGCGTCGCCCCGCGCCGACTGCCGCCAGTCGATGGCGCGGCGGGCATCGCCGGGCTGAGCCGGGCGGTATTGCCAGAACGCGTCGCCCGGCCCCGCGCGCTTGCGGCCGTGCTCGCCCAGCAGGATCGTGGCGGCCAGCCGCTCGGCGGACATCAGAAGCCCCGGGAGCCCGCCCGCGACCGCCTCGGATCGCGCGCGCAGCGAGGCCGGGTTATGGAGCGCGTCGCTCAAGCGGCCTGCTCGACCCGGGTCACCCGCGCGGTGACCTCGTCGATCACCGCGTCCAGCTCGACCCCCTCGGCGCGGGCCGCGAAGCTCAGCGCCATGCGGTGGCCCAGCACCGGCCGCGCCAGCCGCGCCACGTCCGACGCATCGGGCGCGAGCCGCCCTTCCAGCAGCGCCTGCGCCCGCACCAAGAGCATCAGCGCCTGCGCCGCGCGCGGGCCCGGGCCCCAAGCCACGTGGCGCTTCACCGCATCGGTCGCGTCCGCATCGTCGGGGCGGCAGGCGCGCACCAGGTCGAGGATCGCCTCGACCACGCTTTCGCCCACCGGCATCCGGCGCACGACCGCCTGCGCCTCGATCAGGCCCTCGGCGTCGAAGACCCGGCTGGCCTCCGCCTCGGCGGCGCCGGTGGTGGCCAGCACGATGTCGCGCTCGGTCGCGCGGTCGGGATAGGCCACGTCGATCTTCAAAAGGAACCGGTCCAGCTGCGCCTCGGGCAGCGGGTAGGTGCCCTCCTGCTCGATCGGGTTCTGCGTGGCCAGCACGTGGAAGGGCTTGGGCAGGGGGCGCGTCGCGCCGGCGATCGTCACCACCCGCTCCTGCATGGCCTGCAGCAGCGCCGATTGCGTGCGCGGGCTGGCGCGGTTGATCTCGTCGGCCATCAGAAGCTGCGCGAAGATCGGCCCCTCGACATAGCGGAAGGCCCGGGCCCCGTCGGCACCCGTCTCCAGGATCTCCGAGCCGAGGATATCGGCCGGCATCAGGTCGGGCGTGAACTGGATGCGCGCCTCGCTCAGGCCCATCACCGTGCCCAGCGTCTCGACCAGGCGCGTCTTGCCCAGCCCCGGCAGGCCGATCAGCAGCGCGTGGCCGCCGCCCAGCATGGCCGAAAGCGCGAGCGACACCACGTCCTCCTGGCCGATGATGCGGGTGGCGATGGCCTTGCGGGCATCGCCCAGGCGGTCGCCCAGCGCTTCGATTTCGCCCAGAAGCTCGTCGGCCATTGTCTGATCCTCGCGCGGGTTATCTTGTGGCATAGCTATCGCTGCTGCAGCCGGAGACAAAGGGCAATGGACGAACAAGATCCCGTGACCCCCTCGGCGGAGAACCTCCTCGCCGCCGCCCGCGGGCAGAAGGGCCCGCCGCCCGTCCACCTGTGGAACCCCCCCTATTGCGGCGAGATCGACATCGTCATCAAGCGCGACGGCACCTGGATTCACGAGGGCACGCCCATCGGCCGGACCGGCCTGGTGCGGCTTTTCGCCTCGATTCTGAAGAAGGAGGACGGCCGCCACTACCTCGTCACCCCGGTCGAGAAGGTCGGCCTGCAGGTCGAGGACGCGCCCTTCGTGGCCGTCGATTTCGAGGCGGATGCGGATCGGATCGTCTTCACCACCAATGTCGGCGACGTGGTCGAGGCCGGGCCGGAACACCCGATCCGGGTCGAGCACGGCGCGGATGGCGAGCCGTCGCCTTACGTCGAGGTGCGCGCCGGGCTCGAGGCGCTGATCGACCGCAAGAGCTTCTACCGCCTCGTCGAGATCGGCGAGGAGCGCGGCGGCCAGTTCGGCCTCGCCTCCGGCGGCGCCTTCTTCCCGATCATCGCCGCGGAGAAGCTGGAGGGGTAAGAGGCCGGGCCGGCCCGTGATCCGGCATGGGAGAACTTTACGGCCCGGAACGAGGGCCGTCAGGCCCACCCCGGCAGATGACGCGCCGCCGCCGCTGGCCTACCCTGCGCGCATCCCACGCGCCGAGGAGGCCGCCATGCCCGACCACGCCGTCATCATCGGAACCGGCCCCGGCCTCTCCGCCTCGCTGGCCCGGGCGCTGGCGCGGCGCGGCCTCGGCCTGACCCTCGCCGCCCGCTCCACCGACGACCTCGAAGACCTCGCGCGCGAGACCGCCGCCCGCACCGTCGCGATGGATGCCAGCGACCCCGCCGCGATGGCGGCGCTCTTCGCCGATCTGCCCGGCCCCCTGCGGGTCGCGGTCTACAACCCCTCGGCCCGCAGCAAGGGCCCGATCGACGCGCTGGACCCGGAGGCCGTGCGCCGCGCGCTCGAGGTCACGGCCTTCGGCGCCTTCCTGATGGGGGCCGAGGCGACCCGCTTGATGCGCGGCAATGACGGACGGCATCGCGGCACGATCCTCTTCACCGGGGCCAGCGCGGGGGTGAAGGGCTTCCCGCGATCGGCGCCCTTCGCGATGGGCAAGTTCGCCCAGCGCGGCCTCGCGCAATCCATGGCGCGCGAGCTGCATCCCGAGGGAATCCATGTCGCCTGGATCAATATCGACGGCGCCATCGGCGCGCGCGACGACCGCCCCGATCGCCTGAACCCCGACGCCATCGCGACCGCCTATATGCAGCTCATCGACCAGCCGATCTCGACCTGGACGAACGAGCTGACGCTGCGCCCGATGGCCGAGCCGTTCTGACATGACCGCCGCCCGATACGCGCCGATCCCGTTCGGCTTCATCCTGTCGGGGCTGATATCGCGTCTCGTCTCGGGGATCGCGGCCGGCCGCGCCGCCGGCACGGCGGAGGGCATGCTCGAGCTCTGGATGCGAAACCGGGCCATGGCCACCCCCGCGCTTCGGATCGTCGCGCAAATCGCGCCGCGACGGGCGGCGCGGCTGGTGCGGGCGGCGTGATGCTGACACCATGCTGTCAGCAGGGGGGTGCGATGGACGGGGCATCGACAACAGGAGCCCCGACCATGACCCACGCCCCCGCCACGCCCATCGTCTGGACCGAGATCCCGGTCACCGATCTCGACGCCGCCGGGCGCTTCTACGAAGCCGTCTTCGGCTGGACGCTGAAGCGCGAGAGCAGCCCCGTGAACGACATGCTGGTCTTCCCCCATGACGAGACGCAGGGCGTCTCGGGCCATCTCTATCCCGGCACGCCCGCGACCGGCGCAACGACCCATTTCGTCCTGCCCGACACGGTCGAGGACGCCGCCGCCCGCCTGCGCCAGGCGGGCGGCACCCTGCTGGACCAGCCCGTGGTCGAGATGCCCTTCGGCCGCTTCGCCTATGCGCTCGATCCCGACGGCAACTCCATCGGCCTGTTCCAGCCCGCGGCGCGGGAAGGCTGATGCGGCGGGCCGACCGCCTCCTGCGGATCATCGACATCCTGCGGGGCGGTCGGCTGGTGACGGCGCGCGAGCTGGCCGAGACGCTCGAAATCTCGCAGCGCACCGTCTACCGCGACGTCGCGCATCTGATCGGCAACCGCGTGCCCATCGAGGGCGAGGCCGGCATGGGTTACGTCATGCGCGCGGGCTACGACCTGCCGCCGATCATGTTCTCGCAGGACGAGGTGGTGGCGCTGGTCGGCGGCATCCGCCTGATCCGCGCCTGGGGCGGCACCGGCATGGCCCGCGCCGCCGAGGCCGCGCTCGACAAGATCGCCGCCGTCCTGCCCGAGCCGGCCGCCGCGCGCGCCGGCTCGGTGCATGTCCACGCCTTCCGGCCCGACCACCTGGACGCCGCGACCACCGACCTGATCGACCGGATCGAACGGGCCACCGCCGAGGGTCTGCGCCTCACCCTCGATTACGCCGACGAGGCGGGCCGCTCGACCCGCCGCGACGTGCGCCCGCTGGGGCTGTGGTTCTGGGGGACGGTCTGGACGCTGGTCGGCTGGTGCGAGCTGCGCGACGATTTCCGCATGTTCCGCGTCGATCGTATCGCGGGCATGACCGAAGGCCCGCCCTTCCCGGTCGAGTCCGACAAGACGATCGAGGTCTTCCGCGACCGCCATTACGAGTGAGTGCGGCGGCTCAGGCCGCCTTGGTGCCGCGCGGCGGGTAATCCTTCTCGCGGATGAAATCGACCTTCGAGAGCAGCATCTTCATGTCGGGCCGCACGAAAGGCGTCGACGACATCTCCAGCATCCAGAGCGTGCCGTCCGGCTTCACCCAAGCCAGACCCGGCTCCGAAAAAACCTCCGGCTCGCCATCGTTGCGCGCTCCCGACAGGTACAGGCCCCAATCCCGCGCCTGCGCCTCGGTCAGGCCGAAGCCCATCGGGATCGGGTCCAGGCCCCAGTCCTTGTGCGCCTGCTCGGCCTTCTCCTTCGGGTCCATCGAGACATTGATCACCTCGACCCCCTTCTCCAGCCACGCGTCGTAATCGCCGCGCAGATCGTTGAGGAAATTCTTGCAGATCGGGCAGTGCAGCCCGCGATAGAAGACGATCATCGTGAAGGCGTCGGGGGACTGGTCCTCCAGCCGCCACTTCGCGCCGATGATCAGCTCAAGGTCGAGCGACGGGGCGGGGTTGCCGGGGACGGGCATCGAAACGGACATGGGGCACCTTGGGTTGTGTTGGCTTGCCCATGAAACGGGGCCGCCCGCGTGCTTGTTCCCTCCGACGCGCGACCCTCCGGGGCTTCAGCCGCGAAACGGCGACGGCCGAAGCCCCCGCCCCGCGCTCTCGACGACATCCGCGATCCGCTTGGCCCGCGTGGCCTCGGTCTTCGCCGCCTTGATCCAGCCCAGCGTCCCGCGCTGCACGCTCGCCGGCCAACCGTCCCAGACCGCGCGCAGATCCCCCAGCGCCTCCGCCAGGTCGTCCGGCACGATCCCAGCCTCCACGTCGTCGAGGAAGCTCCACATCCCGTTCGCCTGCGCCGCCGCGATCTTCGCCTCGCCCGCCGGCGTCATCGCGCCCGCGGCCCGGGCCCGCGCGACCAGCCGCTTGTTCACGCCCGACCAGGTCGAGCTCTCCTTCCGCGGGGCCACGAAATGCGCCGAGCTGTCGTCATCCACCCGCCGCACCACCGCATCCACCCAGCCCCAGCAAAGCAGCTCCTCCACCGCCTCGCCCCAGGGCAGGTGGTCGGGATGATGCGCCTTGTAGGTGGCCAGCCAGACGCCCTCCGCCTACCCGTGATGCGCCGCCAGCCAGTCCCGCAATTCGGCGCGCGACGCGACGGTGACCGGGGCCGCGTCCTTCATGCCCGCCGCCATTCGCCGGGGGCCAGCCCGTCCAGCGTCCAGTCCCCGACCGACCATCGGATCAGCCGCAGCACCGGCAGGCCCACATGGGCGCACATGCGCCGCACCTGCCGGTTGCGCCCCTCGGTCAGCACCAGCCGCAGCCAGGCATCGGGCACCGTCTTGCGCAGCCGCACCGGCGGGTCCCGCGGCCAGAGCCAATCCGGCGGCGCCACGAGCTCGACCTCGGCGGGGCGCGTCGGCCCGTCCCTCAGCGTCACGCCGCCGCGCAGCGCGGCCAGCGCCTCGGGCCCCGGCACCCCTTCGACCAGCGCGTAATAGGTCTTGGCATGCCCGCCCGGCGCGCTGATCCGCGCCTGCTGCCGCCCGTCATCGGTCAACACCAGGAGCCCCTCGCTGTCGCGGTCGAGCCGTCCCGCGGCATAAACCCCCGGCTGGTCGATCCAATGTTTCAGGCCCGGCCAGCGCCCCTCGTCGGTGAACTGGCTCAGCACGTTCATCGGCTTGTTGAACAGGATCAGCATTGAGAGGTCCGCAAGCGCTCGCCTGGAAGATTACAAGAAAAGATTGACTACTGCGGTTTTCTACAAGAAACGGGCGAAGGCAACAAACTTCGTGGCGGCTTGGGGGCAGCATGACCGAAAACGAACCGAATGTTCCCACTACGTTCCGAACACGAACACTTCCGGTCCCAAGTCGTCTCGCAGGCTATGCGAGACTAATTGACAGCCATGGCCTTCGCACGATCCTTCCGTACAGGCTCCATGTTGTCGCGACGACCAACACGCGGCTGAAAACTGTCGACTGTGTTGTTCATCCGGCTCCTCGCTGGCCCGGGGAGACCACCGTCGATCATCTCGTCTTCGCGCTCAAGAACGAAGGCGTGAACCTCTTGCTGCTCAAGCAGATCATGCAGAAGGTTGGGCCTGGCGACCTTGAGAAGGCGATTGGCCAGAAACCCACCAGCGCATATCTGAGACGGCTGTGCTTCTTCTACGAGTGGCTGGGTCTCGGGACAATTTCGCCGCCGCTGCCAATCGGCGGCAACTATGCGGACGCGGTCGACACCAAGCATCAATATGCGACGGCGCGGAGTGTGAACGTTTCACGCTGGAGGGTCCGCGACAATCTTCCGGGATCATCCGCCTTCTGTCCGCTCGTCTCGCGAACCTCCCGCATTGACCGCTACTTTGCGGAAGATCTCGCCGCCCGGGTTCAGAGAACGATCAACGCGATTCCGGAAGATATCTTGAGGCGCGCCGCGGCATTCCTGATGCTCAACGACTCGAAGGCGTCCTTTGAGATCGAACGCGAACGCCCGTCGAAAGACCGGGCTCAACGTTGGGCTGCTGTCATAGGTCGGGCAGGTGAGACTGCGCTATCCGTGCAATCCCTTGTAGAGATGCAGCGGAACCTGATCGAGGATGACCGCTTCGTCCAACTCGGCATTCGGACGGAGGGTGGCTTCGTCGGGGAACACTCGCCGGTAGGAGAGCCGCGGCCCGATCATATCTCCGCTCCGCCAGAGAGTTTGTCGTACTTGCTAGAAGGTCTCGTCGACTTTGAGCGCTTGTCATCCGAAAAAGGCTACGACCCGGTCCTGACCGCAGCGTCCATTGCGTTCGGCTTTGTATACATTCACCCTTTCGAAGACGGGAACGGACGACTTCACCGATATCTTATCCACCACGTTCTGGCGCGGCAGGGGTTCCTGCCCGATGGCACGGTCATCCCTATCTCTGTCGCGATCCTGGAGGACCTGCTCGGATACCGCTCGACCCTCGAAACCGTATCGCGCCCCATGCTCACGGTCATCGACTGGCGAAGCACCGCCAAGGGCAATGTTGAGGTCATCGGGGACGTCCGCCACTATTACGAAACCTTCGACGCGACGCCCCACGCCGAATTTCTCTACGCAAAGCTGGAACGCGCCGTTGATGTCATGCTGCCGGACGAACTGCGTTTTCTATCATCGCGCGACGCATTCCACAGGGCTGTCGGGAAAATCGTTGACATGCCGGAACGGCTCGTCGACCTCCTCTATCATATGCTCCGTCAGAATGAGGGAACGTTCAGTCGGCGGATGCGGCAGCGGGAATTCGAGAGCCTGACGGATGACGAAGTGGAGGAGATAGGCGCAGCCTTCGCGGAGGCGACTGCCGACACCTAATGCGCCTCGGCCCAGTTCGGCCCCTGCCCCGCATCCACGGTCAGCGGCACCGACAGGTCGACCAGCGGCATGTTCGCGCCCTCCATCACCTCGCGGGCGCGGTCGATCAGCGCGTCGACATCGTCCTCGGCCACCTCGAACAGCAATTCGTCATGCACCTGCAGCAGCATCGTCGCGTCCAGCCCCGCGATCGCGTCCTCCAT
The DNA here is from genome assembly GCF_029853695.1 of Jannaschia sp. GRR-S6-38. Taxonomy (NCBI): domain Bacteria; kingdom Pseudomonadati; phylum Pseudomonadota; class Alphaproteobacteria; order Rhodobacterales; family Roseobacteraceae; genus Jannaschia; species Jannaschia ovalis. Next base: position 1,452,172 of record NZ_CP122537.1, read on the forward strand.
CCGCACCATCGCGCGGCGGATCACGTCGGCGGCGGTGCCCTGTATCGGCGCGTTGATCGCCGCGCGCTTGGCGAAGCCCGCGCCGGGGCCCTTCTGGTTGATCTCGGGCGTGTGGATGCGGCGGCCGAACAGCGTCTCGACGCGGTCGTGTTCCTTGGCGAATTTCACCGTCTCGTCCATGTAGGCGCGGATGCCCGGGAAGCGCTCGAAATAGGTGTCGATGAAGGCCTGCGCCTCCTCGCGCGGAATCCGCAGGTTGCGCGCCAGCCCGAAGCCCGAGATGCCGTAGATCACCCCGAAATTGATCGCCTTGGCCTGCCGCCGCACCTCGGGCGTCATCTCGTCCAGCGGCACGCCGAACATCTGGCTGGCGGTGATCGCGTGGATGTCCTGCCCGTCGCGGAACGCCTGCTTCAGCGCGTCGATCCCCGCGATATGCGCCAGGATGCGCAGCTCGATCTGGCTGTAATCCAGCGCCACCAGCACCCGCCCCTCGGGCGCCACGAACGCCTCGCGGATGCGGCGGCCCTCCTCGGTGCGGATCGGGATGTTCTGCAGGTTCGGATCGGTCGAGGCGAGCCGGCCGGTATTCGCCCCCGCGATCGAATAGGAGGTGTGCACCCGCCCCGTCTCGGGGTGAATATGCTCCTGCAGGCTGTCGGTATAGGTCGATTTCAGCTTCGAGATCTGCCGCCAGTCGAGGATCAGCCGCGGCAGCTCGTGCTCGGTCGCGAGATCCTCAAGCACATCCGCCCCGGTCCCGTAGGCGCCGGTCTTGCCCTTCTTGCCGCCGGGCAGGCCCAGCTCGTCGAACAGGATCTCGCCCAGCTGCTTCGGGGACCCGACATTGAAGGGCCGGCCGGCCTTGGCGTGGATCTCCTCCTCCAGCCCGGCCATCTTCTGCGCGAAGGCCCCCGACATGCGGCTCAGCACGTCGCGGTCCACCTTCACCCCCGCCCGCTCCATCCGCGCCAGCACAGGGACCAGCGGGCGCTCCATCGTCTCGTAGACCTGGGTCACGCGATTGGCGTGCAGCCGCGGCTTGAACAGCCGCCACAGGCGCAGGGTGACATCGGCATCCTCGGCGGCATAGGGCGCGGCCTTGTCGATGGCGACGCGGTCGAAGGTGACCTGGCTCTTGCCCGTCCCGATCAGCTCCTTGATCGGGATGCATTGGTGGTTCAGGTAGCGATCCGCCAGCGCGTCCATGCCGTGCTGATGCAGCCCCGCGTTCTGCGCGTAGGAGAGCAGCATCGTGTCGTCGAGCGGGCCCAGCGCGATCCCCAGCCCCGCGAAGATCTTCCAGTCGTATTTGATGTTCTGCCCGATCTTCAGGATCGCCGGATCCTCCAGCATCGGCTTGAGCATCTCGAGCGCGCGGTCGAGCACCATCTGCCCCTCGGCCAGCGCGTCGCGGTCGAACAGGTCGCCGCCGCCCTCGACATGGCGCAGCGGCACATAGCAGGCCTCCCCCGGCGCGACCGCCAAGCTCACCCCCACCAGCTCGGCGCGCATCTCGTCGAGCGAGGTCGTCTCGGTATCGACGGCGACGTAGCCCGTCGCCGCGATCCGGTCGAGCCAGGCCTGCAGCCCCGCTTCGTCGCGCACCACCTCGTAGGCGGCGGGGTCGATCTCGGGATCGTCGGGCGCCTCGGGCGCGCGCGGGACCGCGATCTCGGGCAGGGCCGGCGGATCGCGGTCGAAGCGCTCGGCGATGCGGCGCGTCAGCGTGCGGAACTCCATCGCGTTGAGGAATTCCAAGAGCTTGTCCGGATCCGGGTCGCGCAGCTCCAGGTCGTCGAGCGAGAAATCCAGCGTCACGGCATCGTCCAGCCGCACCAGCTCGCGCGACATGCGGATCTGGTCGGCCTTCTCGATCAGGGTCTGGCGGCGCTTGGGCTGCTTGATCTCCTCGGCATTGGCCAGGAGCGTGTCGAGATCGCCCCATTCGTTGATCAGCTGCGCGGCGGTCTTGATGCCGATGCCCGGCGCGCCCGGCACGTTGTCGGTGCTGTCGCCCGCCAGCGCCTGCACGTCGACCACGCGGTCCGGGCCCACGCCGAAATATTTCGCGACGCCCTCGCTGTCGATGGTCTCGTCGGCCTTGCCCTGGATGCCCGGCTTGCTCATCTCGACCCCGCCGCCGACCAGCTGCATCAGGTCCTTGTCGGCCGACACGATGGTGCAGCGCCCGCCCGCCTCGCGCGCCTGGCGCGCCAGGGTGGCGATGATGTCGTCGGCCTCGAACCCCTCCAGCTCCTCGCAGGCGATGTTGAAGGCGCGGGTCGCCTCGCGCGTCAGCGGGATCTGCGGGCGCAGATCCTCGGGCAGCTCGGGGCGGTGGCCCTTGTAGTCGGGATAGATGTCGTTGCGGAACGTGTGCGAGCCCTTGTCGAAGATCACCGCGATATGGGTGGCGGCATCCGGCCCGGTGTTCCGCTCGACATAGCGGTCCAGCATGTTGCAGAAGCCCGCGACCGCGCCGATGGGCAGCCCGTCGGACTTGCGCGTGAGCGGCGGCAGCGCGTGGAAGGCGCGGAAGATATAGGCCGATCCGTCGATCAGGTGCAGGTGGCAGCCCTTGCCGAATGCCATGGCGTATCCTCCGGAACGTGTCGCAGCTTCCTTTGCCACGATGCGCCCGGCGGCGCCAGAACGCGCGGCGCGCCCGGGGTGCCCTCTGGCCGAAAAGACCTCGGCGGTGGGTTGGCTCCCGGGGGCCCAAGGGGTGCAGCCCTCAGCCTCGCCTCGGGGACCCCCCGCAGCGCCCGGCCCGCGCGCTGGCCGATGGCCGCCGGATCGCCGCGCGGGCAGCGGCCCCACGCGGCGCGATCCGGGATGGAGATGGTCGGAAGCTTGGGCCCGTGGCGCGCAGATCCCGCCGTTCGGCGCGCGAATATCAACCCCGACGCGGACCGGTCACGCCAAACGCCCCACCCGTCGCGCCCGCGCTCAGACCAGCGCGGTCGCCGCCAAATGCCAGGTGATCGCGACGAAATAGACGACCGAGGCGACGACCACGAAGCCGTGCCAGATCGCGTTGTGGAAGCGCATCCGCTCCAGCAGCAGGAAGGGCGTGCCCAGCGAATAGATCAGCCCGCCGGCCACCATCAGCGCGAAGACCGGCCAGGAGGTCGCGGCGATCACCTCGCCGCCCGCCAGCAGCACGCCCCAGCCCATGCTCAGCCCGATCACCACGCTGAGCGAGGCGGAGCGGCGCTTGCGCAGGAAGACCGTGGCCGTCGCCACCACGGCGGCGGTCCACATCATGATGAGGAAGGTCGCCCCCGTCCCCGACAGGAGCGCGAAGGGCGTCACCGTGCCCGCGATCTTGAGATAGATCGCCGACAGGTCGAACCGGCGCAGACGCTCGGCCCAGTCGGGATGCGGCACATGGTTATAGGCCAGCGACGCGCTCAGCATCGCGATCAGCGTCGCGCCATAGACCGACACCGCCAGGATGCCGGTGAAATCGCCGCGCCAGAACGCCGTCAGCGTGATCAGCACCGGCACCGCGGCCAGCGCCATCACCAGCCCGGCCAGGTGAACCACCGCGTCGCTGACCATCTCGGCCCGGTCGTAGGGCCGGGGCAAGCGGGCGGCGTGGGTCGGTTCGATCGCGGACATGCTCTGAGTATAAACCAAGAATCGTGAATTTCCCGTATCTCGGACCGAAACGGACCTTTTCCGTGGCGTCAGGCGCAGCGCCGCGCGTTATCCCGCGCCCCGCGGCCCTTTTCGGATTGGCCTCTCCGGCCCCGGCGCGGGTCCCGTCACAACCGCGCGACCCGGCCGCGCGCCGCGGCCTCAGCCGTCGTCCAGCACGAAGCGCTTGTCGCAATAGCCGCATTCGACGAAGCCCACCTTCGGGTCGATCGACAGCCAGACGCGCGGATGGCCCATCGCGCCCTCGCCGCCGTCGCAGGCCACGCGCAGGGTCGTGACCGTCTCGGTCTCGGGCGGCGGCAGGTCGGTCTGGCGGCTGGGATAGCGCGGGGTTCCGGTGGTCATGGGTGCAGGCCTTCGGCTTGTCGGGGGGGCCCGTCCGCAATAGGTGGGCCGTCACCGGCTTATGCATGAGCGGCCGGGGGACGCGCAACACCCGGAGACCGCATGGGCCAGCCTGCCGCAGGAAACGCGATCGAGATCGAGGGCCTGCGCAAGGTCTATGCCGGCGACGGCCGCAGCCCCGCCAAGGAGGCGCTGAAGGGCCTCGACCTGACGATCCCGACCGGCGCGATCTTCGGCCTGCTGGGCCCGAACGGCGCGGGCAAGTCGACGACGATCAACATCCTCGCCGGGCTGGTGAAGAAGACCGCCGGCCGCGTGCGGATCTGGGGCTTCGACCAGGACCGCAATCCCCGCCAGTCGCGCGCCGCCATCGGCGTCATGCCGCAGGAGCTGAACCTCGATCCGTTCTTCACCCCCGCCGAGGCGCTGGAGGTGCAGGCCGGGCTCTACGGCGTGCCGAAATCCGACCGCTGCACCGACGAGATCCTCGACCTCGTGGGCCTCGCCGACAAGGCCGGCGCCTACGCACGCACGCTCTCGGGCGGCATGCGCCGGCGGCTCCTGCTGGCCAAGGCGCTGGTCCATCACCCGCAGATCCTCGTGCTCGACGAACCCACGGCGGGCGTCGATATCGAGCTGCGCCAGATGCTCTGGCGCAATGTCCGCCGCCTCAACGAGGAGCGCGGCATGACCATCATCCTGACCACCCACTATCTCGAGGAAGCGCAGGAAATGTGCGACGAGATCGCCATCATCGGCGATGGCGAGCTCATCGCCCGCGACCGCACGGAGAACCTGCTCGCGCGGATGGACGGCAAGACCCTCGTCGTCACCCCCGAAACCCCCGCGGGCGAGATCGCCGTCCCCGACGGCGTCGAGATCGCGCATCGCCCGGACGGCGCCATCGCGCTGACCTATTCGCGCGCGCGCATCTCCGCCTCCGAGGTGCTGGCCGCCCTCGCGGAGGCGGGCGTCGGCATCCGCGACGTCCGCACCGAGGAGCCCGACCTCGAGGATGTCTTCGTCTCGCTTACCCACAAGGACTGACGCGGCAAGCCCGTGACCAGCCTCACCGCCTATTGCGGCCTCTTCCTCTCGGCCCTCGTCGCCGCCACCCTGGTGCCCGCCGGGTCCGAGGCCGCGCTCGCCGCGCTTCTCGTCACCGGCGAATTCTCGACCCCCGGCCTCCTCCTCGCCGCCAGCCTCGGAAACGTGCTGGGCGCGACCGTGAATTACGCGCTGGGCCGCATGGCGGGCCGCTTCCGGGGCCGCCGCTGGTTTCCCGCCAGCGAAGCCGGCCTCGCCCGGGCGGAGCGCTGGTACCGCCGCACCGGCCGCTGGTCGCTCCTGCTCTCCTGGCTGCCGATCGTGGGCGACCCGATCACCGTGGCCGCGGGCCTGCTGCGCGAACCGGTCTGGAGCTTCCTCGCCCTCGTCGCCATCGCCAAAACGGGCCGCTACCTCGTCCTCGTCGCCGCCTTCGCCTGACCGCCCCGCCGCAGCATGTCCTTCGCCGCCAGCGCCGCGCCGGCGGTGATCAGGAGGCAGGCGGTCCAGACCGTCCACGATCCCTCGGCCCGCCCGAACCCGATCAGGACCAGCGTCGACAGAAGCGGCGCGGCATAGCTCGCCGCGCCCAGCACCGGCAGGTCGCCGCGCTTCACGCCGATATCCCACAAAAAGAAGGCCAGCCCGACCGGCCCCAGCCCCAGCCCCGCCACGGCCAGCCATTCGGCGCCCGCGGGCCAGACCGTCCGCTCCAGCGCCAGATGCGCCAGCCCCGACAGAAGCGCCGCCCCGAGGCAGAAGCCGCTCACCGCGCCGGTGGGCACATGCGCCACGCGCCGCGACAGCACCGAATAGCCCGACCAGATCAGCGCCGCCGCCCCGGCCAGCGCATAGCCCGCGGCATGGTCCCCCGACAGCGCCAGCCCGCGCCCACCGGTCACGATCAGCGCCGCGCCGGCGAAGCCCATCGCCGCGCCGGCCAGGTGATGCGCGCGCAGCCCCGCGCCCGCCGACATCAGCACGATCAGAAGCGGCCAGAGATAGGCGATCAGGCTGGCCTGCACCGGCGGCGCCGCGCGCAGGGCCAGCACGTAGACGAGGTGATAGCCAAACAGCCCGCCCACCCCCAGCGCCCAGACCGGCCAGGGCTGCGCCCAGGCGCGCCAGGAGCGCGGCCGCAGCAGCAGCGCCGCGCCGCCGCCCAAGGCGAAGCACATCGCCAGAAGCTGCAGCGGCGGCACGTCGCCCGACAGCGTCGTGAACAGCGCCAGCGTCGCCCAGAGAAGGACGGCGCCGAAGCCCGTCAGCGTGGCCATGTTGCGGCTCATGCCCCGCGGTGACGCGCCGGGCCCCGCCCGTCAAGCCGCCGGCCGCGCGGAGAATTCCCCCTGCCCCGATCTTGCCCAAGACGGGTCCCGCTTCGGCTCGAATCGCCCGGCAGAGCGTTAAGCATGAACAAGCTCCGCACCCTCCTCCCGCTTTTCGCCGCCATGGTGATCTCCGCCGCGACGCCCGCACTGGCCGCGCCGATGGAGATCTGGTTCCAGGAACGCCTCTACGGCACCGATCCCGGCCGCGTGGCGCCGGCCGGCGGCGCCGATCCGCTCTTCAACAACATGCGGCCCACCTGGGTCGAGGATGCCGATTACCTCAACGTCCGCTTCCGCGACGTGTTCGACTTCGCCGACCTGAACTTCCACTCGATCAGCTCGATCACGCTGACGCTGACCCACAACATCAACGAGCTGACCAGCCCGTTCAGCCTGATGGTCGCGGGCTTCGACGATTTCACGCTGACCGACGCCTTCGCCAGCCCGCTGTCGCGCGACGGCGACATCCTGAACCCCTGGGTGGCGCAGACCTTCGTCCTCGACGCCACCACCGATACCGGCGCCACCACCGCCTTCGCCCGGACCCTATCCGCGCAGGAGCTCGCGTTCAGCTTCCGCGACGACGCGCTGCCCTTTCTGACGCCGAACTCGATGCTGCTCAGCTCGGCCTCGCTGTCGATCGAGGGCATCGCCGTCGTCCCGCTGCCCGCGCCGATCCTGCTGCTCCTGGCCGCGCTGGGCGGGCTGGGCGTGATGAGCCGCCGCAAGGCCAAGGCCGACCCCACCATCGTCTGACGCGCGCCCCAGACCGCGGATGCCGTTTCGCAGCGCCGTCTCGGCCGGGGCGGCGCCGCTTTCGCATCGCCGGGCCCGCTCCGCGCGACGGCGCTTGCCTGACGCCCCGCCGCCTGCCAGCGTTTCCCCGCAGGAGGGCGGCGCATGGGTCAGGACATCGTCATCGTCGGCGGGGCCATCATGGGCTCCAGCCTCGCCTGGTGGCTGACCGAGCTGGGCCACCCGCCCGCGCGCATCACCGTGGTCGAGCGCGACCCGACCTATGCCGCCTGCGGCACCGCCTTCTCGAATTCCTGCATCCGCCAGCAATTCGGCAACCCGCTCAACGTCGCGATCAGCCGCTTCGGGGTCGAGTTCATCCGCAACTTCCAGGCCTATATGGGCGACGACCGGGTGCCGCCGGTGCATCTGCACGCCTTCGGTTATCTCTACCTCGCCGGCGACGCCGCGCAGGCCGAGCGGCTGCACCAGGCCCAGGCCGTGCAGGCGGCGGCGGGCGCGGCGACCCGGCTGATGACCCCCGACCAGATCGCCGCAGAATGGCCGTTCTACGATCTCGACGGCGTGGTGCTGGGCTCGCACGGGCCGGTGGACGAGGGCTATTTCGACGGCACGACACTCTTCGAATGGTGGCGCAGGCTGGCGCGCGACCGCGGCGTGCGCTTCGTCGCGGGCGAGGTGACGGGCATCGACACGCGGGGCGGCCGGGTGCAGGGCGTCCGGCTGGCCGACGGCACGCGGCTCGGCGCCGGCATCGTCGTCGATGCCGCCGGCACGCGCGGCGCGCAGGTGGCAAGGATGGCCGGGCTCGACCTGCCGATCGAGCCGCGCAAGCGCTACACTTGGGTCTTCGAGGCGGCGCACCCCCTCGACCGCGACCTGCCGCTGACCATCGACCCTTCGGGCATCCACTGCCGCACCGACGGGTCGCTCTACATGGCGGGCGCCACGCCCGATCCCGACCCCGCCGTCGACCCGGACGACTTCGCCGGCGACTGGTCGATCTGGGAAGATCGCGTCTGGCCCGCCCTCGCCGCCCGCATCCCCGCCTTCGAGGAGATCCGCATCCGGCGCGCCTGGGTGGGGCATTACGATTTCAACACGCTCGACGCGAACGCCATCCTCGGACCCCATCCCGGGCTCGAAGGCTTCCTCGTGATGAACGGCTTCTCCGGCCACGGGCTGCAGCAATCGCCCGCCATGGGCCGCGGCCTCGCCGAATGGATCGTGCAGGGCCGCTACGTCTCGCTCGACCTCACGCCCTTCGGCGTCGACCGCGTGCTGCGGGACGAGCCCTTCCCCGAACTCGCGGTGATCTGAGCGCCGCAATCAATTGCCCAAACAGCCACAATCACGCTGCAAACCCGGGCTAGCGGTTCCAAATGGTTCGACTCGTCCCGCTCCTGGCCCTTTGCGGCCTCCTCCTCGCCGCCCCGGCCCAGGCGGCGGTGCTCGGCGTCTTCACGCATGATTACAGGCAGGGCCTCTACGACCCCGAGGGCGACGACCTGCTCGGCCCCGATTATGTCGAGATCTCCGAGGCGCAGGCGAACCCGTTCCGCGACGTGTTCGACTTCTCCTCGCTCCTGGGCGCGACCATCGACCGGCTGGAGCTGACGCTGACCTTCTCCGATGCCGGCCCCTCCAGCTTCCAGATCTTCGGCTTCAACATTCCGACCGAGCGCTGGTATCTCGACCTGGGCGAGATCCGCCCCGAGGACGAGTTCGGCACCGTCGCCGACCTTCTGGTCGACGGCACCGGCCCCCTGACCCGCCTTGTGGACGCCGCCACCGACGCGGCCGAGGGCACCACCGTCTTCGCCGACGCGCTCGCCACGGGCCGGATTGGCTTCGGCTTCGACGAGCCCGCGGCCTTCGTGTCCGACAGCTTCCGCCTCTACTCGGCCACCCTGACCGTCAGCGGCACCGCCGTCGCGGTCGTGCCCCTGCCCGCGCCCTTCTGGTTCCTGGCCGCGGCGCTCGGCGGTCTCGGGCTCGCCCGCCGCCGCCGCCTCGCTCAGACGTAGCGGTTCCAGATATTCTCCAGCCGCTCCTGCCGGCCCGAGACCGGTTCGGGCCGGATATCCTCGTCCACCACCCGCCGCGCGATCGCGTCGAGATCCATCTCCATCAGGTCGGAGCCGTCCCAGCCCGCGTAGCGCGCCGCCCGCGCCGCCTCCAGCTCGCCCGATTCCAGAAGCGCCGCCGCCGCCTTCAGCCCGCGCGCGCAGACATCCATCGCGCCCACATGCGCCGCCAGCAGATCCACCGGGTCCAGCGATTGCCGCCTGAGCTTGGCGTCGAAATTCGTCCCGCCCGTGGTGAAGCCCCCGGCGCGCAGCACCTCGTAATAGGCGCGCGCCACCTCGGGCACGTTGTCGGGGAACTGGTCGGTGTCCCAGCCCGACTGGTAGTCGTTGCGGTTCATGTCGATCGAGCCGAGGATTCCCAGGCTCGCCGCCAGCGCCAGCTCGTGCTCGAAGCTGTGGCCCGCCAGGATCGCGTGGCCCTGCTCGATATTCACGCGCACCTCGTCCTCCAGCCCGAAATCCTTCAGGAAGCCGTAGACCGTGGCGACGTCGTAATCGTATTGATGCTTGGTCGGCTCCTGCGGCTTGGGCTCGATCAGGATGGTGCCGTCGAAGCCCGACTTGCGCGCATAATCCACCGCCATGCAGAGGAACCGACCGGCCTGTTGCCGCTCCCGCCCCAGATCGGTGTTGAGCAGCGTCTCGTAGCCCTCGCGCCCGCCCCAAAGCACGTAATTCGCGCCGTCCAGCTTCTTCGTGGCGTCGATGCAGCTTTTGACCGTGGCGGCGGCATAGGCGAAGACCGCCGGGTCCGGGTTCGTCGCCGCGCCCGCCATGAAGCGGCGATGGCTGAACAGGTTCGCCGTGCCCCAGAGAAGCCGGGTGCCCGTGGCCTCCATCTTCTCGCCCAAGTAGTCCGTCATCTCGTCCAGCCGCGCCGCGCTCTCGGCGAAGCTGTCGCCCTCGGGCCGGATATCGGCGTCGTGGAAGCAGTAGAACGGCTGGCCCAGAAGCGCGAACATCTCGAAGGCCGCATCCGCCTTCAGCTTCGCCGCCGCCATCGTGTCGCCGCCCATCGCGTCGGGAAACCAGGGCCGCTGGAAGGTCTGCCCGCCGAACGGGTCGCCGCCCGGCCAGGCAAAGCTGTGCCACCACGCGACCGAAAAGCGCAGGTGATCCTCCAGGCGCTTGCCCAGCACGATCTCGTCGCGATCGTAATGGCGAAAGCTCAGGTCGTCGGTGGCATCCGGGTCAAAGCGCACCGGGGCGAGGCCTTGGAAGAAATCGGTCATGGGATCCTCATCTCGCTGAAATCGGTGTCAGTCGCCGCCGGCCCGAAACGCGGGGTCGCAGACCCCGCCGGGCCAGCGCCGGTCCGGCCCAGCGGGCCGGCGCTCCTGCAACAGGGGCGCGACGCGGAGCGGTCGTTCGGGGGTGATGGATAAACCGTATCGCGCGAAAGGCGCAGCGCCGCCCCCCGGCCCGGCGCTGGCCCTGCCTCGCGGGCCGTGCCCACCCTCACAACCCCCGCACCGGCGCATAGGCCGCGCGGAAGCGCGCGTGACCCTCGGCATAGGGCGCGACCAGATCCGCCTCCGGCTCGACGACCCGCGCGATCTCCGGCGCCGCCGCCACCTCGGGGCCCGCGCCGTCGGCCATCATCGCCAGCCGGCAGGCGCCCAGCGCCGCCCCGAAGGCACCGCCCGCCGGCACCTCCAGCGGGTGGTCCAGCACCGTCGCGATCATCTTCAGCCAGTGATCCGACCGCGCGCCCCCGCCCACCGCCAGCAGCCGCTCGACCCGGGTGCCGGTCGCCGCCAACGCGTCGCGGCAATCGGCCAGCGCATAGGCCACGCCGGCCATCACCGCCCGGCCCAGCGCCGCCGCATCGGTGGCGTGCTCGATCCCCAGCAGCGTACCGCGCACCTCGGCGTCGTTATGCGGCGTCCGCTCGCCGCCCAGGTAAGGCAGGAACAGCGTCTGCCCCGGCGCCTGCAAATCACCGCCCGTCAACGCCGCCGCATCCCGCCCGGTCAGCCGGGCCGCCCATTCGAGGCTGTCGGTCGCCGACAGGATCACCCCCATCTGGTGCCAGGTGTCCGGCACGGCATGGCAGAAGGTGTGGACCGCGCTTTCGGCATCCGGGCGGAAGCTGTCCGCCGACACGAAAAGCACGCCCGAGGTTCCGAGGCTCACGAAACCCTGCCCCGGCGCGACCGCGCCCGTACCGATCGCCGCCGCGGCATTATCGCCCGCGCCGCCCGCCACGGCCACGCCGCGCGGCAAGCCCAGCCGGTCGGCCACCGCGTCGCGCAGCCGCCCCGACACCTCCGAGCCCTCGACGAGGCGCGGCATGTGCTCGCGGCCCAGCCCCTGGCGGGCGAGCAAGCTGTCCGACCAATCCCGCGCGCCCACGTCCAGCCAGGCGGTCCCGGCGGCGTCCGACATCTCCGACACCGCCTCGCCGGTCAGCCACAGCCGCAGGTAATCCTTGGGCAGCAGGATGCGGGTCATCCGGGCCCAGGTCTCTGGCTCGTGCCGGCGAACCCATTCGGCCTTGGGCGCGGTGAAGCCCGGGAAGACGATGTTGCCGGTGATGCGCCGCGCCTCGGCGTCGTCCAGCTCCGCCGCCTCCGTGCCCGCGCGCGTGTCGTTCCACAAAAGGCAGGGCCGCAGCGCCGCGTCGTCCGCGCCGACCAGCGTCGCGCCGTGCATATGCCCCGCCAGCCCGATGGCGCGGAGGCTCGACAGGTCGGCCCCCAGCGCGCCCACCGCCGCGGCGCAGGCCTCGGTCCAGCTTGCGGGGTCCTGCTCGGACCAGCCCGAATGCGGCCGCTCCACGGTCAAAGGCGCGGTCGCCTCGGCGACGACGCGGCCCTCCGCATCGACCAGCAGCGCCTTGAGCGAGGAGGTCCCGAGATCGAGGCCCAGATACATCAAGCGAACTCCCGCGCACAGAAGACGGGCGAAACGGGGCGAAGCGTGCGATTTTTAGGTATGCCGCAGATCACCCGTGGATCACCCGCGGATCACCCACGAATTACGCCGCCTCGGCCTTCGGATTCTTGCCCAGGATGATCATCGACAGGATGTCGTCCTCGGTCACGTCCTCCACCCGCTCGGTCCCGACCATCTTGCCGTTCTTCATCACCGAGACCCGGTCGCAGAGCTCCATCATCTCGCGCGTGTCGTGGCTGATCAGGAAGATGCCCAAGCCCTGCGCCTTCAGCTCCTGGATCAGGTCCGCGACCATCTTGGTCTCATGCACCCCCAGCGCCGCCGTCGGCTCGTCCATGATGAGGATCTGGGCGTTGAAATAAACGGCCCGCGCGATCGCCACCGACTGCCGCTGCCCGCCCGACAACGCGCTGACCGGCTCGTTGATCTTGCGGAAATTCGGGTTCAGCCGCGCCATGATCTTGCGCGTCTCCGCCTCCATCTGCGCGTCGTCCAGCGTGCCGAAGGGCGTCACCAGCTCGCGGCCGAGAAACAGGTTCGCGGGCGCATCCAGATTGTCCGCCAGCGCCAGCGTCTGGTAGATCGTCTCGATATTGTAGCGCCGCGCATCCGCCGGCGAATGGATCTCGGCGGGCTGGCCGTCGATGAAGATCTCGCCCGAATCCCGCTGGTAGGCCCCCGACAAGCACTTGATCAGGGTAGATTTTCCGGCGCCGTTATGGCCGAGCAGCCCCACCACCTCGCCGCGGTAGAGATCGAGCGAGACATCGTCCACGGCCTGCACGCCGCCGAAGGCGATCGAGATGTTGCGAAGCTCGACGAGGGGGGTGTCTTTGCGGTCCATGATCAATCCCTCGCCCCCGTGCGCCTGCGATACCAGATGTCGATCAGGACGGCGGCGACCAGCACCCCGCCCACGACGATGTTCTGCAAGGGCGCGTCGACGCCCACCATTGCCATGCCCGACTGCAGCGACTGCATGATCAGCGCGCCGATGATCGCGCCGTAGATCGTGCCCACCCCGCCCTTCAGCGCGGTGCCCCCGATCACCGCGGCGGCGATCACGCGAAGCTCGTCCAGCACGCCGATATCGTTGGAATGGTTCGTCAGCCGCGCCGAGGCGACCACCGCCGAGATGGCGCAAAGCACACCCAGCAGCGCGAAGATCTTCACCGTCAGCCAGCGCGTGTCGATGCCCGACAGCTCCGCCGCGTCCGGGTTGCCGCCGGTGGCGAAGATGTAGCGCCCGAAGCGCGTCCGCCGCGCGATGATCGTCATCACCAGCGCCACCGCCAGCAGCAGCACGACCGAGATCGGCACGCCGTAACCTTCGGCATAGCCCTCCGGCATGACCAGGCCCTGCGCCTCGAAGCGGCGCTCCAGCACACGCTCGGGGACGCCGTAGGAATTCATCACCGCGACGAAGCCCACGATGGCGCCGAGGATCAGCGCGCCGACCAGAAGCTCGGCCCAGACGGGCTTGACGGGGAAGTCATGCGCGAGCTTGTTGCGGCGCGCCGAGACCAGCGCCCAGACCGCCGCGGCCGCGGCGACGGCGGCCAGGATCCACGATCCCGTCTCGCCCAGCGTGCCGTTGATCCCGCCGAATTTCTGGAAGGTCGAGTCGAGCGGCCCGATCGTCTGGCCGTTGGTGATGTACCAGGCGACGTTGCGCCAGACGAGAAGCCCGCCCAGCGTCACGATGAAGGCCGGGATGGCGAGGTAGCCGACCAGCCAGCCGTGGAAGCCGCCGATCACGGCGCCGGCGATCAGGCCGAAAAGGATCGCGACCCAGGCGGTCGCGGGGTGGTTCAGGCCCAGCCCGACCCAGTCGGGCATGACCACCGTCTGCGTCATCGCCATCACCGCCGAGCAGGTGGCCAGCACCGAACCCACGCTCAGGTCGATGTGGCGCATCACGATGATGAAGACCATGCCGGTCGCCATGATCGCCACCGATGCCGTCTGGATCGTCAGGTTGAACAGGTTGCGCGGCGTGATGAAGCGGCCGTCAGACACGACGTGGAAGGCCAGAGCGATCAGAAGGAAGGCCCCGATCATGCCCAGCAGGCGGGTGTCGAGTTCCAGCGCGGCGAAACCGCTGCGCTGCGGATGCGCGGGCCGATGGTCGGGCGCGGTCGCGTCGGTCATGGGAGCCTCCGGGTCGTGCGGGGCCGATCATTCGGGCGAATGATCGGGGTCGGCCCGCCCCGGGAAACGGGGCGGGCCGGGGTCGCGATCAGTTGCAGGGGGCCGGGCCGCCCTCGACGCCCTGGCAGAGCGCCTCGACGGTGATCCAGCCCGCATCCGTGACCGTGGTCAGGTTGTCGGCGGTCACCGGGATCGGCTCCAGGAACTTCGCGGTCAGCGTGGTGCCGCCCGGCGAGGTCCATTCCTGCGCGCCCTCGATCTCGGACATGGCGGCGCCGCCGGCCAGCGCGACGGCGATCTCGCCGGCCTCGCGGCCCAGGTCGCGGGCGTCCTTCCAGACCGAGACGGTCTGCGTACCCTTGGCCACGCGGTTCAGCGCGGCGTGATCGCCGTCCTGGCCCGAGACCGGGATGCCGTCCATGCCCTGCGCGGTCAGCGCGGCCACGGCGCCACCGGCGGTGCCGTCATTGGAGGCCACGACCGCGTCGACGTTGTTGTCCTGCGCGGTCAGGATCTGCTCCATGTTGCGCTGGGCGTTGGCGGGCAGCCAGCCATCGGTATAGGCCTCGGCCACGATGGTGATGTCGCCCGCGTCGATCGCAGCCTGCAGAATTTCCTGCTGACCGCCGCGCAGGAAATCGGCGTTCGGATCGGTGGGCGAGCCCTTGATCATCACGTAGTTGCCGGTGGGCTGCGCCTCGAACACGGCGCGGGCCTGCATGCGGCCGACCTCGATATTGTCGAAGGTCAGGTAGAAGGCATAGGGATCCTCGATCAGGCGGTCGTAGCCGACCACCGGGATGCCCTCGTTCTGGGCGGCGGCGACGGCCGGCCCGATGGCCTGCGCGTCCTGCGCCAGGATGATCAGCGCGTCGGCGCCCTGGGCGATCAGGCTTTCCACGTCCGAGAGCTGCTTGGAGGCGGATGACTGCGCGTCGGTCGAGATGTAGCTCGCGCCCGCGGCTTCGAGCGCCCCGCGGATGGCGGCTTCGTCGGTCTTCCAGCGCTCTTCCTGGAAGTTGGACCAGCTGACGCCGACGACCGGCGCATGGGCGTCGGCGAAAGCGGCTCCGGTCAGGGTGGCGGTGGCGAGCACGCTCGCCGTGAGTAGGTTCTTCATTTAATCCTCCCGTTGGATCGCACCCCGCGAAGAGACCCCGGGGGCGGACGACGGCAGGAAACCGAGTTTTAATTCGGTTGTCAAAATTAATTTGACGCCTCGCCGCAAAAATCGTTCAAATCTCGCCGGAGCATCGGGCGAACACGCGCGGGGAGCGCCGTGGATTCGGGCCGGGGAGGAATTAATTGTTGCGGGGCCGAATAAATGGGGCTTGACGGGCCGTCAAATCGCATCGCCGCGGCGGCGACTCAGCTGCCCGCGACGGGGCTGCCGGGCTGCGGCCCGCTGCGCGGCGCCCATGTCGCGAGCGTCGCCCCCCTGAAGCAGCGCATCTACGAGGCGGTCCGCTCGGCCGGGCATATCAGCCGCGCGAGCCTGGCCAAGGCTCTGGAGGTCTCGCCCGGCTCGGTCACGCCCCTGGTCTCGGACCTGCTGAGCGGCGGCCTGCTGCGCGAGGTCGAGGAGGAGGACGCGCCGCATTCCGGCCGCGGGCGGCCGCCGGTCACGCTGGGCGTCGCCGCCGACCGGGGCACGGTGATCGGGCTGAAGGTCTCCGATCACGACTATTCGGCGGCGTTGGTCGACCTGGCCGGACAGCCCGTCGCGCAGGTCGGCGCGCCGCGCGGCGCGGGCCGGTCCGTCTCGGGCCTGCTGGACGAGATCGCGCAGCTCGTGGACCGCCTGCTGGAGGGTCAGGACCGCGACCGGCTGATCGGCGCGGGGCTGGGCCTGCCGGGAATGATCGACCATGCCTCGGGCCGGATGCGCTGGTCCCCGATCCTGGCGGGCCGCGATGTCGACCTCGCCGGCATGGCGACTGAGCGGCTGGGCGTGCCGGTCACCGTCGACAACGACGCCAACCTCCTGACCATGGCCGAGCTGTGGTTCGGGCGCGGGCGCGAGCTGTCGGATTTCGCGGTGGTCACGATCGAGTTCGGCGTGGGGCTGGGGCTGGTCGTGGATCACGCCCCCTATCGCGGCGCGCATGGCCACGGGATGGAACTGGGCCACACCAAGGTCCAGCTCGATGGCGCGCTCTGCCGCTGCGGGCAGCGCGGCTGCCTGGAGGCCTATGTCGCCGATTTCGCGCTGGTGCGCGAAGCCGCGGTCGCGCTGGATGGCGAGCTGCCGCCGCGCGGTCAGGTTCTGGAGGCGCTCTTCGCGCAGGCTAAGGACGGCAACGAGGCGGCGCGGGCAATCTTCGACCGGGCGGGGCGCTACCTCGCGCTGGGCCTCGCCAACGTGGCCAACCTGTTCGACCCGCGCCGCATCATCCTGTCGGGCAGCCGGATGCGCTACGACTTCCTCTATGCCGAGGAGATGCTGGCCGAGGTGCCGGGCCTGACCCTCAACGATCCGCCGCCGATCGAGGTGAACGCGTGGGACGACCTGGTCTGGGCCCGCGGCGCCGCCGCGATGGCGCTGGCCGACGCGACGCCGCGGCTGTTGGCATGAGATGGGCGCTCGCGCTGGCGGCCCTGGCCGCGCCCGCCGCCGCCGACCCGCGTTTCGAACCCGTCGCGGTGCCCGCGCATGTCTATGCCGGCGGCTGGGAGCATTTCGTGGGCGGCGGCGTGGCGGTCTTCGATTGCGACGGCGACGCCCTGCCCGAGATCGCCGCCGCGGGCGGGACGAAGCCGGTCACGCTTCTGGCCAATCGCGGCGGGATGGTCTTCGAGCGTGCGCCCCTGCCCGAGATCACGGGCGCGAGCGGGGTCTACGCCCTGGACCTCGACGCCGACGGCGCGCGGGACCTGATGGTGCTGCGGGTCGGGCCGAATGTCTTCCTGAAGGGCGACGGCGCCTGCGGGTTCGCGGTGCACGATTTCGGCCTGCCCGATGGCGGCGCGGCCTGGACCACGGCCTTCTCGGCCACCTGGGAGGCGGGCGCACCGAGCCCGACGCTGGCCTTCGGCAATTACGTCGACCGCGCCGACCCGGAGGGCCCGTTCGGCGCCTGCGACGACAACCTGCTGCTGCGGCCCGGGGCCGAGGGCTGGACGCAGACGGTCCTGACGCCGGGGTTCTGCGCGCTCTCGGCCCTGTTCTCGGACGAGGATCGCGACGGGGTGCCGACGCTGCGGCTGTCCAACGACCGGCACTACTACATCCGCGAGGGGGCGGAGCAGCTCTGGTCGCTCACCGAAAACCGGTTCCTCGGCCCCGCGGACGGGTTCGAGGCGCCGTCGATCTGGGGCATGGGCATCGCCTCGCGCGATATCACCGGCGACGGGCGGCCCGACCTGGTCCTGACCTCGATGGGCGACCAGCTCACGATGCTGTCGACGCCAGACGGGCACGCGATGGCGCCGTTCGACCTGGGCACCTTCGCGCAGCGGCCGCATGTGGGCGAGGACGGGCGGCCCTCGACCGGGTGGCACGCGGAATGGGGCGATGTGGACAATGACGGCGATGCCGACCTGTTCATCGCCAAGGGCAATGTCGACCAGATGCCCGGCATGGCGATGGCCGACCCGAACAACCTGCTGCTGAACGAGGGGGCGGCCTTCCGCGAGGTGTCGGTCGCCGCGGGCGTCGCCACGACGGAGCGGTCCCGCGGCGCCGCGCTGGCAGACCTGGACGGCGACGGGCGGCTGGACCTCGTCGTGGTCAATCGCCGGGCGCCGATGGAGGTCTGGCGCAATGCATCGGCGGCGGGACAGGCGGTCGCCGTGACCCTTTCGCAGGACGGCGCGAACCCGGAGGCGCTGGGCGCCTGGGTCGAGTTGCGGACCGAGGCGGGCCTGCAATCGCAGGAGGTCACGTTGGGCGGCGGCCATGCCGGCGGCGCGACGGGGCCGCTGCATTTCGGGCTGGGCGCGGCCAAGGCGGCGGAAATCCGGGTCACCTGGCCCGACGGCACGGTCGGCCCGTGGCGCGTGGTGCGGCCCGGCCGGGTGACGCTGCGCCGGTGAGGCCGGGGGCGCTGCCCGCGCACCTGCGGCGCGCCCCCGAGGTATTTCCGGCCAGAGGAAGCGCTATTCGGGCAGGAGATCCACCGGCAGGCCGGAGGGCACCGTCGCGGGCGTTCCCAGGCGGCCTCGCAGCGCGCGCTCGTCGCGGAGGGTTTCGAGGAAGGCCATCAGCGCGGTCACCTCGGCCTCGCTCAGCACCCGGTCGGGGCCGGTGACGGCGGCGGAGATGGCCTGAACCTCGGCCGGGTCGTCCATGATCCGCCAATCCTCGACCGGAAGCGCGGGCAGCGCCACGTCCCGCGGCGGCGCCGCGAGCGCGCGCCGGGGGGCGGCATGGGCGCGCAGGAAATCGCGCAGGTTGTCATAGGCGCCGGCATGGCCCCAGGGGCCGGTCTCGGTCACGTTACGCAGCGACGGCGTGCGGAAGGCGAAGCGGTCGGCCGCGCGGCCGGTGACGCGGGCGCGGCCCTCGTCGCGGGCATGGGTCTCGAACCGGGCGGCCTTGCCGGGCCCGAGCTGCGGCTGGCCGGTCGCGTGGAAGCCGTGATCGGTCTGGAAGGGGCCGGCATGGCAATCGGCGCAGCCGAGCGATCCGTAGAACAGCTCCACCCCTTCGAGGGCCCTTGGGTGCAGATCGCCCGTACCGCGCAGCCAGGCGTCGAACGGGGCCGCGTCGGAGCGCCATTCATGCTCGACGAATTGCGCGATCGCGTCGGAGATGGCGGTGAAATCCACGTGGCGCCCGGGCATCGCGGCCTCGAACATCGCGGCGTATTCCGGGATCGCGCGGACGCGGGCCGAGAGCCGGTCCCAGGCGCCGTCCGGGCCGGTGATCAGCCCCTGCCGCACGGCCTGCGCGACCTCGTTCTCGGAGTAATGGCCCGCCATCTCGTCGGGGGAGAGGACCGGGAACATCGTCTGCGCGGAGAGCAGCGTCGCGAAACCCTGCGCCATCTCAGGGCCCATCGGGGTGCGCAGGCCCGCCGCCGTCGCCTCGATCCGGCCGTCATGGAACAGCACGGTGAATTCGCGCGCGCCAAGGTTCCACAGGCCCGGCGCGTTGCGCGGGATCCGCTGCTCGGGCGGATTGTCGGGATCGGCAGCGCGGTCGGGGCCGAGGCCGCGCCCGCCCTCGCCCAGGCCCAGTGCCAGCCCGTCGCCGGTGCCGAAGGCTGGGTGGTGGCAGGTCCCGCAGGAGATGTTGCGGTTGCCCGACAGGATCGGGTCCCAGAACAGAAGCCGGCCCAGCGCGACCACCTGCGGATCGGTCGGGCGATAGGCGTCGTCCGTCACCGGGTCGGGAAACTCCATCGCCGCGGCGGCGGTGGCGACGGTGGCGAAGGTCAGGCTGGCGAGAAGCGCGCGGATCATCGGCCATCAGAAGCACAGGGTTGCGCCGGACGGAAGCGCTCCCCATGTCGCAGCTCTCTGGCCATCGGCGCCGATCCGCGTTAGGCGCGCGCGATCCCGCCCGAGCGGCACGCCCCATTCAGGACAATTCCCATGGACCTTCGCAATATCGCGATCATCGCCCACGTGGACCACGGCAAGACGACGCTGGTGGACGAACTGCTCAAGCAGTCCGGCGCCTTCCGCGAGAACCAGGCCGTCGCCGAGCGCGCGATGGACAGCAACGACCTGGAGCGCGAGCGCGGGATCACGATCCTCGCCAAGGCGACCTCGGTCGAATGGAAGGGCACGCGGATCAACATCGTCGACACGCCCGGCCACGCCGATTTCGGCGGCGAGGTCGAGCGCATCCTATCGATGGTCGACGGGGTCGTGCTGCTGGTGGACGCCGCCGAAGGCCCGATGCCGCAGACGAAATTCGTGACCTCCAAGGCGCTGGCGCTCGGGTTGCGGCCCATCGTGGTGCTCAACAAGGTCGACAAGCCCGATGCCGAACCCGACCGCGCGCTGGACGAATGCTTCGACCTGTTCGCCAATCTGGGCGCCGATGACGACCAGCTGGACTTCCCTTCCATGTACGCCTCGGGTCGCTCGGGCTGGGCCGACATGGAGCTGGACGGCCCGCGCGCCAATCTCGACGCGCTCTTCGACCTGATCGTCAGCCACGTGCCGGCCCCCAAGCAGATCGCCGACCGCGACAAGCCGTTCCGCATGCTCGCCACGACGCTGGGCGCGGACCCGTTCATCGGCCGCATCCTGACCGGGCGGGTCGAATCGGGCACGCTCAAGACCGGCCAGACGCTGCACGCCCTGTCGCGGCGCGGCGACAAGATCGAGCAGTTCCGCGTCACCAAGATCCAGGCGTTCCGGGGCCTGATGCCGCAGCCGATCGACCTGGCCGAGGCGGGCGACATCGTCACCATCGCGGGCATGGCCAAGGCCACCGTGGCCGACACGCTGGCCGACACCTCGATCGACGTGCCGCTGCCGGCGCAGCCGATCGACCCGCCCACCATCACCGTCACCTTCGGCATCAACGACAGCCCGCTCGCGGGGCGCGACGGCAAGAAGGTGCAGTCCCGCGTCATCCGCGACCGGCTGATGAAGGAGGCCGAGACCAACGTCGCCATCCAGGTGACCGACACGCCCGGCGGCGAGGCCTTCGAGGTCGCGGGCCGCGGCGAATTGCAGATGGGCGTCCTGATCGAGAACATGCGCCGCGAGGGGTTCGAGCTGTCCATCAGTCGCCCGCAGGTCCTGTTCCGCGAGGTCGACGGCCACCGGATGGAGCCGGTCGAGGAAGTCACCATCGACGTCGATGACGACTATTCGGGCGTGGTGATCGAGAAGATCACCGGCGCGCGCAAGGGCGAGCTGGTCGAGATGAAGCCGGCGGGCGTCGGCAAGACGCGGATCATCGCGCATGTGCCGTCGCGCGGGCTGATCGGCTATCACGGCGAGTTCCTAACCGACACGCGCGGCACCGGCGTACTGAACCGTGTCTTCCACGACTGGGCGCCCTACAAAGGCGCCATCCCGGGGCGCCGCCAGGGCGTGCTGATCTCGATGGAGGACGGCGTGTCGGTGGCCTACGCGCTGTGGAATCTCGAGGATCGCGGCAAGTTCTTCATCGGCGCGCAGGAGCAGGTTTATCAGGGCATGATCATCGGCGAGCATGCGCGCGACAACGACCTGGAAGTGAACCCGCTCAAGGGCAAGAAGCTGACCAACGTCCGCGCCTCGGGCACGGACGAGGCGGTGCGCCTGACCCCGCCGGTCTCGATGTCGCTGGAGCAGGCCATCGCCTATATCGACAATGACGAGCTGGTCGAGGTCACGCCGAACCACATCCGGTTGCGCAAGCGCTTCCTCGACCCGCATGAGCGCAAGCGCCAGGCGCGCGCCACCGGCTGAGGCCGGGGGCGCCCGCGCCGCGCGGGGTTCCCGGCTCCGGGGGAATGGGCGCCGATCGCCGGGAACGGGCGGGTCGGCGCAGTGCCGAAGGCCGATGCGATCGGCGACCCGGCTCGTTCGGCTTCGTCGTAGCGCGCCCGCCAAGGGGCGGTCCGCCGCGCCGGAAAGGACCGGCGGCCCCGACCTAGAACAGCAAGGGCTCGCCCGGCTCGGGCCCGACCCGGGATCGGGTGACCCCGGCGGTATCGCGCAGGGCTTCCAGCCGCAGGCCTTCGGCGGCCCGGGTGACGGTCGATGCGCCGGGCCCGCCGTCCGTCCCCGTCAGAGCCATGCAATAGCGTTCGAGATCCTGCGCGATCTGGCGGGCGCGGTCGATCTCCTGCAGGTCGCCATGGGTCGCGGCGTCGGCCGGGTCGGCATGGCTGGCGATAGCGGCCTCGGCCAGCTCCAGCGCGTCGTGGAGCTGGCCCAGCGCGACCTGCAGGAAGCGGAACGGATCGCCCGGCTCGCGCGCGCTCACAGACGCCCCACGACGGCTTCGATGCAGTCGCGCACCTTGTTGGCGTCAAATGGTTTCGCCAGGAAGTTGTTCAACCCGAACTGGCGGCCCGTCTCGATCAGCTCGCGGGTCATGGTGCCGCTGATCAGGATGAAGCCCACCCGGGCGGTCGGCGCGTGCTGCCGCAGTTTCGCCAGCAGCTCGACCCCCGACATTCCGGGCATGTTCTGGTCCGAGATCACGAGGTGGCAGCCCTTCCGCGCGATGTGATCGAAGGCGGTCGGGCCATCGGCCAGCGCGGCGACATGGCCGATGCCGATCTGTTCCAGCGCATTCAGGATCAGGCCCCGGCTGACGCTCATGTCGTCGACCACGACGACCGACAATTGGTCCTTCAGCGACATGGCGCCCCCCGTGTTTCGCCCGCGGGCGCGCCGCGCAGCCTGAAAGCCGTGTGGCCCAGCGTCTCGAACGCGTGCTCGCGCTCGGCCCCGAGCCGTTCGGAATGGCCGATGAAGAGCGCCCCGCGCGGCGCCAGGACGCCGGCCAGCCGCGCCCAGAGCCGCGCCTGCGTCGCCGCGTCGAGATAGATCGCCATGTTGCGGCAGAAGATGACGTCGAAGGCGCCGCTGACGGGCCACGGATCCATCAGGTTCAGATACCGCACCGAGACGAGGTCGCGCAGGGCGCGGCGTACGACGAGGGCGGCCCCCTTGGCGGCCGGTTCGAAAAGCGCGTCGCGATAGGCGTCGGGCACGTCGCCCGCGATTTCGGCCGGGTAGGTCGCGTCCTGCGCCCGGTCCAGCATCTGGCGGTTCACGTCGGTCGCGAGGATCCGCAGGTCGTGCCGCGCGGCATCGGGAAAGGCCGCATGGACCGCGGCGGCGATCGAATAGGCCTCCTCCCCGCTGGAGCAGGCCGCCGACCAGAGGCGCACGCGCGCACCGGCCTCGGCCTTGCGCCGCAGGTCGGGCATGACCTGCGCGCGGAGCAGCTCGAAATGGGCGGGCTCGCGGAAGAAGCGCGTGGTGTTGGTCGTCAGCGCATCGATCATCCGTTCGCGTTCGCCCGCGCCGTTCGGGCCGGCGAGATACGCCAGATAATCCGCGAAACTCGATTTGCCGAGACGGCGGACATGGCGGGCCAGGCGCGAGAAGACGAGCGGGCGCGACCCGTCGTCCAGCAGCACGCCGGTCTGGCGATGCATCAGCTGCGCGATGGCCCGGAACTCCGCATCGGGCAGCTCCAGGTCGTGGCGCAGCAGCGCGTCGGGCCGCGTCCCGGTCACAGCGCTGCCCCGTCATCGGGCAGCCCGATTTCGGGCGCGGCGGCGGCCACGTCGAGCACGCCGAGCGACCGCTCCTCTCCCGCGATGACGCCTTCGAGGAAGCTCGGCTGGGTGTTGCCCCAGACCCGCGGGATCGGCTGGATCCCCGCGGCGTCGACATCGA
Organism: Jannaschia sp. GRR-S6-38; assembly: GCF_029853695.1. Lineage (NCBI taxonomy): Bacteria > Pseudomonadati > Pseudomonadota > Alphaproteobacteria > Rhodobacterales > Roseobacteraceae > Jannaschia > Jannaschia ovalis. Next base: position 1,475,765 of record NZ_CP122537.1, read on the forward strand.
AGATGTCCGAGACCGCGGTGACCAGGAACCCGACCATGCGCGGGCCCAGCTGGGTCACCAGGATCACGTGGCGCGGCCCCGGCTCCAGTGGGGCGAGGCCCAGCCGCGCGGACAGATCGACGATCGGCACCACCGAGCCGCGAAGGTTGATGATGCCCAGGACATAGTCGGGCGCATGCGGCAGCACCGTCACCTCGGTCCAGCCGCGGATCTCGCGGACGCGCATGATGTCCATGCAATAGCTCTGCGCGTCGATGTCGAAGGTGATCATCTCGCGATGCGTGAAGGCGGCTTGATCGGGCTCGGCTGTCATGCGGACATCTCCATCGGGTCGAGCCCCGGGGCGCTGGCGCCGGGGCCGTGCTGCGCGATCTCCTCCGGGTCGACGATCAGCGCGATGCGTCCATCGCCGAGAATCGTCGCGGCGGCGACACCGGGGACCCGGCCGTAATTGGCCTCAAGGCTGCGAATGACGACCTGGCGCTGGTCGTGGATGGCGTCGACGAGCAGCGCACAAGGCCGGTCGCGGTCCCCCTGGATGAGTAGAAGGACGCGGTCGGCATTGGGCTCGCGCGACCATCCGAACAGGGCGGCCATGTCGATCACGGGCACCATCCGCCCGCGCACGTCCACCATCAGCGCCTCGGCGCCGATGCGGCGCAGCTTGGCCGGATCGGGCCGGATCGTCTCGACGATGGCCGAGATCGGGACGACCATCGTCTGGTCGGCAATCTCGACGATCATGCCTTCGAGGACCGCCAGCGTCAGCGGCAGGCTGATCGAAAGGGTCGTGCCACGGCCCGGGGTCGAGGCGATCGCGATCCGGCCGCCCAGCTTGCGGATCTCGCGGTTCACCACGTCCATGCCGACGCCGCGTCCCGACAGGTCGGTGACCTGCTCGGCGGTGGAGAAGCCGGGCTGGAAAAGCAGCCGATCGATCTCGGCCGGCTCGAGCGTCGCGTCGGCGGCGATGAGACCGCGGGCCACGGCGATTTCGAGCACCCGCTCGCGATCGATGCCGCCACCGTCATCGGATACCTCGATCACGACGCGGCCCGATTGATGCGCCGCCGAAAGGCGCACGCGGCCATGCTCAGGCTTGCCCGCGGCGCGACGCCGCTCGGGCGTCTCGAGCCCATGGTCAATGGCGTTGCGGATGATATGCGTCAGCGGATCGACCAGCCGTTCGATCACCGTGCGGTCGAGTTCGGTCGCCTCGCCCTCGGGGTGGAAGGTGATGGGTTTGCCTGCGACATCCGCCGTCTCGCGCACGATGCGCGCCATGCGCTGGAACAGCGGCTTCACCGACTGCGCGCGGATGGCCATCACGCCCTCCTGCAGCTGTCGGGCGAGATGCCGGAAATCGTCGAGCGCCTGGTCGAGCCGCGGGGAGCTGCCCTCCGGAAGCTCGTGCACCGCCTGCGCGATGACGGATTGGTTGATCACCAGCTCGCCGACCATGCTGATCAATTCATCCACGACGTCCAGCTTGACGCGGACGGTGGCCGATGCGGGTGCCTTGGGCCGGCCTGCGGGCGGGGCCATCGCCTCCGGCTCGGGCTGCGGCGCCGGGTTCCCCGCTGCGGTCACACGCGGCGCGGCGGGGTCCGGCTGGGAGGCGTCCGGTACCGGCAGGCCGATCGGGTCGTCCCGGGTCGCGTCGGGGCCGGTCGGGACGATCTCGACACGGGCCAGGTCGCCCACGAAGTCGAAGATCTCGGCGATCTCCTCGGCGCTCGCCGCCCCGTCGAGCGTCAGGTCCCAGGCCACCGGCCCGCTCGCCGGGTCGGGCCCGTCCGCTTCGCCCAGGCCGCCGAGATCGGCCACGACCGCAAGCGCGCCCAGCTCGGCCAGGGCCCGGAACAGGTGCAGCGGATCGTGGCCGTTCGCATAGAGCCGTGGGGTCGGCGCGAACCGGATGCGGTGGCCGGTCGCGGGGATCTCGGGCAGGAGCGGCAGAGGCAGCGGCCCATCCGGATCGGCCAGCGCGGCGATGGGCAGGGCGAGCGGCTCGAAGGCGAGGTCCTCCGCCTCCTCCGGGGGGGCGGTGGCCAGCGCCGCGACCTCGGCGGTCCGGGCCTCGCGTTCGGCCTCGGGAATGCTCTCGGCCGCCTCGCCCGCGGCGACGAGATCGGCGAGGTGGTCGGCGGCCCGGAAGAAGACGCGCAGCACCTCCGCATCGACCGCCCGGGCGCCGGACCGGATCTCGTCGAGAACGGATTCGAACGCATGTGCGAAGCGGACCAGCGCGTTCAGGCCGAAGGACGCGGCGCCTCCCTTGATCGAATGCACGGCCCGGAACATCGCATTGACGGTTTCGGGATCCGGCGCGTCGCCCTCCTCCCCTTCGAGCGCCGACAGCCCGTCGGTCAGAACCTCGAGCTGTTCCTCGCATTCGACGAGAAACGTCTGCCGGATGTCGTCGAGCCCCGCCATGCCGCTCAGACCTTGGCGACCCGGCGGATGGCCGCGACCAGCTTGCCGTCGTCGAAGGGCTTGACGATCCAGCCGGTCGCACCGCCCGCGCGGGCGCGCTGCTTCAGCGCGTCGCCGCCCTCGGTGCTGAGGACGAGGATGGGGACCGAGGCGGCATTCGGCATGCGCCGGACCGCGTCGATCACCCCGAAACCGTCGAGCCGCGGCATGTTGATATCGGTTATGATCACGTCGGGCGGGTCGGCGGCAACGCTGTCCACGCCGGCCACGCCGTCCTCGGCCGTCCGGACCTCGAACCCGGCCCGTTCCAGCGTCGCCGAAAGCAGGCTGCGGATCGTGCGGGAATCGTCGATCGCCAACACCTTGAGGGCCGTCATTCGATCTCTCCTTCCAGGTTCAGATGCGGGGCAAACCCCAGCAGCGCGAGGTCGGCGCGCATGTCGTCGGAGGCCACGATTTCGAGCTGACCGCCCGCGCGCGCGATGCAGATGGATGCGGCCACGAGGAGTTGGGCGGGCAGCGCACCGATCATCCGCACGGCGCGGCCGTCGAGCTTGCCGCCAGCGGAAAGCCGGTCGAGCCCGGCCCGAAGCCCCTCGACGGCGTCGGTTCCCAGACGGTCCGGCAGCACATGAACACCGCCCATCAGCCGCCCGCCTCGAAGAGATCGACATCACCGACCGAGATCGGCGGCGCGAGCGGCATCGGGACCGCCGCGGCGTCCCGGACGAAGCTCTGGCTGGCGAGCCCGGTCGTCGGCACGTAGCGGATCCGGCGGGGTCGGAGGCCGCCGAGGCTGCTGGAGATGCAGGGGATGCGCTCGGTCTTGAGGAAATCGAGCGCGAAGCGCGCGTTTTCCGCGCCGATCCGACCCATGCCATCGCCCAGGGCGGCGCCGCCAAAAAGCTTGGCCTCGAAGCGCGCGCGCCGGCCCCCGAGCTTGAGCAACCCGTTGATCAGGACTTCCATCGCATTCACCCCGTATCGTTCGCCGCCCGATCGCGCCTCCCGCCCGCCGGGCAGCAGGAAATGGTTCATGCCCCCCACCGCCGCGACCGGATCGCAGAGGCATACCGAGACGCAGGATCCCAGAAGGGTCGTGAGGACGACATCGGCCTCGTCGGAGGCGCGGCACTCGCCCTGGATCATCGGCACGATCCGCTGTTTCGCGGTCAGGCCGGCGCCGGGCGCGGTCATGTCGGCGACCCCGGATCGACGCGTGGGCCCATCTCAGAAATCCGTCCAGACTTCGGCGGGCGCGGCACCGCCCTTGGCGGCGACCGGTGCCGCTTTGCGCGCCTGCGCGGGCGGGTGGGACGGCGCGGCCTCCGTCTTGCGGGAGGTGAGGCGGACGCGATCGATGGTCGAGACCAGCGTCGCCGCGTCGGCGCGCAGCGCGTCGCTGGCGGCGGTCGTCTCTTCCAGCCGCGCGGTATTTTGCTGCGTGGATTGGTCAAGCTTGGTGACCGAGCTGTTGATCTCCTCAAGGCTGGACGATTGCTGGCGGGCCGATTCCGCGATCTCGGAGACACGATCGGCGATCTCGGTCACCGAGCCGACGATCCCTTCCAGCGCGTGGCCGGTCTTGCCCACCAGATCGACGCCTTCGCGCACCTGCGTGCCGCTTTGCGCGATAAGGTCGTTGATCTCGCGCGCGGCCTCCGAGGAGCGCTGCGCCAGGGCGCGCACTTCGGACGCGACCACGGCGAAGCCACGGCCGGCATCGCCCGCACGCGCGGCCTCGACGCCTGCGTTCAGCGCCAGCAGGTTGGTCTGGAACGCGATGTCATCGATCACCTTGATGATCGAGGCCACGCGCTCGGAGGAGGCGGCGATCTCGTCCATCGCGGCGACCGTCCGCGTCACGACCTCGCCGCTTTGCTGGGCGCTCCGCTTTGCATCGACCACCATCTGATCGGCGCGCTGGGCGCTTTCGGCGGCCACGCGGACGCCGCCGGTCAGGTCGTCGAGCGCCGCGGCCGTCTGTTCCAGCGTGGCGGCGGTGCTTTCGCTGCGCTGGGACAGGCCCTCGGCGGTGGCGCTGATGTCGTTCGATTCGTTGCGGATGCTCTCGGCGCGTTCGGCGATCTCGCTCAGCGCCTCGTCCAGCATGCCGACGGCCATGTTGTAATCGCTGCGCAACTCCTCGTAGCGATCGGCGAAGGGGTCGGCGATGGCGGCGTCCAGATCGCCGGCGCTGAGCTTGCGCAGCCCTCCGCGAAGGGCCTCGACCACGGCCGAGCGTTCCTTTTCGGTGGCGATGCGTTCGGCGCGCGAGGCCTCGATCGCGATCTGTGCGGCGGTGACGTCGCGACCGAGAAGCAAGAGCCGGAATACCGCACCGTCGACGTCGCGGATCGCGCTGAGACTGCCCTCGACGAAGACATCCTCGCCCGAGGCGGCGCGCAGGCGCAGAAGGCCGGAGAAGGCGCCAAGCTCCTTCGCCTCGCGGATCAGGGTGGCGGCATCGACGTCCTGCGCGGGCTCCTCGCCCAGAAGCTGAGGCAAAGCGGGGAGCTGGTCTGCGCCGCCATGCATCTCGCGGAAGCCGGAATTGGCCGAGACCGGGGCGCCGTCGGGCGTGAACTCGGCGGTGATCTGGCTTGCCTCGATCGTGGCGATCACCGCCTCGTTGCGCCAGCGCTCGGTCACGTCCTGCCATTCGAGCACGTAGCCGGTCTGCGCGCTCTCCCCGTCGAAGATCACGGCGATCTTCAGCTCAATGCGGATCTCCGCGAGGCTGAGGATGGTGGAGAGGCCCTGTTCGCCGAGACCGGACAGCCGGGCGGGCGACAAGTCGATCTCGCCCCGGAACATGTCGAGGTTGCGGCCGACCAGGGCTTGCGGGTCCAGGCTCGGAAGGTGGCGGCGAAGCAAGTCTTCGTGGCCGGCGAAGAGACGGGTCAGGGCGGGATTGACCGCGCGGATCGCGCCCGTCGGATCCGCCAGCATCAAGGCGGCGGAGCTGCCCTGGAAGGCCGCGCTGCTGAAGGTCGACTCGCGCTGGATCTCGGCCATCTTGCCTAGGTCGGCGCGGAATTTCTCCATCGCGTTGGCCAGCGTGCCGAACTCGTCATGGCGGCGGGCGCCGACGATCTCGGTGTCGTAATCGCCCTCCCGCAGGCGCGCCACGCCCTGACCGAGGGCGCCGAGCGGTTTGCCGATCAGCGCCCGGAAGGCCCAGAGCGCGGCCAGAAGGGATACGACAGTGACGGCGAGGCCGAGCCAGGTCGCCCGTTCCTGGGTTTCGTCGATGACCGTGCCGAGGGGCTCCGCCGACCAGAGCGCCCGGAGCGTGCCGGCGGCGTTGCCATTGGGCAGGACCATCGGGACCGAGAGGATGCGATCCGCTTCGACGGACGCCAGCGGCATCCCGTCCGAGACGAGAAGCTCGCCATCCGTCGTGCGCACTTCGACGCCGGTGACGGTGCCATCCGACTGCGCGATCAGCGCCGCGATCTGGTTAGCCACGTCGTCGGTCCGCGCGAAGGCGACCGGCGCGGCGAGGAAGCGCGCCTGCGCCTCGACCTCGGCACGCGCCAGGCGCAGCGCCAGGTCCGACGTCATTTCCGTCAGGCCCTGCCGGAAAATCGTCGTCTCGGCCAGCGTGACCGCCGCGATCGCGGTGATGAGGATCATCGCGATCTTCGCGATCACCGATCTGAGGGCGGATCGTAGCGCCTGGACAACCATGGGCGTGCTCCTCGTGGGGGGACTCAGAAGGCGGTGGCGTCGAGGCCGAAGGTCACGGCGCCGGCGGGCTGGCCGGTGACCGGATCGACGAGCGTGGTCGAGACCTGCACCTGGTAGCTGTTGGTGGACTCGTCGTATTCGACCTCGCCGACATGCAGGCCGGCGGGGCCGCGCGGGAAGGTTTCGATGAACTTGGCCTCGTCGCCCTGCCAGTAATCCGAGGTCACCGCGCTGGTCGCGGCGTTCATGCCGCGATTGTCCATCACGATGATCTCGGTCACGACGCCGCCGCTGTCCTGCGCCATGGCGCGGAGCCGCTGGGACGCGGTGCTTTCGACGATGGCGGAGATCGTCGGCGCCTCGCTCGCGCCGATCTCGCCGCGCCACTGCGCGTCCATCGCGACGAGCTGCGTTTCGGGCAGGGCCGCGTGGCGCGCATTGGCATCGCGGATCGCCTCCATGATCTCGGGCGATTGGCGCATCGCGGTGATCTGGCCGCGCACGTAATCGATCATCGCGGGATTCGCGGCGGCCGGTTGCGGATGGGCCAGGGCTAGCAGGGGCGCGATGGCGAGAAGGCGGGCGAGACGGGACATGCGGAACCTCCAGAAATGCTGTCCGCGGACCGGCGGACCTGGAGGGTTCATGCAGGCCGGGTGCTAAGGCCCGGTAAACGGGCCCCGCTTTCGGCGAACCGTAGTGAGGAAAGGATGAATCCGCGGCAGGCTGGCGGGCCCAGAAGGATTCGAACCCTCGACCTGCCGATTAGAAGTCGGCTGCTCTATCCAGCTGAGCTATGGGCCCGCGCCAGGCCTGAATGCCAGCCGGGACGAACCCGCACAAGCATCGTCAGAGATCGGCCTCCGCCGGACCCCAGGTGCGCTCGTGAACGACGCGGGTGCGGCGCGCGAGCATGGCGTAGTGATCTTCGGATTTCAGTTCCGCGATGCGGCGGCGATGCGCCGCGACGCAGGCATCGTGCAGCGCGGCGAGCTCGGCATCCTGCAGCATCCGGGCGATCTCGGCCCGCACCGGCTCGACCCAGCGCGTGATCGCGGTGTTCTCGACATGGTTGTGGTCGTAGCGCCGCCAATAGACCATCGAGGCCGCCTTGTCGGGATGGTTGGCGTTGCCGCGCGCCGATTGCATGAGAAAGCTGTCGACGGACCGCAGGGCATAGTGGTTGAGCTGCGCCAGCTCGTAGCTGACATCCGGTCCCTCCAGCACCTTGATCTCGGAGGTGCGGTTCCGCATCGGCACGGGCCTGCCGGACGCGTTCACCCAATTGACGGTCTCGGCCCGATCCGCGTCGAAGCGTGGGGAATGATTGGACAGCCGCGCCATGCCGGCCCGCTTCGAGGTCAGCGTCTTGATCCCGCGGCGCGAGGCCCGCCCCTCGGACGGCACCGCGAGCTCGGCGGAACGCGTGAAGCGCTCGATCAGCAGCCGCTCGTCGAAATTGCGCATCCCCGCCGAGCCGAAATTGAGCTGGTTCACCGAGATCGCCTCGGCCTCGGGCAGTGCCGCGAACAGCGCGGCGAGCGTGCCGTCGCCCGCATTGATGCAGAGGAACTCGTCGACATCGAAGCTGAACACCCAGTCGGCGCGTTTCAGCCGGCCCATGTAATTGGCGTATTCCAGAACCGCCCAGTGGTGACGGCCGTGATCCAGCATCATCGACGGGTTGGGCAGGTGGCGCAGGTATCCCAGCTCGTCCAGCCGGTCGAGCAGCGCGTCGCTGCCATCGGTACAGTCATTCGTGAAGACGAGGAAATCGTTGAACCCGATCAGCCGGTGATAGGCCAGCCATTCGAGGATGAACGGCCCCTCGTCCTTCATCGGGGTAACCGAGGTGATGCGCATGGGCGGCGCGCCTTCAGTGCGTCCAGGCGCCCCGGCGATTGGTCGCGAAATTCTCGCCGTAGCCGCCGGCCCGCAGGTTGGGCTTGCGGCCCTGCGCGCGCAGGACGACGAATTCGATCCCGTTCTCGCGGGCGTAATCCTCGGCCTCTTCGCGGGTGTGGAAACGCAGCATGACCTGCGCCTGCGTGTCGGTCGAGCCGGTCCAGCCGGTCAGCGGATCGATCTCGCGCGGGGTCTCGGGGATGAACTCCAGCAGCCAGTCGCGGGTCTTGGCGGTGCCCGAGGAGGTGGCGGTTCGGGCGGGCTTGTAGATGCGGGCGCGCATGGGCCGGGCTCCGGAGCTGGGAAAAGATGGCGTCGCCCCGGCAGATAGCGTCCCGCCCGGGCGTCATGCAAGGCGTCATCGGACCGCGCGCGCAGGGTTGTGACCTCGGGGGCGCGGCTTACATTACGGGTCTCCCCGATCATGAGGTCCGCAATGGCGCATAACAACACGAACCGCCCGCCCAAGGATGCCGGGCTGGCCGTGATGGACGCCGCCGAACTGCCGATGGTGCAGCGGGCTGCCGCCGCGCGCCCGAAGCTCGAGGGGGGACAGCGGCTGCGCATGGCGACGACCTTCGAGCCCGCGGGCGACCAGCCCACCGCGATCGCCGAGCTCGCGCGGGGCGTCACCGAGGGCGAGCGCGACCAGGTCCTGCTGGGCGTGACCGGCTCGGGCAAGACCTTCACCATGGCCAAGATCATCGAGGAGACGCAGCGCCCGGCGATCGTCCTCGCCCCCAACAAGACGCTGGCCGCGCAGCTCTATGGCGAGTTCAAAGGCTTCTTCCCCGACAACGCGGTCGAGTATTTCGTCAGCTATTACGACTACTACCAGCCCGAAGCCTACGTGCCGCGGTCGGACACCTTCATCGAGAAGGAATCCCAGATCAACGAGCAGATCGACCGGATGCGCCACTCGGCCACCCGGGCGCTTCTGGAGCGCGACGACGTGATCATCGTCGCCTCGGTCAGCTGCATCTACGGCATCGGCTCGGTCGAGACCTACGGCGCGATGACCCAGGACCTGATCGCGGGCAACGAGTACGACCAGCGCCGCGTCATGGCCGACCTGGTCGCGCAGCAATACCGCCGCAACGACGCGGCCTTCGCGCGCGGCAGCTTCCGGGTGCGCGGCGACAGCGTCGAGGTCTGGCCCGCCCACCTCGAGGACCGGGCCTGGCGGCTGAGCTTCTTCGGCGAGGAGCTGGAGGCGATCACCGAGTTCGACCCGCTGACCGGCGCGAAGACCGGGTCGATGGACAAGATCCGCATCTACGCCAACAGCCACTACGTCACGCCGCGCCCGACGATGCAGCAGGCGATCAAGGGCATCAAGGCGGAGCTGCAGCAGCGGCTCGACCAGCTGGTGGGCGAGGGTAAGCTTCTGGAGGCGCAGCGGCTGGAGCAGCGGACGAATTTCGACCTGGAGATGCTGGAGGCCACCGGCGTCTGCAACGGGATCGAGAACTACTCGCGCTACCTGACCGGCCGCGCCCCGGGCGAGCCGCCCCCCACGCTATTCGAATACATCCCCGACAACGCGATCGTCTTCGCCGACGAGAGCCATGTCTCGGTGCCGCAGATCGGCGGCATGTATCGCGGCGACTTCCGCCGCAAGATGACGCTGGCCGAGCACGGCTTCCGCCTGCCGTCCTGCATGGACAACCGCCCGCTCAAGTTCGAGGAATGGGACGCGATGCGCCCGCAATCGGTCTTCGTCTCGGCCACGCCCGCGGCGTGGGAGCTGGAGCAGACCGGCGGCGTCTTCACCGAACAGGTGATCCGGCCCACCGGCCTTCTGGACCCCAAGGTCGAGATCCGGCCTGTCGAGATGCAGGTCGACGACCTGCTGGACGAGATCCGGAAGGTCACGCAGGACGGGTTCCGCACGCTCTGCACGGTTCTGACCAAGCGCATGGCCGAGGACCTGACCGAGTATCTGCACGAGCAGGGCATCAAGGTCCGCTACATGCATTCCGACATCGACACGATCGAGCGGATCGAGATCCTGCGCGACCTGCGGCTCGGCGCGTTCGACGTGCTGGTGGGGATCAACCTGCTGCGCGAGGGGCTCGACATCCCCGAATGCGGGCTGGTCGCCATCCTCGATGCCGACAAGGAGGGCTTCCTGCGCTCCGAGACCTCGCTGGTGCAGACCATCGGCCGCGCGGCGCGCAACTCGGAAGGCCGGGTGATCATGTATGCCGACCGCGTCACCGGCTCGATGGAGCGCGCGATCAACGAGACCGAGCGCCGCCGCGCCAAGCAGAAGGCCTATAACGACGAACACGGGATCACGCCCGCGACGGTGAAGAAGAACGTCGAGGACGTGCTGGCGGGGCTCTACCAGGGCGATGTCGACATGAACCGGGTGACGGCCAAGGTCGACAAGCCGATGCACGGCGCCAACCTGCAGGCCCATCTCGACGGGCTGCGCGAAGAGATGCGCAAGGCCGCCGAGAACCTCGAATTCGAGGAGGCCGCCCGCCTGCGCGACGAGGTCAAGCGGCTGGAACAGGTGGATCTGCTAGTCTCCGACGACCCGCTCACCCGCCAGTCGGCGGTGGCCCAGGCGGTCGAGGACGCCCGCAAGGCCGAGGGGCGGAGCACCGCCGGGCGGCCGGGGCAGCGCGGGGGGAATGTGAAGCGACGGAAGAAGCGGTAGCGGGCGGTGAGACGGCGCGCCTTCGCGATCGCTTTGGCCACGGCGGTCGCCGTGATGCCGCGCATCGGTGTCGCGCAGCCCATGACCTGCGCACCGCCGCCCTTCGACACCCTTCCGCGGATCGCGGACGCGCTTGCGGCACTCGCGCCGGTCCTCGATGAGTATCCGGATTTCCAGGACGTTCTGGACCGGTCCGTCGCAGCGATTTGCCTCACGCCGGCCGCGCTTGACGCCCAAGGGTATTTCGAACCCGAAACCGCCCGGATCGTGCTGTCGGATGCCCTGTCTGACGGCCGGATGCAGGCGGTCCTGGTCCACGAGATGCGCCATGCGGCCCAATTCGCCCGCGGCGTCTGTCCCGCGCCCGATTTGGCGATGCGTGACTATGCCGACGCGATCTTTGCCCTGGAAGCTGACGCTTCGGTCACGAGTGTCATGCTGGCCCACGAGTTGCGCGCGACAGGCGCGTCCGAGATGTGGCACGCGCTGGCAGACTGGCCGTTGCAGGCGGATATCGCCGCGCGATACGACGCCGCGCGCGCTGCGGGCGGGACGGCAACCGACGCGGCCACCGTGGCTTTCGATGCCTGGTATCTGAACCGCGAACGGCGCGCGGCCTACTACCTCGCGGCCTGCGCCGATTACCTCGACACGCAGGACCGCGAACACCGCCTGCCAAGCTACGAGCGCCTGCCCGAGGGCTTTTTTGCCACGCTCTGCCGCCTGCCCGACGGCACCGCCTACCCCTGCGCCGGCCCCGACTAAGCCAGGGTGCTCGCAGGCGTCCCCTCTTCCGCCACCCATCCCGCCTGCCCCGGCATCCGCCAGACCCGCATCCCGTCGCGGTCGTGAGGGGGTGCGGTCGAGTAGGAAGCCGGCTTCGATGATGTGGCGGATCGCGGTGGGTGACTGGCCCTACCGGGGGCCGTTACAGGACAGCCGGAGCTCCGACGACTTCTCACACGAACGGCCGTTGAAACCCTGCTCGCAGTCCAACCCTTCCCGGCGGTCGGCCATCTCGTGACAAGGCACCGATAGCGCGCCGGGACGCGTGCCCCCTATCCGTGGTGGCGCACGCGATCAGACGATCATGTCCCGCGCGGCCGGCGCGTCAGGAAGGCTGTTGCAGGCTCTCGAGATAGTAGACCAGCGACATGACCCTGCCGCGGGTATACATGACCTCGCCCCATTTCTCGCGGTCCGCCCCTTCCGCGGCGAAGATCGCGCCGTAGACCGGCATCGGTCCGCCATGGGCCCGCAGGCCGGTGCGGCCGTCGACGATATGGATCACGTCGAGCATCGGGAACTCGCCTTGGGCCTTCGGATTGCGCTCCGCGAGCGTCGTCAGGTCGGGGATGGCCGTGATCATGTGCTCGGCCAGCGGCCCGGCGCCCTTCGCGTCGGTGCCATGGCAGGTGGCGCAATACTGCATGTAGAGGTCCTGCCCGATCTCGTCGGCCGAGATCGGCGCGGCGGCGGCGATGGATGCGAATGCCAGGGTGGCGATGAGATGTCGCATGGTGGTGGCTCCCGGAAGGATCTGCGGAATGCCTCCTGCCTAGCAAATCGCCCCGCGCGGGGAATTGACGGCCGTCAAGACCCGCGCGGGGCGGGTGCCGGGTTATCCGCGGGAGCGCCCCCGCCGCGGTCGGTGGACGCCGCCGCGGCCCCTCATCCCCGCCCGCTCAACGCCCGCACCAGCGCCACGACCACGGCCGCCGCCACGGCGCCCACCACCGCCACCAGCAGCACGCCGCCGGCGGCCAGCACCGTCACCCCCAGCGCGGCCAGCGCGAAGGGCGCGGCCACGGCCGCCACGGCCCCGATCAGCGCATAGGTCGCGGCGCTGCGCCCCGTCAGCTTGCCGCCCAGCGCGCCCACGCCCGCGCCGACCAGCGCCAGCACGATCAGGGCAACGATGCCCACGCCTTCGAAAAACGACTCCATCACGCGTCCTTTCGCTTCCGTTCCCCCCGACAAGGGCATGCCCGGCCCGCCTGCGGCAAGCGGACAATCGCGGGGCCGGCCGTTTCGGCGCGCCGCCCGGCGTTAACCCCGGCTTAACCATGGTTGACGAAACCTCCGCGGATGTGCCGCGTGCTCGCCGTCCTGTTCTGCCTCCTCGCGACGGCTGCCCATGCGGGCCCCTGGCCGCGCGAGGCGGGGCAGGTCTATCTCCATGTCGGCCATTACGCGGGCGACGATCCCTATACGGGGATCTATGCCGAATACGGCCTAGGCCGCCGGCTGACCTTCGGGCTCGATCTCGGCGGGCATCTCTCGCGGCTCTCCGGTCCCGTCCCGACGGCGCGGAGCGACGGGGTCACGGGCCGGGCCCGCGCCTTCCTGCGGGTGCCCGTGCCGATCCCGCGCGCCGCGCCGGACTGGACCGCGCCCTGGCTCGCCGCGGTCGAGCTGAGCCTCGGGCGCGACATGCTCGATGACGGGCGCGAGGTGAACCGGCTGGGCCTCGGCGCCAGTCTCGGGCGCGGCTTCGAAAGCCGCCTCGGGGACGGGTGGATGGTCTTCGACCTGCGCACGTCCCTCGCGCAGGACGCGGCGACGCGCACCAATCTGGGCGCGGTGGTCGGCGTGAAGCCCCATCGCCGTCTGTCGCTGGAACTGGGCGCCTTCGTCGAACATGCGACGGACACGTCCTGGCAGGTCGGGCCCGTGGTCCAGCTCAACACCGGCGCGCTGGGCGAGCTGCGCCTCGGCCTGTTCCAGAGCTCGGACGACGGCACCATGCTCTTCACAGGCTTCAGCCGCAGCTTCTGACCGCGCCTACCAGTGGCGCGTGCCGGGGGCGCCCTTGACCGTGCCGCGCAGGTTCGGCGTGACCCAGCCGCCGTAGAAATCGCCGGGCTGCGGGGTGACGGCCACGCCGCCGACGCGGCATTCGTCCATCGCATGCGCATAGATCGCGAGATGGTCCTTCAGATCGGCGAAGCGCCGCGTCGGGCTGGGATAGTCCCAGGCGCAGCGCGGCGCCGTCTGGCCCCCGGCCGTCAGCGTCCAGTAGCGCGCGGCGCCCTTCCACTCGCACATGCTCGAGCCCGGCGCCGGCGTGATCCGGGCGGTGATCGCGGCGCGCGGGATGTAATAGGTAGGCGCATGATGCGTCTCCAGCACGCGCAGCGCGTCGGTGGTCGAGACGATCCGCTCGCCGCCCAGCCAGATCTCGATGCGCTGGGGCACCGGCTCCAGCCGCGGGGGGCGGGGATAGGTCTGCACGTCTTCCTCGGGCAGGCTCATCCCAGACGCCCCTCGCCGACCTTCAGGATGACCGGGACGACCAGATCCTCTTCATCGGTCAAGTGGCGGTCGAGGAACCGCGCCATCCGTTCGAGCCCCTCCGCCATCCGCGGCGCGCCATCGGCCGCGTCGCGCAGCACGGCATTCGCGGCCTCGGCGAAGGCGTCGAGCTCCTCGTGCAGGCGGTGGTGGTCGGCGTCGAGGATCTCGAAGCCGCGCTCCAGCCCGGGGGCCAGCGGGATCATCTTGGGGAAATAGACGTGGTCCTCGATCGAGTGATGACCATGCAGCTCGTTGAGGAGAATCCCGCCCAGCCGCGACAGGCGCCGGCCGTGTTCGCGCGGGTCGAGATCGCCGCCGATCCGCGCGCGAAGGTCGCCCTGCAGGGCGTCGAGGACGCGGCGGAAGCCCAGATGCCGTTCCAGCCAGAACTGTGTCAGCGGGCCGAATTCGGGATGGGCCCGCCAGCCCTCGCGCGGATGCTGGGCGAGCAGCACCTTCAGCGCGTCGGGCAGGCCGGTGCGATCCTCCAGCGCGTCCGTCATTCGCCGCGCGACGGCTCGATGACGTCGAGCACCTGCGTCGCCCAATCGCCGATGACCGGGATGAAGTTGATCTGGCTCAGCGACCAGACGAGGATCGAAAGGACCACCGTCGCGCCCAGAACCGTGCCGAGGCCGAAGGCCAGGCCGCGATAGAGCTGGAACATGATGAGCTTGGGCAAGGAGTTGTGCACCTGCAACCAGCGATGCCGGTTCAGGCGGGCCACTTCGCGGCGCAGGCCGGCGATTTCCTCGTTCATCTCGTCCCGCTTCATGGACCTTACCTAGCAGTCCCAGCGGCTCTCACAAGACGCCCCGCAGCGCCTGGTAGGCCGCGGCCGTGGCCGCATTGGCGAGGTTGAGCGAGCGGATATGCGGCGAGCGCATCGGCAGACGGACCATCCGGTCGGCGCGGCCCGCGGTGACGGCCGGCGGCAGGCCCACCGTCTCCTGCCCGAAGACGAGGTGGAAATCGGGGGGATAATCGGCATCGTAGAAGCTTGTCGTGCCATATTCCTCGAAGAGGAACAGCGCCTCGGGGCGCGGAGCGCGGCGGATCAGGAAATCCTCCCAATCCTCGTATTCGTGCAGGCGGACATGCTTCCAGTAATCGAGGCCCGCGCGGCGCACGTTCCGGTCGGTGATCTCGAACCCGTAGGGCTTCACGAGGCACAGATCGAGGTCCAGGGCCACGCAGGTGCGGCCGACGCTGCCGGTGTTTCCCGCGATCTCGGGCTGGACGAGGACGATGGCCGGTCTCACGCGCGGCTCAGGCGTGGACCAGCGCCCAGCGCTCGATCAGGTCGGATTGCAGCCCGCGCGCCGTGCGCGCCCAGCTGCGCCCGCCCTGGGGCCGTTCGCGTTCGGCCACGCTCAGGCGGTCGCGGCGCGCGGTGTCGGCACAGAAGGTGGCGAAGGCCAGCGGCCGGCCGGACCGCGCCTCGAAATAGCCCGCGAGGCCCGAGACGAAGTTCAGCGTTCCGGTCTTGGCGCGCACCGCGATGGGCTTGGCGCCCTCCACCGTCATCTCCTTCAGGATCGGGCGCAGCCGGTCCCGGGCGCCCGGCGCGGTCAGCGCCGCCACCATGTCGGAGGCCGAGATCCGCGTGCTACCGTTAAGACCCGAATGATCGTCGAAATCCGGGCGGCGCGCGCCCGTGCGCTCCGCCAGCCAGCCCGACATCACGTCCCCCGACTGGTCGAGCGAGCGGGGGATGACACCGCGACGCAGGGTCGAGGTCAGCCCGATCATCTCGGCGGTCAGGTTGGTCGAGTAGCGCAGCATCGAGGCGCAGACCCGCTCCAGCGGCGCGCCCTGCTGCAGCGCCAGCACCGGGCCCTGCGGCACGGAGGTCGCCCGTTGCGGGGCCCCCACCACGATCCCGTTGGAGCGCAGGAAGGTCCGCATCACGTCGCCGGCATAGAGCGCCGGATTGCGCACCGGGAGCCAGCGCGCGCCCGACTGGCCCAGCTGTCGTCGCGCCACGGTCCAGGCGTCGACCCCGCCGTCGCTTGCGTAGGTGTAGACCGGCAGCGACCGGTCGGCGACGCGCATCCGCGACGTGGCCACCGCCGGGCGGAACCGCGCGGTGCGGGCATCCATCGTCGTCTCGTAGCCCGAGCCGTTGCGCTTCCACTGAAAATGCACGCGGTTGAAATTCAGGTTCAGCCCGCCCAGCGCCGGATTGTAGCCTACGTGGTCGGGCTGGCTGCGGTCGATCCGGTCGAAGCTCGGCACCGCCCCGCCATGGACGAGGAACCGCCCCGTCACCTCGCGCAGGCCGGCGGCCTTGGCCTGCGTCGCCATGTCGGCCAGCCCGTCCGTGTCGAGCGCCGGATCGCCGCCGCCCACCAGTACCAGGTCGCCGTCGAGGCGGCCGTTCAGGATCGGGGCCGTGGCCACCAGCCGGGTCTGGAAGCGATAAGCCGGGCCCAGCGTCTCGAGCGCGTAGAGCGCGGTCACCGCCTTCGCGACCGAGGCGGGCGGCAGGGCGCGCAGCGGATTGTGCGTCTCGAGAACCTCGCCGGTGCGGGCGTCGCTGACCACGAAGCCCACGCGGCCGCCCAGGCCCGCCTGCGCGACCAGCCGGTCCGCCGCGGGGGCGGAGCGCGAGATCGCGTCGGCGGGCCTCAGAAGCGGCCGGGCCGAGACCTCGGGCGCGTTCGCGCAGGCCGGCAGCGCCACCGTGGCGAGCGCACCGGACAGGAAGAAACGTCGTCGCATCAAGGTCGTCCTCCGCATCCCCGGATTTGATGCCCGGCCTGGCCCGGGAAGGAAAGCCCGACGGCATCTGGGCGCGGTCCCCGCGGGATGATAGCGCGCGGATCATGGACCGCACGACCCTCGGATCGGTGGCGTTGATGTTCGTCGCCATGTCGCTGATCCCCTTGGGCGACAGCGCGGGGAAGATCCTGACCACCCAATACGGCGCGACGCCGCTCTTCGTGGCCTTCGCGCGCTTCGCGGTGGGCGCGGCGATGGTGGCGCTGATCCTGGGCGGGCGCGTCGAATGGCGGCTCTACGCGGATTGGCGGGTCTGGCTGCGCGCGGCCCTGATCGCGGGCGGCATCGCCTCGATCCTCACCGCGCTCCGGACCGAGCAGATCGCGACCGTCTTCGGCGCGTTCTTCGTCGGGCCGATCTTCAGCTACGTGCTGTCGGTATGGCTTCTGGGCGAGCGGGTGTCGCGGCGCCAGTCGGTCCTGCTGGCCATCGGGTTCTGCGGCGTGCTGCTGGTGGTCCGGCCCGGCTTCGGAATGACGCCCGGCCTGGGCTTCGCGGTGCTCGCGGGGCTCTGCTACGGGGCGTTTCTGACGGCATCGCGCTGGCTCTCGGGCATCGCCGCGCCGCGCCAGCTGATGCTGACGCAGACGGTGCTCGGCACGGCGCTCCTGGCGCCGCCGGGCCTTCTGTCGGTGCCCGAATTCTCCTGGCCGGTGGCGGGGCTGGTCCTCTGGTCGGGTATCGCCTCGGCCTCGGGCAACCTGCTGCTGGTCGTGGCCTACCGGCGCGCCAACGCGACGGTGCTCGCGCCCTTCGTCTATTTCCAGCTGATCTCGGCCACGGCGCTGGGCTGGCTCATCTTCGGCACCTGGCCCGACCCGCTGGCCTTGGCCGGGCTCGCCGTGCTGGTCGCGGCGGGCTTCGCGACGCTGGCCGTCCGGCGCTAGCCCGCCCCCCAGCCGCCCCCGTCGCGGATCGCGGTCGACGAGGCCGCGTGCATCGGGACGTTCACGAAGGCCCAGGCCGGCGGGTCTAGCCGGCCCAACCCGCGCGCATCCTGCGGGGCGACGCGGTGCCGCGCCAGCACCCGCGCCGCCACGGCGCTGCGCGCGGCGATCCGGTCGCCGGGCCGCGCGATGACGCCCAGCGGGACGCGGGCCGCGATCTCGCGCCAATCCTCCCAGCGGTGAAACTGCGCCATGTTGTCGGCCCCCATCAGCCAGACGAAACGCGTGCCGGGATAAAGCCGTTGCAGCCCGGCGATCGTGCGCGCGGTATGCCGGGTGCCCAGCCACGCCTCGATATCGGTGACGGCGACGCGTGGATGGTCCATCAGCGCCCGCGCCCGCGCCATGCGCCGCGCCAGCGCCGCGGGGCCGCGCGGCTTCAGCGGATTGCCCGGCGAGACCAGCCACCAGACCCGGTCCAGCCCGAACCGCGCCAGCGCCTGCCGGGTGATATGGACATGCCCGGCATGGGCCGGATCGAAGCTGCCGCCCAGAAGGCCCACGACCTGCCCGGGGCGCGCGATGGGAAGACCGTGGCGCATGACCGCTCCTTCGCGCGCCGCGCGCGCGCCGTCCAGCCCCGATTGCCCCTGCGGGCGGGCTTCGATAGGACGGCGCAAATCCCCACAGCGCGAGGCTCCGAAGCCATGGCCAGCTATCAGTACGTCTATCACATGGACGGCGTGTCCAAGACCTATCCCGGCGGCAAGAAGGTGTTCGAGAACATCCGGCTGAGCTTTCTGCCCGGCGTGAAGATCGGCGTGGTCGGCGTGAACGGCACCGGCAAATCGACGCTGATGCGGATCATGGCGGGCCTCGACAAGGATTTTCAGGGCGAGGCCTGGGCCGCCGAGGGCGCGAAGGTCGGCTACCTCCCGCAGGAGCCGACGCTCGACGAGGGCCTGACCGTGCGCGAGAACGTCATGCTGGGCGTGGCCGAGAAACAGGCCAAGCTCGACCGCTTCAATGAACTGGCGATGAACTATTCCGACGAGACGGCCGAGGAGATGGCCGCCCTGCAGGACGAGATCGACAGCCAGAACCTGTGGGATCTCGACGCGCAGATCGACGTCGCGATGGAGGCGCTGCGCTGCCCGCCCGACGACGCCTCGCCCGTCAACCTCTCGGGCGGCGAGCGGCGGCGCGTGGCGCTCTGCAAGCTGCTGCTCGAAGCGCCCGACATGCTGCTGCTGGACGAGCCGACGAACCATCTCGACGCCGAGACCATCGCCTGGCTGCAGCGCCACCTGATCGACTACATGGGCACGATCCTGATTGTGACCCACGACCGCTATTTCCTCGACGACATCACCGGCTGGATCCTCGAGCTCGATCGCGGGCGCGGCATCCCCTACGAGGGCAACTACTCCGCCTGGCTCGAGCAGAAGGCCAAGCGCATCGCGCAGGAGTCGAAGGAGGACAAGTCCCGCCAGAAGACGCTGGAGCGCGAGCTGGAGTGGATCCGCTCGGGGGCGAAGGCGCGGCAGGCCAAGTCCAAGGCCCGGATCCAGGCCTATGAGCAAATGGCCGGCCAGTCCGAGCGCGAGCGCGTCGGCCGCGCCCAGATCGTCATCCCCAACGGCCCGCGCCTCGGGTCCAAGGTGATCGAGGCCAACGGGCTCCGGAAGGCCTATGGCGATCGGCTTCTGATCGAGGACCTGTCCTTCGCCCTGCCGCCGGGCGGCATCGTCGGCGTGATCGGGCCGAACGGGGCGGGCAAATCGACCCTGTTCCGCATGCTGACCGGGCAGGAGAAGCCCGATGCCGGCACGGTCGAGTATGGCGACACCGTCAAGCTCAGCTATGTCGACCAGTCGCGTGACGATCTCAATCCGGACGAGACCGTCTGGGAGGCGATCACCGGCGGGGCGGAGCTGATCAAGCTGGGCGACGCGGAAGTGAATTCGCGCGCCTATTGCTCCAGCTTCAACTTCAAGGGCGGCGACCAGCAAAAGAAGGTGGGTCTCCTCTCGGGCGGCGAGCGCAACCGGGTGCATATGGCGCGGCTTTTGAAGGAAGGCGGCAACGTCCTGCTCCTGGACGAGCCGACCAACGACCTGGACGTGGAAACGCTCCGCGCGCTGGAGGACGCCATCGCCGATTTTGCGGGCTGCGCCGTGGTGATCAGCCACGACCGGTTCTTCCTCGACCGGCTCTGCACGCACATCCTCGCCTTCGAGGGCGAGGCGCATGTCGAATGGTTCGAGGGCAATTTCGAGGCCTACGAAGAAGACAAGGCCCGCCGCCTCGGCCCCGACGCGCTAGAGCCGACGCGAGTGAAGTACAAGAAGTTCACGCGCTAGGTCCTCCGGCGCGGCCCGCGCATCGCGCTCGCCGACCCGCGGCGCGCCCCCGGCCCGCGGCGGACGTGGCCGCAGGATAGGCCGCCGGCGTGAAGACACTTTCGTGCGGCGGGTAATCTGGATGCCGCCGACAGCGTGGATCTGCCATGCGGGGACGCCGCGCCTGCGGCCCTTCGCGTGGGTCCCGCGCGCGGAAGGCTAGTGGCCATGACGGTCTCATCGCGGCGGGCAATGTCCCGGCACGGCGCAGACCGCGACCGGGGTCCCCGCAATACCGCAGCGCCGCTTCCGCATCCGGCCCGAGCGACGCCCAGCGGCCGGTCGGCGGCGCAACGGAAGGCCCGATCAGCGATCCGCGGCCGCCAGTTGGCGCAGGGCGCGGTGCACCGCGCGGACCTGTCCGCCACCGAGCTTGCGCAAGGCCGCCGCCTGGTCGCGCGGACTGCGATCCTCCAGCCCGATGGCGATGATGGCCGGATGTTCGCGGCCGAGGCCCTGCGGATCCCGCGCGGCGGCGACGATCTTGCGGACATCCTCCGGCGAATGGCCCGGTGCCAGCGCGGGCGTGGAACGGTCCTCCGCCACCAGCGGCCGGGGCAACGAGAGCGTCAACCGGGACCGCGGCGAAGCCGCCGCCGGAAGGGCCATCGGCGCCGCCTTCGAGAACAGCCTGCGCGAGTCCGCCGACTCCGGCGCCGGGGCGCCGGGCGCATCCGCCGCCGGCATCGGATCAGGGGCGCGGGGCGGTCGGAGCGTCAGCCGGCCGGCAGCGCGCGGATCATCGGCGGCCCTCGGTGCGCGCCCCTCGGGGCTGTGTCGCGCGGGCGCGCGGGCGACGTCTCCGGGCTCGTCGCGGGCCGGGGTGCCGGAATCGGCCCGGCGGGCCTCGACCTCGGCCACGAGCTGGGCGGCAAGATCGCGCAGATGCACGGGGGCGGGAGCCGATTGCCCGCTTTCCAGCATTTCGAGCAGGGCGCGCGCCGCGTCGGGGCGGGCGGCGGGGGCGGCGGGCATGGCGGATCTCCTCAGAGGTAGCTTCGCACGAGCGCGCCGGACACCAGCGTCCAGCCGTCGACCACGACGAAGAAAGCGAGCTTGAAGGGCAGCGAGACGATGGCCGGCGGCACCATCATCATGCCCATCGACATCAGGACCGCGGCGGCGACCATGTCGATGATCAGGAACGGCATGAAGACGAGAAAGCCGATCTGGAACGCCCGGCTGATCTCGGACAGCAGGAAGGACGGCACCAGGACCGCCAAGGCGTCGGGCTCCGCGTTCGGGCGCAGACCGGCGAGATGGGCCAGCGTGTCGGGATCGACCCGCGCCAGCATGAAGGCGCGGAAAGGTTCGACCGCCGCGCTTGCGGCGGCGACGGGCTCCATCTCGCCGCGCGAAAGCGGACCGATTCCGGCCTCCCAAGCGGCGGTCGCGACCGGCTCCATGACGAAATAGGTCAGGAACAGGGCCAGACTGACGATCAGCATGTTCGGCGGCGCCGCCTGCAGCCCCATCGCCTGCCGCATGATCGACAGGACCGTGACCACGAAGGGAAAGCAGGTGAGCGTGATCGCGATCCCGGGCGCGAGGCTCAGCACCGTGAGGAGCGCGATCAGCTGGATCGAACGCAGGGCCAGCGTGTCCTCGCCCAGCGAGATCGCGACGTCCTGCGCCGCCGCCGGCAGGGCGAGGACGGCGAACGCCGCCGCCAGGATCGGTAAGACGCGGTTCAATCCGTGCCGTCCGCCCGCACGACCTCGGTCAGGCAGACCCCGAGGCGGCCGGACGGCTCGCCATCGATCTCCTGCAGGCGGCCGCGCGCGATGAGCCGGTCCCCGGCATAGAGCTCGACCAGATCGTCGACCCCGCGATCGAGCGGCAGCACCGCGTCGCGTTCCAGCGCCAGCAGCTCCGCCACCGTCGGATGGGCGCGCCCCACCGCGACCGTGATCTCGACCGGGACCCGGCCCAATGCCGCGCCGCCCTGTGTTCCGTCAGCCATCCCGGGCCTCCCTGTATCCGTTGCCCGCCGCGACCCGTGCGCCCGGCGTCAGTTCCGAAAGAAACGCGTCGAGCGCCCCGTCGAGCGCGGCGAGAACCGCTTCCATGTCTATGCGCCGCTCCTGCCCGTCCCAGCGGACCAGGGCCTGCGAGACGGCGAGCGCCGGCTCGGGGCGGACCTTGACCTGCGCCGCCGTCTCGCCCGCGCGCTCCAGCAGACGGTTCAGCGCGCTGGCCTCCTCGGGGGCGACCAGCACGCTCAGCTCGCGGGCCTCGTCCCGCAGAAGGCCCGTGACCTCGTCGAGAAGCACCGGCAGGAAGGCCGCCTGCGCGGCCTTGGGCAGCAGCGTGTCGAAGATGTCGCGCAACGCGGGCTCCAGCGCGGCGATGACCCCGTCCGTCGCCTCGGCATACCGCGCCTCGAGCCGGGTGAGCGTCTCCTGAAGGCTAGTGCCCAAGCGCGCCTGATCGGCGTCGATCCGGGCCACCGCGTCGTCCCAGCCCGCAGAATAGCCCTCGTCGAACCGGTCCGTCCCGGCCGGATCGGGGGCCGGGGCGGGGGTCGCGACCTCGTCCGGCCCGCCGAAATCCTCGAGCGGGAGGGCGGTCATCGCGCGTCCTCGGGCGATTGCTCCATCCAGCCGCGCAGCACTTCCAGCGTTTCCTCGCGGCGCTCGGTGATGAGATGACGCAGCCGCTCGACCGGATCGTCGCCGCCGCCTTCGGAGGGCAGCGCGGCGAGGCTGTCCATGTCGAGCAGCGCCATCGCGGGCAGATCGGTCCCGCCGCTCGCCATATCGGGAAGGCGCGCGGTGGTCTCGGGCGGGGCGCCGATCTCCTCGGGCGGCGCGAGCATGTTCGGCGCCGGATCGGCCTGCGCCGGGGCCGCAGCAGGCAGGGCCGGGGCGGGCGCCGCTGCGTCGGATCCGGTCAGGACCCGCGCCAGGAGCGGGCGCACGACGAAGGCCATCGCGCCCAGCGCCACCAGCGCGAGCAGAACCGCCGTGACCAATTGCGTGACCTGCGCGCCGCTGATCCAGGGCAGGGACAGGCCCGGCGCCGCCTCGGGCCCCGCGGGCTGCTCGAACTGCATCGAGCGGACGGTGACAATGTCGCCGCGCGCGGCGTCGAAGCCCACCGCGGACTGCACCAGTTCGCGGAGGGTCTCGAGCTCGGCCTCCTCGCGCGGGTCCCAGGTCGCCGTGCCGTCCTCCGCGACCGCGCGGACCCCGTCGACCATGACGGCGACGGTCAGGCGCTCGACCGCGCCGGGCGGCTTCTCGATCTGGCGCTGCGTGGCCGAGAAATCGTAATTCACCCGCTCCCGCGTCTCCGCGTTGGAGCTCTCGGAGCCCTCGCCGCTCTCGGCATCGCCGTCCGGCAGGTTGCTGGCGACGGTCACGCCGACGCCGGGGCCGCCGCGATCATTGGCCGAGCGCTCCTCGGTATCGGTACTGACGACGACGCGGCTGTCGGGATCGAGCACGCGTTCGGTGATCGTCTCGCGGTCGCGCGAGGTCTCGAGCGCCAGCTCGACCACGAAGCGGCCGGGCCCCACCCGCGCCTCCAGAAGGTTCTGGACCGCCGAACGCATCTCGGCCAGTCGCGCGTCCCGGGCTTCCGCCTCGGTGTCCACCTCGCCGCCGCCGACCACGCGGCCACTCGCCGCGTCGATCACGGTGACGTCCTCGACCGCGAGATCGCGCACGGCCCCCGAAACAAGCGACTGCACCGACCGCGCCAGCCCCGCGCCCACCGCGCCCGACACCATCTGCAACGTGACCGAGGCCGTGGCCGACCGATCGCGCGCGAAGGGCGAGGCATCGGCCGTGGCGAGGTGGACGCGCGCCATCCGGACCCCGGGCGCCGCGAGGATCGTCCGGGTCAGCTCGCCCTCCCGCGCACGCCAATAGGCGGCGTCGAACATCTGCGAGGTCGTGCCGAAGCCGCTGAGCCCGTCGAGCAACTCGTAGCCCGCGCCGTCCATGCGCGGCAGCCCCTCGCCCGCCAGACGCATCCGCAGGGCATCCCGCGCGCGGCCATCGACGAAGATCGAATCGCCGCGCACTTCGAAGGCGGTGCCGCTGGCCTCGAGGCTGGCGACGATCTCGGCCGCCGCGGCCGGTTCCAGCCGCGCGAACAGAAGCTCCATCCGGGGGGCCGTGGCCAGGCGCGTCAGCCCGAGGATGGCGAAGAAGGCGACGGCCGTGGCCAGCGCGAGAATCGCGAGTCGACGCTTGTCCTGGCCTTGCAAGAAGGCGTTGAATTTCTCCAACTTTTTCACCCCGCCTGGTGCCGATCCGTTCTGGATCCCGAGGCGGAACATTCCCGAACTCCTTTAACATTCGGTTAGTCACCGATGGTCTAGGACCGCCCTCGTAACCGGAGGGTGGCGCATGGCCGAGACGGACAGTCCCGACAGCGAAGACGACGGCCCGAAGCGGGGCGGCAAGCTCAAGTGGATCCTCGTCGGGGTCGGCGTGCTCGCCGCGGGCGGGGGCGGCTTCTACACGGCCTTCAGCGGCGCGCTCGACGCGATCTTGCCGGGCGCCGAATCGGCCGAGTCCGCGCTGGAGGAGGCGGCCGAGCCTCTCGCCCTCGCCTTCCTCCCGCTCGACCCGATCACCGTGACGGTCGGCGGTCCGGAAACCCTGCGCAACCTGCGCTTCCGCGCCCAGCTCCAGGTCTCGGCCACCGGGATGGAGCGCGCCGAGACCGTGCGGCCGCGCATCGCCGATATCGCGACGACCTATCTCCGCGCGGTGCCGATGGAGGTGCTCGAATCGCCGACGGCGCTGCTGCGCGTGCGCGCGCAATTGCTGCGCCGCGTCCAGCTTCTGGCCGGTCCCGGCACGGTCGAAGACCTCCTCGTTTCCGAATTCGTGATCAACTGACATGCAAATCCTCGCCCTGATCCCCGATCTCCTCCTTCTCTGCGCGACCGTCGGGCTCGCCGTGTATTGCTGGCGGCTCGCCGCCCGGCTGCGCGCCTTCAACGACGTCGAAAGCGGCATCGGCGGCAGCATCGCCGCGCTCTCCGACCGGCTGGACGCGATGCGCGCCGCGCTGGACGCGGCCACAGCCGAAGGCGACGCGCGCCTGCAACGCCTGAGCGACGCGACCGACGCCGCCGACGACCGGATCGGCCGGCTCGAAATGCTGCTCGACAGCCTCGACGATGCGGAGGATGCGCTGGCGCAGATGTCACCCGCGTCACCGGCCGCGGAGGCGCCGCTCAGCTTCCGCGCCCATCCCCGCCGGGCCGGGGATCGGACATGAGCGCGGGCGTCGCAATTCGGCGACAGCTGCGCCGGCTCTCGCTGACCGGGCTGCTGGCGCTGCTCCTGGTCTCCGCGGTGGCGCGGGTGGTCTCCGCCGGGCTTGCCAGCCTGCCGGAAGACGCGCCCGATCGCGCCGATGCGGCGGAGCTGCTCTGCCCGCCCTCGGGCGAGGTCGGGGATCTCCTCGACCAGATCTCCGCGCGCGCCGGAACGCTCGAGACGCGCGAGGCCGAGATCGCGCTGCGCGAGCGGGACGTCGAACTCGCCAGGCAGGAGGTCATGGCCGCCCTCGACAGCCTGACCGCCGCGGAGGCGGCCCTCGAGGCG
The DNA here is from genome assembly GCF_029853695.1 of Jannaschia sp. GRR-S6-38. Lineage (NCBI taxonomy): Bacteria > Pseudomonadati > Pseudomonadota > Alphaproteobacteria > Rhodobacterales > Roseobacteraceae > Jannaschia > Jannaschia ovalis. The sequence continues at coordinate 1,501,407 of NZ_CP122537.1, forward strand.
CGGATGTTCAGCTCGGCCGAGGCGTCGGAGGCCGACATCACCCGGCTGGTCAGCGTCTACGAAGGCATGAAACCCAAGGACGCGGCGCTTCTCTTCGAGACGATGTCGCCCGATTTCGCCGCCGGCTTCCTGGCCCGCATGCGGCCCGACGCGGCGGCGGGCGTGTTCTCGAGCCTGACACCGGACACGGCCTACGCGCTGAGCGTGATCATGGCCGGCCGCAACGCCAACGCCGCGAGGGAGTGACCGCGAATGGTCGGGATCATCGGAATCATCTGCATCTTCGTCATGGTCTTCGGCGGCTACCTGATGGCCGGCGGCAAGATGGCGATCATCCTGAAGGCCCTGCCCTTCGAGATGACGATGATCGGGGGGGCCGCGATCGGCGCCTTCCTGGTCAGCAATTCGCTGGCCGAGGTGAAGCACACGCTCAAGGATATCGGGAAGGTCTTCAAGGGCCCGCGCTGGAAGCCCGAGGATTATCGCGACCTGCTGTGCCTTCTGTTCGAACTGGTTCGGCTCGGCCGCCAGAATCCCGTCGCGCTGGAGGAGCATATCGAGGCGCCCGACAGTTCCGACATCTTCGGCAACTATCCCCGGATCCTCGCCGACCGGGAGGCGATCGCGATGATCAGCGACACGCTCCGGGCCATCTCGATGAATTACGACGACCCGCACCAGGTCGAGGAGGTGCTGGAGGCGCGGATCGAGGAGAACCTGCACCATTCGCTGCATTCCAGCCACGCGCTGCAATCGATGGCCGACGCGCTGCCCGCGCTGGGGATCGTGGCGGCGGTTCTGGGGGTCATCAAGACCATGGGGTCGATCGACCAGCCGCCCGAGGTGCTGGGCAAGCTGATCGGCGGCGCGTTGGTCGGCACCTTCCTCGGCGTGTTCCTGGCCTACGGCATCGTCGGCCCCTTCGCGATCCGTCTCAAGGCCATCGGCGAGCAGGACGGTCATTTCTACGCCCTGATCCAGGAGGTGCTGGTCGCGAACCTCCACAATCACGCGACGAATATCTGCATCGAGGTCGGACGCCAGTCGACGCCCACGCATATGCGCCCGAGCTATGCCGAGCTCGAGGAGGCGCTGAAGGCCCGGAAAGCCGCATGATCCGCGCGGTCCTCGTCGCGCTGGGCCTTGCCTGCCTCGCCGGCGGCGCGAAGGCCCAGGACCGGATCGCCGTGCAATCGGGCGAACACGCGCGTTTCTCGCGGCTCGTCTTTCCGGCATCGGGCCGAATCGACTGGAGGGTCGACCGCCCGGGCCCGGGGCGGGTCGAGATCGCATTCACGGGCTTGCGCGGCACGTTCGACCTGGACGAGGTGTTCCGCCTGATCCCCCGGGATCGGCTGGAGGGTATCGCGGCTTCGCCGAACGGGATCGTCCTGTCGCTGGCCTGCGACTGCCCCGTCTCCGTGAGCCAGATCGCGAGCGATCACATCGTGATCGACATCTCGGACCCGGCCCCGACCGCGCGCGCCGTGGCGCAGCCCCCGGTCCCGACCCTGCCCCTGCGCCTTCCGCAGGCCGCCGACTTCGCGATCGGCTTTCCGCCCTCCGCACCGATGCCCCCGATCGCCCGCGCGGGGCCGGACGCCCCGGCCGGGGATGCGGCGGCGCCCTTGCCCCAGGTCGCGATCCGACCGTTTCGGGCCGCGACGATCCTGCCCGGAGACGCGCCCGAGGCCGCGCCGCCGCCCCGCCCGACATGCGACGGCGAAAGCCGGATCGCGCAGATCCTGCTGCGCGACCCCGAGGCCGAACTGGCCGAGCTTCCGGGCAGGACCGCCACCCTTTTCGACACCCGCGACACGCTGATGCCCGGGGCCTTGCGCGACCTGGCCGAACGCTACGCGGCCCTGGGCTGGGGCGCGGAGACCCGGCATGTCCTTAAATTGACGGATAATCCCGACCCGATCCTGACGGCCATCGCCCTTGCGGCCGAGGGCAGTGAAGGCCCGCCGGGCCCGGACCCGGCCTGCGGGCCGGGCAGCGTGACGCTGGCGCTTCTGGTCCCGGGCCGTGCCATCGACTGGCGCGCGGTCGACAGCCGGGCGCTGGCGCGGTTTCTCGCGGCGCTGCCCGCTGCGCGCTGGCAGGCCGATGGGCCGCGCCTGCGCGCGCGGCTCGAACGGGAGGGTCAAGCGGGGCTCCTGCTCATCCGGCCCGATGCCGAGATGGCGACCGAAGCCGGGCCGCCCGGCCTCGACCCGGCCGCCGGCACCGGGCCCGCGGCGATCGAGGCGGTCATCGCGCGGCTGGAAGACGGGGCCCGGGACGCCGCGGCGCTCAGCGATCTGGACCTGGCCAACGCGGTGGCGCTCAGGCCGTCCCTGCCCGCGGGCGAGGCAGCGGCGCGACTGGACGCCGCGCTGGCGCTCAGCCTCGTCACGCGGCGCCGCCTGGCGGACGCGGCCGCCATGGTCCGGTCCGACCGGATCTCCGCCACGGCCGTGCTCGACCATGCGCGCGAGGTGCTGCGCCCCGGCGATTTCGCCGAGCTCGCCATCCGGATTCGAAATCACGTCGCGCCGGGATCGGATCCGGCGCTGAACGCGGCGGCGATACTCGACCGGTTCGGCCTGCCCGACGCGGCGGGCGCGTTCCTCCAGGCCGCCGGATCGCCGCGCGACGTGCCACGGCTGGCCGCGCGACCCGTCGCCATCCCACCGGCGCAACCCTGGCTGGAGCGCGACCTGGTGGCCTCGGCGGAGGGCGCGGAGGACATCCCCGCCCCACGCGCCGAATTGGCGCGCTTCGTCCTGCACCGCAATCGGCGCGCCTCGGCCCCGGCGGCGCCGGGGCCCGATCCCGATCTCGCCGCCGCGCAAGCCGCGCTGGCCGACAGCCGTCGGCTTGCCGCTCTGGTCTCGGATCTTCTCGCGCTGGAGGGCGCGATCGAAACGCCGCGTTAACGCTCCTTCGCTAGCCCGGCCTCAACCAATCCGGCGGAGCCCCCATGCGAGCGATCTTTCAGCCCACGGTCCTGTTGGCCATCGCGCTGATGGCGGTGATCCTGATGATGGTCCTGCCGATGCCGTCCTGGGTTCTGGATATCGGCCTCTCGGCCAGCTTCGCGCTCGCGATCCTCATCTTCACCACGACGCTCTTCATCCGCGCGCCGCTCGACTTCTCGGCCTTCCCGACGATCCTGCTGGCCGCCGTGATGCTGCGCCTGTCGCTCAACGTCTCCTCCACCAAGCTGATCATCGGCCAGGGGCACACGGGCACGGATGCGGCCGGCCATGTGATCGAGGGCTTCGCCAGTTTCGTGATGGGCGGCTCGGTCGCCCTGGGCCTGGTGGTCTTCGGCGTGCTGCTGATCGTGAACTTCGTCGTCATCACGAAGGGCGCGACCCGGATGGCCGAGGTCGGCGCCCGCTTCGCCCTGGACGGCATGCCGGGAAAGCAACTCGCCATCGACAGCGACGTGTCCGCGGGCGCCATCGATCACACGGAGGCCAAGCGCCGGCGCGAGCAGGAACTGGCCGAGACGAATTTCTTCGGCTCGCTCGACGGCGCCTCTAAATTCGTCAAGGGCGACGCCGTCGCCGGCCTCCTGATCACGATCCTCAATCTGGTCGTCGGCCTCGCTTCGGGCATGGTCGCGCATGGCATGCCGATCGGCGAGGCGGTCGAGACCTACGCGATCCTGACCGTGGGCGACGGGCTGGTGTCGCAGATCCCGGCGGTGATCATCTCGATCGCATCCGGCCTCTTGCTGGCGCGGGGCGGGGCGGCGGGCGCGATCGACGCCCAGATCCTCGGCCAGATCGGGCGCCACCCGGCCGCGCTCGCGACGGTGGCGCTGATCATGGCGGTCTTCGCCTTCGTCCCGGGCCTGCCCTTCGTGCCGTTCTTCATCGGCGCGCTGATCCTCGGCGGCGCCGCCATATGGCGAAGCCGCGCCGCGGCACAGCCCGAGATCCTGCCCGAGGATGCCGAGCCCACCGCGCCCCAGCGCGCCATCGGCGACGTGCTGGCGCTGGACGATATCCGCGTGGAATTTGCGCTGGATCTCGTCGACCTGGCCCTCGATCCGGCCACCGGGCTGGAGGGGCGCATGTCGGGCCTGCGCGACCACATCGCCGAGCGCTTCGGCATCATCCTGCCCGAGATCCGGCTGACCGACGATCCCGGCCTGCCCGCCGGGACCTACGTCATCCGCATCCAGGGGGTCGAGGCGGCGCGGGATCGGCTGGAACGCGATCATGTCCTCATGCTGACCGGCGAAGGCCTGCCCGAGACGCTGCCCGGCCGCGCCGTGAAGGAACCGGTTTACGGCGCCCCCGCCCGCTGGATCCCGGCGTCCATGGCCGACGACTATCTCGGAGAGACCATCGTGACGCCGGGCGAGGTCCTGGCGACGCATCTGCTCGAGATCATCAAGTCCAACTTCCCGCGCCTGCTGGGGCTGAAGGGGCTCCAGACCCTGCTGGACGCCTTCGGCAAGGTCTCCTCGCCCGAACTCTCGATCGCCAATCGCCGCCTTCTCGACGACCTGATCCCCACAAAGGTCGCGCCCGAAACGCTTCTGGCCGTGCTGCGCCTCCTGCTGGCCGAGCGCGTCTCCGTCCGGAACCTGCCGCTGATCCTCGAGACCCTGTCGGAGGCGCGCGACGGCAACGCGACCCCCGAGGACCTGGCCGAACTGGTGCGCCAGCGGCTCGCCGAGCAGATCACGGCCGAGCTGCGCCGGCCCGACGGCACGCTGCCGCTGATCCAGCTCGCCCCCGCCTGGGAGGAGACTTTCGCGCGGCACCAGCTCGAAGGGCCGGGGCCGGGGCGCGAGGTCGCCCTTCCCGGCGAGGCGATCCAGAAACTGGCGCGCGGCCTGGCCGAGATGGTCGCGAAGGCCGCCGAGCAAGGAAGCCACGCCGCGATCGTCACCTCGGCCCGGCGCCGCCGCTTTGTCCACGGGGTCATCGCCGCACGTGGCCTGAGCAATCCGGTCATCTCCTACGAGGAGATCGGGCCCGGGGCGACGCCCGCGATCCTGGGATCGGTCGCCGCATGATCGCGGCGCTTCTGCAGATCCACGATCTGGTGGCGCCGTATCTCGCCCAGGGCTTCGCGGTGTTCCTGCGGGTCGGGGCCCTGATGCTGCTGCTGCCGGGGCTCGGCGACCGGATGATCCCCGTCCGCGTGCGCCTCGTGGCGGCCTTCGCGCTGACCGCGGCCGTCGCGCCCTCCGTGGCGGCGCCGCCCGCCCTGACCGCGGGCGTGATCGCGATCGAGACGGTGACCGGCGTGGCTTTCGGCGCGGTGCTGCGCTTCGTCGCGCAGGCCCTGACCATGGCGGGCATGATGGCCGCGCAATACACGTCGCTCGCGCAGCTTTTCGGCAATGTCGAGCCGTCCTCGGCAATCGGCAACCTGCTCAATCTCGCCGGGCTGTGCCTGCTGATGGCGGCGGGCCTGCCCCTGATGGTGATCGAGATGCTGCTGCGCAGCTACGACGTCGTGCCGATGGGCGGCCTGCCGGGGGGCGAGGACATGGCCCGGTGGGGCGTCGCGCGCGCGGGCCAAGCCTTCGCCCTCGCCGTCGGGCTGGCGGCCCCCTTCGCCTTGGCGGCGCTGGTCTACAACGCGGCGATGGGCGTCATCAACCGCGCGATGCCGCAGCTGATGGTGGCGCTGGTCGGGGCGCCGGCGATCACCGGGGCGAGCGGCGTGCTGCTGTTCCTGTCGGCGCCGCTGATCCTTTCGATCTGGAAGACCGCGATGCTGGCGGCGCTGGGCGATCCGGTCGCGGCGGGCCTGCCGTGAACGGCGAGGACGGGGCCGAACGCAGCCACGAGGCGACGCCGCAAAAGTTGATGCAGGCGCGCCGGAAGGGCGAGGTGATCCGGTCGCAGGACATCGCGGTTTTCGCCTCCTATGCGGGCGCGCTCGCCGCCCTCGCCGCGCTCGGCCCGGCCCTCGCCGAACGAATGGCGGATCTGGGTGGGACGCTGATCCAGGACGCAGGACCGCTGTCCCGGCCGCTGCGGGCCGGTGGCGCCGGGGCCGGCGGCGCGATCCTGGGCGAGGCGCTGGCGATTTCGGGCCTGCTCGTCGCGCCGGCGGCGGGACTGGTCCTCGCGGGCTTGCTGGCGCAGCGGGCGGTGGTCTTCGCGCCGACCCGGCTCGCGCCGAAATGGCAGCGCATCTCCGTCCTCGCGAACGCCCGCAACAAGTTCGGGCCGTCGGGCCTGTTCGAATTCGCAAAATCCGCGACGAAGATGGTGGTCTTCGGCGGGATCTGCGGCCTGTTCCTCGTCCGCAATGCCGACCGGATCGTCGCGTCCGCCGCCAGCGACCCCCGTGTCCTGGCGGGATCGCTGGCCGCGCTGTTGGCGCAGTTCACGGTGCTCGTCATGCTCGTCTCGGCCGCGATCGCGGCGGCAGATTGGCTCTGGCAGCGGCACACGCATCTGGCGAAGAACCGCATGACGCGGCAGGAACTGCTCGACGAGACCAAGCAGGCCGAGGGGGATCCGCATCTCAAGGGCAAGCGCCGCCGCCGCGCGGAGGAAATCGCGACCAACCGGATGCTGCAGGATATCCCCGAGGCCGCGGTCGTCGTGGTCAACCCGACGCATTATGCGGTGGCGTTGCGCTGGTCGCCCGCCGATCCGTCGCCCCCGATCTGCGTCGCCAAGGGCGTCGACGCCGTCGCCGCCCGGATCCGCGAGGCGGCGGAGGCGGCGGGCGTCCCGATCTTCTCAGACCCGCCCACCGCCCGGGCGCTTCACGCATCCGTCGAGATCGGCGCCGCGATCGAGCGCGAGCATTTCGCGGCCGTCGCCGCCGCGATCCGCTTCGCCCGGTCCCTCGACGAGGGCGCACGCGGGTGACCCCGCGCGAGCTCCGGTCGCTGCGCGCCCTGGCGCAGCTTCGCGCCGAGCGGTCGGGCCGCGATCTCGCCGTCTATCGCGGCCGGATCGCCGCGCTCGAGGCCCGGCGCGCGACCCTGACCGATCAGCCGCTGCAGGCCCCCGAAACGCTCGCCGAGGCGGCGGCGCAGGACCGCTGGCTGCGCTGGCGCGCGGCCGAACTGTCGCAGCTGTCCCTCGCCGCCGCACGGCTTCACGCCGCCGCGCAGCCCCAGCGCGAGGCCCATGCGCGCGACCGCGCGCGCAGCGAAGTGATCGACCGGCTGATCGGGTCGGGGAAGGCCTGACAGGGGCCCGGGCTCAAGCGTCCTGGCGCGCCATCGACACGATCAGGACCCGCGCTTCGGGGTCGTCGAGCAGCGCCCGCGCCACCTCGTTGAGCCGCAGGCGCAGCCCATTCATCGCCAGCGCCTCGGTGAAATTGCCGTCGAAACCGCCCAGGCTGCCATGGCGGAATAGGGCCTCGGTCAGGCCATCCCGCAGGAGCGGTTCGCGCAGTAGAATCGCGTCGCGACCGACATTGCGGCCCTCGACCCCGAGATTGAGGATCACGTTGCCCCAGAGCCGCCCGTCGCGCAGCACGGGCACGATGAAGGCCTCGCGAAACGTCACGAAGCGCTCGTCCTCCGGCACCTCGGCGCGAACGGGCTCGGCCTCGGGTTCGGGCTCGCCCTCGGGCGGGGCCGGGCGCAGGGCGTGACCCGCGACGCCGCCGCCAGCCAGCGCCGCCAGGACCAGCAAAACGGGGAGGAGCTTGCCCATCATCAGAAGGGCAGCAGGATATCGGCGACCTGCTGGCCGTAGCGCGGCTGCTGCATGTCGGTGATCTGGCCGCGCCCGCCATAGGCGATCCGCGCGGCGGCGATCTTGTCATAGGTGATCTCGTTCTGGCGGCTGATATCCTCGGGGCGGACATATCCCGTCACCAGCATCTCGCGGATCTCGAAATTGACGCGGACCTCCTGCCGGCCCTCGATCCGCAAGGCGCCATTCGGCATCACGTCGACGACCGTCGCGGCCACGCGCAGCGTCAGGCGCTCCTTCCGGCGCACGCCGCCGGCCCCGGTCGAGGCGCTGGAGGAATTGGCGTCGACGGCATTCGCCAGGCTCGCGCCCGCGGGCAGGCGTGGGTCGATCCGTTGCGGAAGGCCCAGGAAATCCGGAATGGCCATCGATTCCGATCCGCTGCGGGACCGGTTGGTGGTGTTGTTGATCTCCGCCGCCTCGTCGATTTCGACCACGACGGTCAGGATGTCGCCCTGTTGCCCCGCGCGGCGGTCGCCCAGGAGCGAGCGAGGCCCCCCGTTCCAGAGCGATGCGCGCTGTAGCGGCGTCGCGGGCAGGAGGGGCACCGGGGCCCCCATCGCGAGCGCGGCGTCTTCCCGGCCGGCGCCGACGGGCGTCAGTTCGGGGACCTGGCCGACATCGGCGAGCCGCGAACAGCCGGCGACGGCGAGTGCTGCGGCCAGGACGGTGGAAAGGGATCGCATGGCAGTCTCCGATCGGGTCAGTTGACGAGGACGGCACCGGCCGCCGTCGCGACGCCCATCACGGTCGACCGCGAGGACAGGTTCATGACGCGCACCGCCTCGCCGTCACCGGCCCGTCCCAGCGCCCGGCCTTCCGACAGGATCGTCAGGCCCCCGCGCCGGAAGATCAGCGACACGACGGCGTTGCGCCGGACCACGGTCGGCGCGCCGACCTCGCGCGTCCGGACGGGCCGCCCGGGATAGAGGTTCACCCGGGCTTCGAGACCGATCAGGTCGCGGGGGTCAGTGAAGCCATCCGCCGCCTCCTCGGTCCCGAAGGCGAGGAGATCGCCGTCCAGAACGTCGCCCGCGCGCACCGGCTGCAGCACCGTGACCGAGCCCGCGATGGCCGCAGGGCCAAACAGGCCGAGGAGCACGAGCGTCGAGAGGAGGATGCGGATCATCGGATCTGCGTCGTCGCGCCGAGCATCTGGTCGGCGGCGGTGATGACCTTGGCGTTCATCTCGTAGCCGCGCTGCGCCTCGATCAGATCGGTGATCTCGCGCACCGCGTCGACCGAGCTGTCCTCGAGATAGCCCTGCCGGAAGAAGCCCAGCCCGTCCTCGCCCGGAAAGCCCACGAGCGGCGCACCGGACGCGCCGGTCTCAGCGTAGAGATTCGAGCCCAGCGCCTCGAGCCCCTTCTCGTTGGCGAAATTGACGAGGCTCAGCTGGCCAAGCTGCTCGGGTTCGACGCGGTCGATGAAATAGGCATAGATCTCGCCATCCGGGCTGATGCTGATCGATCGCGTGTCGTCGGGGATGGTGATGTCGGGCACGACCGGATGGCCGTCCGACGTGACGAGCTGGCCCTCGCCCGTGCGTTTGAGCGCGCCGTCGCGGGTATAGGCGGCCACGCCCGAGGGCAGCGTCACCTCGATATAGCCGCGGCCCTCGATGGCGAGGTCCAGATCGCCGCCCGTCTGCTCGAGCGACCCCTGCGCCACCTCCATGCTGACCGCGGCGGAGCGCACCCCGAGCCCCAGCTGCACGCCGGCCGGCACCACCGCCCCCGTCGCGGCGGCGATCGAGCCGGCGCGCGTCACCTGCTGGTAATGCAGATCCGCGAATTCGGCCCGCCGGGCGTTGTAGCCGGTGGTGTCCATATTCGCGAGGTTGTTGGAAATGACCTCGACCCGCATCTGCTGGGCGCTCATCCCGGTCGCGGCGATACTGAGTGCACGCATGTCGTCTCCTTATCTGTCCATCAGGCGGAACATCGCGCGCATGCGCTCGTCCTCGCGATCCATGAAGCCCTGGCCCATCTGGTAGGCGTTCTGCACGGCGATCATCCGCGCGATCTGAAGCACGGGCGCGACGTTGGACGCCTCGAGGAAGCCCTGCCGCACCGAGGGCGCCTCGACCGGGACGTAGGCCCCGGCCTCGAAGAGCGTGCCCGCCCGGCGCGTCAGGCCGAGCGGGTCGCCCGGGCGCACCACGCCGATCCGCGCCAGCGGCTGGCCATCCGCCGAAAGCGTCCCGTCGCCGCCGACATGGATGGCGGCGGTGCCCGGCGGAACGAATAGCGGCGCGCCGCCTTCGTCGAGGACCGCGTTTCCGTCCGGCGTGACGATCCCGCCATCCGGGCCCGCGGTGAAGCTCCCGGCCCGCGTCAGGTGCGGCGTCCCATTCACATCGACGAGGAACCAGCCCTCGCCCTCGATGGCGAGGTCCAGCGTGCCGCCGGTCCGCTCCAGCGCGCCTTGGGCCTGGCGGACATGGCGCCCGCCCGCGGTGGCGAAGGAAATCGACGGCGCGTCGCCCGTTCCGGCCGAGACATGCTCGGAGAAAACCAGGCCCTCGGCGCGATATCCGGTCGTCGCCGCATTTGCGATGTTCTGGGCGATTACGTCCATCTCGCGTAGCAGCCCGACCTGCCGGCCGATGGTGGGATAGATGCCGTCGGTCACGTCAGAACCCCTCCACGATCGGCAGCAGGGTGTCCGTGAAATAGCGGCCCAGGGTCAGGCTCATGAAGCTCATGGAAACCCAGAACACGCCCAGCATCGCCGCCATCTTCGGCACGAAGGTCAGCGTCATCTCCTGGATGGAGGTGAGCGCCTGCAACAGGCCGATCGCCAGGCCGACCGCCAGGGCGATCCCGAGGATCGGGGCCGACATCAGGACGGCGACCCACAATCCCTGGCGCAGGGTGTCGAAGAACAGGGCCTCCGGCATCGCTCAGACCGGCATCCGCAGGATTTCCTGGTAGGCTTCGACGACCCGGTCGCGGATCGTCACCACCGTGTCGACGGCGAGCTTGCCCTCGGCCATCGCGGTGACCAGCCGGTGCGGGTCGCCCGCGCCGGTCAGGGCCGCCTGGGCCTGCGTCTCGGCCAGCGCCAGCGTCTCGGCGAAGCCGCGCGCGGCCTCGGCGGCGGCGAGCGTCGGCGCGGGCGCGGGGCTCGGGGCGCCGGCGATGCCGGCGCTGATCTGGGTCAGGTCCATTCTGGGCCTCCGTGAGAGTGGGAAAAGGTCCTATCGTTTCAGGATGTCCATCAGGCCCGACGACATGCGCCGCACCTGCTCGAACATCTTGAGATTGGCTTCGTAGCTGCGCTGCGCCTCGCGGGCATCGGCCAGCTCTACCACGAGTTCGACATTGGAGCCGTCATAGAACCCCTCGGCATCGGCCATCGGATGGTCGGGGTCCCGGACCCGCGTCAGCTCCCGCCGGTCGAGGCGGACATCGCCGGTCTCGACCGCGCCGGAGCGTCGGCCATCCTCGACGGTCTGCCGGAAATCGACGGTCTTGCGGCGATAGCCGGGCGTATCGGCATTCGCGATATTCTCGGAGATGTGGCGCAGCCGTTGGCCTTGGCTCCGCATACCCGAGGACAGGATCGTCAGCGCGTCGGAGAATTCTGCCATGCTCACCTCCGCCCGATGCTGGCACGCAGCATGTCGAGCGTCCCGCGATAGATCGTGACGGCGCGGTCATGGCCGCGCGCGGCCTCGATCCCGCGCAGGATCTGATCCTCCAGGTCGACGGTGTTGCCGTTGGGATCGGCCGCGACATCGGAGATCTCGAAACTGGGGGGCGCCATCGCGCCGGCGCCCAGATGCATCGGATGCGTCTGGCGCAAGGCGAACGGGTCGCCCCCGGGGTCGAACGGGGCCAGGTCGCGGGCCCGGAACCCGGGCGTATCGGCATTGGCGACATTGACGGAAATCGTCGCCTGGCGGGCCGCCGCATGGCGCGCGGCGCCGGCAGCCAGTCCCAGCAGCGGAAGCATCTCGTTCACGGGTCAAACCCTCCGGCCTTGGTCGCAACGATCCCTTAAGGCCGATTCCTTTAGAAACCGTTCCAAGACGTCAGGAGCGACATGACCCAGAACGCCGCCGACCCCTTCGCCACGCTCCGCCAGCGTCTGGCGGGCATCCGGACGGCCGTGCCGATCGGGCGGATCAACGCGCTCGACGCCGCGGGCTTCGAGGTCGGTGGCCTGTCGCGCCATGCCCGGCTGGGCGACGACCTCGTCTATGAGGACGAGAGCGGGGGCCGCCATCATGCGGAAATCGTGCGCATCGACCCGGCCGGGCTGCGGGCGACGCCCTTCGGGCAGGCGACCGGCCTGCGCGTCGGTCAAGCCGCCTGGCCGGGCGGGGCCCCGCAGATCGCGCCGGGCGACGACTGGATCGGGCGCGTGCTCGACCCCTTCGGCCGCCCGCTCGACGACGGGCCGGTGCCGGACGGGGTTCCGCGCCCCCTTCACGCGCGCCCGCAAGCGGCCACGCGGCGGCGGGGGATGGGGCCGCGGCTGCATACCGGCCACGCGGTGATCGACACCGTGCTGCCCCTCGCGGCCGGGCAGCGCATCGGGCTCTTCGCCGGCTCGGGCATCGGCAAATCGACCCTTCTGGCCGCGATGGCCCGGCAGATCGAGGCGGATATCTGCGTCCTCGCGTTGGTCGGGGAACGGGGGCGCGAGGTGGCGGAGTTCACCAGCCGCGCGCTGGGGCCCGAGGGCATGGCGCGCAGCGTCGTGATCGCGGCGACCGCGGACCAGCCGGCCAGCCTGCGCCGCCGCTGCGCGATCACCGCCATGGCCGCGGCGGAGCATTTCCGCGACCGCGGCCGGCGCGTGCTGTTCCTGTGCGACAGCGTCACCCGACTGGCGGAGGCGCATCGCGAGGTCGCCGCCGCCGCGGGCGAGCCCTGCGACCTGCGCGGCCACCCCGCCAGCTTGACGCCGCTCCTGGCCGGGCTCACCGAACGCGCGGGACCCGGCGGGGACGGGCAGGGCGACATCACGGCGATCTTCTCGGTGCTGGTCGCGGGGTCGGACATGGAGGAGCCCGTCGCCGACATCCTGCGGGGCCAGCTCGACGGGCATGTCGTCCTGTCGCGCGACATCGCCGAGGCGGGGCGCTTTCCCGCGGTCGACGTCCTGCGCTCGGTCTCGCGCTGTCTTCCCGGCGTGGCGAGCGCGGAGGAGAACGCCATCATCGGCGAGGTCCGGCGCCTCCTTTCGATCCACGACCGCAACGCGCTGATGGTCCGGTCGGGCCTCTACGAGCGCGGCTCCAGCGCCGAGATCGACCGGACGCTCGCCATCGTGCCGCGGCTCGAGGCGGTCTTTGCCCAAACCGATTTGCCGACGGTCGAGGAGGCCTTCCGGCAGCTCGCCGGACCGCTCGGCCTGCCGTATCGCGCACCGGATCGGGAGGGCCATCCGCCGGGCTGAGGAGACCGGCGCAGCGCCCCCGACGGCGGCACCGATCGATCTTGGCCGGTCGACCGAAATCCCGGCCCCGTCATTTCGCACCGAGAGGCGCGCGATTGTCGTCGGCATGCTCGGGCGATGGCGCTCCTGGACCTTTCCGCGCGGATCAGAAGCCGCGGAGCAGGACGAGCGCGGGCGAGCTGGGACCGCCCGGACCCTGCCGGCCCAGACCGTCGAGCGCGGCGAAGCGGTCGAGGAGACGGTCCAGCACAGGAGCCGCCGCGAGCGCGGCCACATCGTCGGTCCCGAAAGCGGCCTCGGCCCGGACCTGGAATTCCTGCAGCTGGCGGTCGATCGGCAGCGCGGCGAAGCTCTTCGGCAGGGCCAGCGCCGTCTCCATCACGCTGCGCAGGGGCGGCGTGCCCATGATCGTGAACCATTTCGTCCGGTTCGAGCCGCTGCTCCCGGCGATCTCGACCAGTTCGCGCCGCGCGTTCAACGCCAGCCGCAGCCCCGGCCGCGTCTCGCCCAGCGCCCGTTCGAAACCGCGCTCCGTGAACTTCTCGGCGATCTGGTCGGGGAAGGTTGAAAGCGCCGTGTTGGGCGTCGCGAAATCCCCGAAACCGAAAGCCTGCGACAGCGCGCGATAGCGGCGATCGGACAGCTTGTTGGCCAGCGCGTCGGGCGCGGTCGTCCCCTCCTCCAGAACCTTGCGGATCAGGAAGCGGTTGCCGATCTCGTCGGAGAGGCCGAATGCCGCGAGCGCGACGGAAAGCAGGCGGTAATCGCCGACCAGCTCCTCCGCCGAGGTCACCGTGCCGATCCGGTCGCGGAAATAGGCGAGCTCGCGTTCCAGCACCGGGCCCGCGGCGAAGGCCGCGCGCTGCTGGGGAAGCGTGGCCTGAACGAAGCGCCAGCCCGACAGGCCGCCGCTCGGGGCGAAGGGCTGGAAGCTCATCCCGCGGCGGCGAGGATCCGGGCCTCGCGCTCCCGCAGGGCGCCGAGCTGGCGCAGCGCCTGGTAGAACCGCTCCTCCTGCAGGAAGGCGGCGATCCGGTCGATCCGGTCGCGGTCTTCGGGCGCGGTGAAGGCGTGGCGGAGGGGGACGAGCCCCTCCAGGGCTTCGGGCAAGGCGATCCGCGGCTCGGCCTCGCCGAGAAGCATCATCTGCACCGCATGGGCGATGCGCGAGACCGGGGTCAGCCGGCCCGTCGGGTCGATCGCGTCGCGCAGGCGCAGGAGCTGCGTGTTCGGCGTCAGCACGCGCAAGCGCGCGCCGCGTCCCGCGTTCTCGAGCACGGCGCCGTTGACGAGGATGCGCTCGCCGGCCGGCAGTTTCAGCATCAGCCCCGCCATCTCAGGAGGCTCCGCGCGTCAGGCCGCCGGCGACGCGGCGGTTGATCTCGATCAGCGGCTCCGGCCCGGCCTGGCCGCGCAGGACCGTCGAGCTGTGGCGTTCGACAAAGCCCGCCAGGCTGATGAGCGCGGCGCGCAGGTCCGGGGCCAGCGCGTTGGCGTCGTCCGCGCAGGCGGCCGCGGCGGCCAGCCAGAGGCGGCGATTGTCGTGCAGCGCCCGGGCGCGGTCGGCGGCGCTGGCGTCGGCGGTCGCGAAGGCGGCTTCGAGGGCGCGGGTGACGCGCGCGAAGACCAGCGCCTCGGCACGGCTCGGGTCGACGAGGGCGGGCTCCAACGCGCCGTAGGCGGCGGTTGCGGTCTGAGGAAAACCCATTCGGCTGTCTCGCTTTCAGAGAGGTCCGCCCGCGGGCGGAGGAAGGGCGCGTCGCGCCGGGCCTGGGGGACCCGCCCCGGCCGGAGGGCCGGGACGGGCGGGGCCGGTCCTTACCGGAACAGCGACAGGATCGACTGCGGCGCCTGGTTGGCGATCGACAGCGACTGGGTCGCCAGCTGCTGCTGGACCTGCAGCGCCTGGAGGCGGGCCGAGGCTTCCTCCATGTTGGCATCCACCAGCGAGCCGATGCCCGACTTCAGCGAGTCGCTCAGCTTCGAGACGAAATCGGCCTGCGTCTCGATCCGGCCCTGCGCCGAGCCGAAGGAGGCCGCGGCCTCGATCGCCTTGTCGATCAGGCCATCGATCACGCCGAGCGCGCCAGTGGCACCCGTGTCGCTGGTGACGTCGATGTTCTGCAGCGCGCCCAGCCCGCCGGTGCTGGCCGACGATCCGGGCGTGCCGTCTTCCTGCGCGCGCAGGCCGACCAAGATCGCGTCGTTGGTCGTGGTCGCGGTGCCGTTCGTTATGACGATCGTGTTGTCCGCACCCGCCTTCAGCTCGGCGCTGTAGGCGAGGCTCGACTCGGTGGCGGCTGCGAAGAAGGCGCTGATCTGGTTGGTCAGCGCGCGGGCCACGTCGGCCGTGCCGTCATCGGCGGAGGCCACGTATTCGAAGGTGCGCGAGCCCTTCGCCGTGCCGCCGCCCTGGACGTTCACGTCGATGTCGTCGAGCACGATCTGGTAGCTGGCGCCTTCGAACACCGTGCCGATCACGATCTCGTCGGCGGCCGCGTTGGCGAGGCTGGCCTCGTTCGTGCCGTCGATCACCGCGGAGTCGTCGTTCACAGTGGTCGAGTTCGTGCTGTCGATCAGCGCGTTCGCCGCCGCCTCGCTGGCGAGGTCGGTCGCGCCGAAGGCCGCCGCGGTCACCGGCTCGGTCACCGAGAGGTTCTGGCGGTTGACGGCGATCTGGCTGGCCGACGTGGTGCCGTCGGTCTTACGATCGAGCGAGGACAGCACCGAGATCGGGTCGTCGCTGGCGCCGTCGAGCAGGTTGAGCCCGTTGAACTGCGCCGCGGTGACGACCGAGCCGATCTGGTCGCGCAGCGCGACGATATCGGTCTGGATCTTGCCGCGATCGACGTTCTCTTCCTGCGCGGCGACGATCTTCGCCTTCATCTCGGTCAGCAGGTCGGTCACCGTCTCGGACGCGTTGCGCGCCACGGCGACGGTCGACTCGCCCAGGGCCAGGCTTTCGGAGATCGCCTTGAAGCCCTTCACGTCGCTGTCCATCTGCTTGGAGATGGCCCAGACAGCGGCGTTGTCCTTGGCGCTGGCCACGGATTTGCCGGTCGAGATCTCGGCTTGCGTCATGCCGAGGTTCTTGTTGATGGATTGCAGCGTCTGCAGCGCGACCATCGCGCCGTTATTGGTCAGAATGCTGGACATTTTCGTTTCCTTTGAATGCGCCCGCTTCGCGGGCTGTTACGGCCCGTCAGACGGGCGTCATCGACATTCTGTCCCATGGATCGGGCGCACGGCCCGGCCCCTCGCCGTTCTGGGCCCGTCCGGTGCTAGAAGCGGGGACCTAACGGATCCCTAATTCCGGCCCGCGCCATGCCGCGGATTCGCGGCGCATTCGAACGGTCTTGCCTTGCACCCGGCGCGCCGGTCACATGCCGCGATGCGCCTCTTCTCGACCCGCGACCGTCCGGTGCATCTGGGCCCCTACCCGCTGGAGCGGCTGCGCCGGTGCGATCGCGCGCCCGATCCGGTGCCGCCGCGCGCGCCGCTCGCCTTCGACGGGCCGGCCCCGATCGTGGCGGCGATGGCCGATTACCAGGCGACGATGGACGCGATCCGGGACGGGCTGGTGAACGGGAACCGCGCCGACTGCCCCGTCGATCCCGTAGAGCGGGCCCGGCATCTCAAGGCGTTCGGCTATTTCTCGGACGCGGCGCTGATGGGGATCGGGCCGGTGCCCGACGCCGCCCGCCTGGGCGCGGCGCGCCGCAATCCCGGCATCGACGCCCTGGCGCGGCGCCTCGACGAGGGCGAGGCGAAGACGCTGGCCTCGGGCATCGACGTGATCATGGCCGATCTGCGCGACGCGGTGGCCGCGCCGCCCTCGGGGATCGGCGGCCACGGCCATGCCATCGTCGTCATTCAGGACATGCCGCGCCCGCTGCGGAAGGACGAGCCCGGCACCGCCTGGATCGACGGCGCCGAAGCCCATCGCGCCGCGCTGCGCGCCAGCGAGACGGCGGTCGTCCTGGCCAGCTACCTGCGCGTGCTGGGCTGGGACGCGGTGGCCCATACCGCGACGTCCAGCGAGGTGGAGCTGCACGCGCTCGGCGTCGCCGCGGGCGTCCTGACGGTCCGGAACGGCGTCGTCGAGGCGCCCTTCCTGGGCCGCCGTTTCGGCATCGCCGCGGTGACGACCGATTTCGAGCTCGCCCATGATGCCCCGCTCGACCCCCGGCAGGCGGCCGATCCGCGCTGGTGGCTGGGGATCGGCACCGCGAAATCGGCGCTCAGCCGCGACCCCTTCGCGCGCCGCGCCTTCCGCGACGGGCCGCACCCGTTCGAGACGCTGAAACGGGTCGACCGGCCGACCACCTTCATCGACGAGGCGAATGTCCCGCGTGTCCCGAAGCGCGCCGATCTCTTCGCCCGGGCGCAATTCGGCGATCTCGGGCCGGCGGTGCAGAAACAGGCCACCGCGGGGCATTACGTCCGCAAATCGGCGCCCTCGGCGGCGCAGCGCCGGATGCTGGGCGCCTTCACCCTGCTGCAGGACGGCCCCTCCGCCGACGGGCCCCGCCCCGCCGATCCGCGCGCCAATGCCGACAACGTGAAGGCAGCCGCCTATTGGCTGGGCGTCGACGCGGTCGGCATCAGCCGCTGCCCGGCCTGGACCTGGTACAGCCACGACGCGCGGGGCGAGCCGATCGACCCGCCGCATGACCAGGCGATCTCGATGGTGGTCGACCAGGGCTTCGAGACGATGGAGGGCGCGTCGGGCGACGACTGGATCAGCGTCGCGCAATCGATGCGCGCCTATCTGCGCTTCTCGCTTCTGGGCGGGGTGCTGGCGCGGCTGATCCGGGACTTGGGCTGGAAGGCCAAGGCGCATACCGTGATCGAAGGCGAGGTGCTTCAGCCGCCGCTTCTGCTGCTGGCCGGGCTGGGCGAGGTCAGCCGGATCGGCGAGGTGATCCTGAACCCGTTCCTCGGCCCGCGGCTGAAATCCGGCGTGATTACAACGGATATGCCGCTGGACCGTGACCGCCCCATCGATTTCGGGCTGCAGCGCTTCTGCGAGGGGTGCAACAAATGCGCCCGGGAATGCCCGTCGGGCGCGATCACCGCCGGGCCCAAGCGCATGTTCAACGGCTACGAGATCTGGAAGTCGGACAGCCAGAAATGCGCCACCTACCGGATCACCACGCCCGGCGGCGCGATGTGCGGGCGCTGCATGAAGACCTGCCCCTGGAACCTCGAGGGCCTGTTCGCCGAGGCGCCCTTCCGCTGGACGGCGACGCATCTGCCCGCCGCCGCGCCGGTGCTGGCCCGGATCGACGACGCGCTGGGCCGGGGCGGTCTGAACCCGGTCAAGAAATGGTGGTGGGACCTCGAATTGCAGGTCGACGGCGCCTACCGCCCGACGCGCCACCCCGTCAACGCGCGCGGGTTGCAGACCGATCTCGAACTGCGCCCCGAGGATCAGACGCTCGCCGTCTATCCCGCGCCCCTGGCCCCGCACCCGCATCCCTATCCCGACCCGATGGACCGCGAAGCCGGGATCGCCGCGCATGCGGCCCTGCTGTCGCCCAAGGCGTATCGCGCCCGGCTCGCGGCGGGCGACGAAAGCCACCTGCACCGCTACACCGCGGATCGCGACGCGCCGGTCATCGCCTGCGAGATCCGCGCCGTTCAGCGCATGTCGCCCGATGTCACGCTCTACGAATTGGTCGCCGCTGACGGCTCCGATCTGCCGGAATGGCAGGCCGGCGCCCATGTCGACGTGGTCGTGGCACCGGAATATCTGCGGCAATACTCGCTGACCGGCGACCCGGCCGACCGCACCGCCTACCGGATCGGCGTCCT
Source organism: Jannaschia sp. GRR-S6-38 (assembly GCF_029853695.1). Classification (NCBI taxonomy): domain Bacteria; kingdom Pseudomonadati; phylum Pseudomonadota; class Alphaproteobacteria; order Rhodobacterales; family Roseobacteraceae; genus Jannaschia; species Jannaschia ovalis. The sequence continues at coordinate 1,520,324 of NZ_CP122537.1, forward strand.
GCGCGAGGAAGCCGGGCGTGGCGGCTCAGCCCTGATGCACCGCATCTTCCGGCCCGGGCGCCGGGTCTTCGTCTCGAAGCCGATCAACCACTTCCCGCTGGTCGAGGAGGCGCTCCACAGCCTCCTGATGGCCGGCGGCATCGGGGTGACCCCGATGATCGCGATGGCGCACCGGCTGCACGCGCTGGGCCGCGGCTTCGATCTACATTACTCGATCCCGTCCCGCGCCCGCGCGGGCTTCCTCGACGCGTTGGCGGCGGCCCCCTGGGCCGACCGCGTCCACCTCCATGTCGCCGATGAGGGCACGCGCGCCGACCTGCCGGCGATCGTCAACCATCGCCCCGGAACCCATGTCTATGCCTGCGGCCCCGACCGCTACATGAGCGCCGTCATGGCGGCCGCCGCCGCCGCGGGGTTCCCGGAGACGGCCCGGCATCTCGAATATTTCGCCGTGCCCGAGACGCCGGAACGTCCCCGCCATCCCTTCACCCTGCGCCTGTCCGACGGGCGTGAGGTGGCGGTCGCCGCCGAGGAAAGCGCGACCGACGCGCTGGCACGGGCGGGCGTGCAGGTCGACGTGAAATGCGCCGACGGCATCTGCGGGGTCTGCGCCTGCCGCTATCGCGGGGCGGTCGATCACCGCGATTTCGTCCTGTCGAACGCCCAGCGCGAAACGCGCATGATCCTGTGCCAGAGCCGCGCGGCGGAGCCGGGCGGCATTGTCGAGATCGAGCTCTGAGCGCTAGCGCAGCCGCATCGCCCCGGCCTCGATCACCCGCTCCATCACGACATAGGTCCGCGTTTCGCGCAGCCCGGGCAGCGTCAGCAGCTCGTCCGACAGAAAGGCGCGATAGGCATCCATGTCGCGATGCCGCGTCTTCAGAAGGTAGTCGAACCCGCCGGCGACCATGTGGCATTCTTCGATGGCCGGCAGATCGCGGATGGCCGCGGCGAACTGGTCGAAGACATCCGCGGCGATGCGTTCCAGCTTGACCTCGATGAAGGCGGTCAGCGACAGGCCCAGCGCAGCGGGCGACAGGCGCACGCCGTATCCCTCGATCACGCCATCGCGGTGCATCCGCCGCATCCGCTCCGACACGGCGTTGGCCGACAGGCCCACGCGCTCCGCCAAGGCGGTGACCGGGATGCGACCATCCGCCTGAAGCGCGGCGAGGATTCGGCGATCCGTGGGGTCGAGCGGGGATATCATCGCGGATCTCACAGGCGGGGTCGGTTTCGACTGAGAATACCGCGGTATCCGCCCGCGACAACCGATGATTTCCGCGAGACGCGCAAGGCCTCTCCGCGCTATCATCCGCCATCATCCTTCCTGCCGGGAGTTCCGCCATGTCCCTCGCCTATGCCCCCGCCGACGAAACGCTTCTGCCCAAGCTGCTGCCCTATGCCGAGACACCGCCCAAGGCGGAAAGGACCGCGGCCGATTTGATCGGCAAGATGCGCGCCGCGCAGACGCGGATCGGCGGGCTCGAGGATTTCCTGCGCGACTACGACCTGTCGACGCGCGAGGGGCTCGCGCTGATGGCCATGGCCGAGGCGCTGCTGCGGGTGCCCGACGCCGAGACGCAGGACAAACTCATCGCCGACAAGATCGGTCAGGGCGACTGGGACGGGCACGGCGCGTCCGAGGCGTGGCTCGTCTCAGCGGCGACCTGGGGCATGGGGATGACCAAACAGCTCCTGCGCCCTAACGACACCGTGCCGGGCGTCCTGACCCAGCTCAGCCGGCGCATCGGCGCCCCGGCCGTGCGGCAGGGCGTGCGGCAGGCGATGCGCTTCATGGGCCACCAATTCGTGCTGGGCGAGACCATCGAGGACGCGATCGACCGCGCCGCCAAGCGCGAGGCGAAGGGCGGGCTCTACTCCTACGACATGCTGGGCGAGGGCGCGCGGACCTGGGACGACGCCCGCCGCTACGCCCGCGCCTATGCCGATGCGATCGAGGTGATCGGCCGCCGAGCGGGCAACAAGGCGCTGCCGAACCGGCCCGGGATCTCGGTCAAGCTGTCGGCGCTGCATCCCCATTACGCGCCCCGCAACCGCGACGCCGTGCTGGCCGAGCTGACGCCCGTGCTGGCCGATCTCGCCGCGAAGGCGAAATCCTTCGACCTGAACTTCACCGTCGATGCCGAGGAGCAGGAGCGGCTGGAGCTGTCGCTCGACGTGCTGGAAGCCGCCTTCGGCGACGACCGGCTGCGCGACTGGAACGGCTTCGGCCTCGCCATCCAGGCCTATGGCAAGCGCGCGCTGCCCGTGATCGACCGCATCGGCGCGTTGGCCCGCAAGCACGGCCAGACGATGATGGTCCGGCTGGTCAAAGGCGCCTATTGGGACACCGAGATCAAGCACAGCCAGGTCGACGGCCATGCGGACTACCCGGTCTTCACCCGCAAGGCGCTGACCGACCTTAATTTCCTCGCCTGCGCCGAGCGGATGCTGGAGCTGCGGCCGCATCTCTATCCGCAATTCGCCACCCACAACGCGCTCAGCATCGCGCGGATCGTCGAGATGGCGGGCGACGACAAGTTCTACGAATTCCAGCGCCTGCACGGGATGGGCGAGGCACTGCACGACGCCGCCGCCCGGATCTCGGGCGTGCCCTGCCGCATCTACGCACCCGTGGGCGGGCATCGCGACCTGCTGGCCTATCTCGTTCGACGCCTGCTGGAGAACGGCGCCTCGACCAGTTTCGTCGCGCAGGCCGCCGACAAGGCCGTCCCGGTCGCAGACGTACTGGCCCAGCCCGACGACCTGAAGACCGTGCCGCGCCATCCGAGCATCCCGATGCCCGACCAGCTGTTCCGCCCGCGCGCGAATTCGAAGGGGCTCGAATGGGGCGCGCGGGCGCATCTCGATGCGCTCGTCTCGGAGATGGCGGCCGCGCCGGTCGCTTCCGCACCCAAGGAGATCACCGCCGAGGCCGCGATGACCCGCGCCGCCCACGCCTTCCCGGCCTGGCGCGACACCCCGGTGGCCGACCGCGCCCGCGCCCTGCGCCGCGCCGCGGATCTTCTGGAGGCGCGGCGCGCGCCCCTGATGGCCACGCTGACGCGCGAGGCCGGCAAAACCATCGACGACGGCATCGCCGAGATCCGCGAGGCGGTCGATTTCCTGCGCTACTACGCCGACGAGGCCGAGGCGCTGTGCCAGCCGCGCGTGCTGCCCGGCCCCACGGGCGAGCGCAATGCCTGGACGGTGCGCGGCCGGGGTGTCTTCCTGACCGTCGCGCCCTGGAACTTCCCGCTCGCGATCTTCCTCGGGCAAACGGCGGCGGCGCTGGCGGCGGGCAATGCCGTGGTCGCCAAGCCGGCGCCCCAGACCCCGCGGATCGCGGCACAGGCCGTCGCGATCCTGCACGAGGCCGGCGTGCCCGAGGACGCCCTGGTCCTCGCCCCCGGCGGGACCGAACTGGGCCAGGCGCTGGTCGCGCACCCGGCGGTGGCCGGCGTGGCCTTCACCGGCTCGACCGCAACCGCGAAGGCCATCAACCGCGCGCTCGCCGAAAAGGACGGCCCCATCGTCCCGCTGATCGCCGAAACCGGCGGCATCAACGCGATGATCGCCGATGCCACCGCCCTGCCCGAGCAGGTGGCCGACGACGTGGTGATGTCGGCCTTCCGTTCCGCCGGGCAGCGCTGTTCGGCCTGCCGCATCCTCTATCTCCAGCAGGACGTGGCCGACCGGATGCTTGAGATGATCGAGGGCGCGGCGGCGACGCTCCGGATCGGCGATCCGGGCGACCCGGCAACGGATGTCGGGCCGGTGATCGACGCCGACGCGCTCGCGCGGCTGCAGGCCCATGTCGCGGGGCACCGCGTCCGCTGGCAGGGCACGGCGCCCGAGGGGCTGTTCATGCCGCCCACGATCATCGAGCTCGCGACGGGCCAGACGCTCGACCGCGAGGTCTTCGGCCCGGTCCTGCACGTCAAGCGCTTCGCCGCAGGCAAGCTGGACACCGTTCTCGACGAGATCGAGGCGACCGGCTACGGCCTGACCTTCGGGCTGCATTCGCGCATCGACGCCACGATCGCCAAGGTCACGGGCCGCATCGGCGCGGGCAATGTTTACGTCAACCGCAATCAGATCGGCGCTATCGTCGGCAGCCAGCCCTTCGGCGGGCGCGGCATGTCGGGCACGGGTCCGAAGGCGGGCGGGCCGCTCTACCTGCAGCGTTTCGTCGAGGAACGGGTCGTCTCGACGGACACCACCGCGGCCGGCGGCAACGCCACGCTGATGGCGATGGAGGAGGGCTAGGCCGGCGCCCGGGGCACCGGTCCTTCCTCTGGCCGAAAATACCTCACGGGGGTCCGGGGGCGTGAAGCCCCCCCGGCCTCACACGCCCAGGAGCCGGTCCGCCGTCGCGGGATCGAGGGTATGGAGCGGCCCGTCCCAGACGTCGCGGCCCCGCTCCAAGATCACCGCGCGATCCGCGACCTCGCGCAGCTCGGCCAGCGACTTGTCGACGATCAGGATGGCGAGCCCGGTCTCGGCCTTGAGCCGCCGGATCGCCGTGCGGATCTCGGCGCGCACCAGCGGGGCTAGGCCCTCGGTCGCCTCGTCGAGGATCAGGAGCCGCGGATTGGTCGCGAGCGCCCGCCCGATGGCCAGCATCTGCTGCTCCCCGCCCGACAGCGTCGCGGCCAGCTGCCCCATCCGCTCGCCCAGCCGCGGGAACAGCCCGGCCACGCGCCCGGCGTCCCAGGGCCCCGGCCGCGCCGCGGCGGCCAGGTTCTCGGCCACGGTGAGCGGCCCGAAGCAGCGCCGTCCCTCGGGCACCAGCCCGATCCCGAGCCGCGCCGCCCGGTGCGAGGGCAGCCGCGTCAGGTCGCGGCCGGCGAAGACGATCCGCCCCGCGCTCGGCATCATCCGGCAGATCGCGCGGATCGTCGTGGTCTTGCCCATGCCGTTGCGGCCCATCAGCGCCACCACCTCGCCCTCGCCCACATCGAGCGACACCCCGGAGAGCGCCTCCGCCGCGCCATAGCAGGCGCGCAGCCCGTCGACCGAAAGCAGGATCACGCGTCCTCTCCCAGATAGGCCGCGCGCACCGCGGCATCGGCGCGGATTGCGGCGACCGGTCCCGTGGCGATCACCGCGCCCTCGACCATGACCGACACCCGGTCGGCCAGCGCGAAGACGGCGTCCATGTCATGCTCGACCAGCAGGATCGGCGCCTCGCCGCGCAGCCCGTCGAGGAGGGCCGTCAGCGCGCGCGTCCCCTCGCCGCCCAAGCCGGCCATCGGCTCGTCCATCACGAAGGCCCGCGGCGCCAGCGCCAGCGCCATCGCCACCTCGAGCTGCCGCCGCTGTCCGTGGCTGAGCGCGGCGACGCGCGTCTCCGGCGCGTCCAGCCCGACCCGCGCCAGCGCCGCCTCGGCCCGCTCGCGCAGCGTTCGGTCGCGCAGAATGGCGCGCCAGAAGCCCGGCCGCGCGCCGCGCAGGGCGGCCAGCATGGCGTTCTGGAGCACCGTGTCCTCGGTCGCGAGCGCCGAGACCTGAAAGGTCCGCGCGATCCCCGCCCGGGCGCGCCGCTCGACCGACCAGCCGGTGACGTCGGTTCCGTCCAGGTGGACCGACCCGGCATCCGGCGCGATCTGGCCGCAGAGCTGCGCGATCAACGTGGACTTGCCCGCGCCATTCGGCCCGATCACCGCGTGGATCTCGCCCGGGCGCAGGTCCAGCGACACGTCCCGGCTGGCGACCAGGGCGCCGAAGCGCTTGGTCAGGCCGCGCGCCTCCAGCACCGGCTCAGCCACGGACCCGCCCCGTCAGCGCGCCGACGATCCCGCCGCGCGCAAAGAGCACGATCCCGAGCAGGAGCAGCCCGAGGAAGACCTGCCAGTATTCGGACAACCCGCCCAGCCAATGCTCCAGCGTCACGAAAAGCGCGGCCCCGGCCACCGGCCCGCCCAGCCGCGCGACACCGCCCAGGATGACCAGCACGATGATCTCGCCCGACATCTGCCAGGCGAACATGGTGGGCGAGACAAAGCGGTTGAGATCGGCGAAGAGCGCGCCCGCCAGCCCGGTGATCGCGCCCGAGATCACGAAGGCCCAGAGCCGCAGGCGCATCGGGTCGAGCCCCGCCGCCCGCACCCGCGCCTCCGATTGCCGCGCCGCGTTGAGCGCGAGCCCGAAGCCCGAGCCCGCCAGCCGCGCCGATCCCCAGATCGCCAGCGCGAGGATCGCGAAGCAGAGCGCGAAGAACTGGATCGGGTCGAGCGTGTCGAGGCCCGGAAAGCCGTTGCGGACGTAGATCGAGAGCCCGTCCTCGCCGCCATAGGCCGGCCAAGAGATCGCGAAATAGTAGAACATCTGCCCGAAGGCCAAGGTGATCATGATGAAATAGACACCGCCCGTGCGCAGCGAGACCCAGCCGATGGCCAGCGCCACCAGCGCGGAGGCGAGGATGGCGACCAGCCAGATCAGCGGCATCGAGGTGCTACCCTCGAACAGGAAGGGCCAGGTGAAGATCGGGTCGTAGACCTGCGCGTGGCTGGCAAGCACGCCCATTGCGTAGCCGCCGATCCCGAAGAAGGCCGCGTGGCCAAGGCTGACCAGCCCGCCTTGCCCCAGCGCAAGGTTCAGCCCCGTCGCCGCCAGCGCCAGGATCGCGACGCGGGTGGCCAGCGTGATGGTGAAGGGCGCGCCCAGCGCCCAGGCGCCCAGCGCGACCGCGCCCAGCCCGCCCATCAAGGCGAGGGTGACGAGCGCATCGCGGCTCATCCGAAGAGCCCCCGGGGCCGCCAGAACAGGACGCCCGCCATCAGCACGTAGATCGCCATCGACCCCAGCGCCGAGCCGATCGTCGCCGCCGCCGACGCATCGGTCACCAGCCGCAGCGCCGCCGGCAGAAGCAGCCCGCCCAGCGTGTCGGTCAGCCCGACCAGCAGCGCGCCGACCAGCGCCCCCTCGATCGAGCCGATGCCGCCGATCACGATCACCACGAAGGCCAGGATCAGGACCGGCTCGCCCATGCCGACCTGCACCGACTGGATCGCGCCCACCAGCGCGCCGGCCAGCCCGGCGAGCGCCGCGCCCAGCGCGAAGACCAGCGTGTAGAGCTTGCCGATATCGACGCCGAGGGCGGCGATCATCTCGCGGTCGGCCTCGCCCGCGCGGATCCGGATGCCGAGCCGCGTGCGCCGGATCAGCCAGAAGAGCGCGGCCGCGACGCCCAAGCCGACGGCGATCAGGAACAGCCTGTAGCGCGGGTAGGCAATGCCGCCCGGCAGGTCGACCGGGCCCGCCGCCCAGGACGGGATCTCGAGGAACAGCGGGAACGACCCGAAAAGCCAGCGCGTGCCCTCGCTGAAGATCAGGATCAGCGCGAAGGTGGCCAGCACCTGATCGAGATGATCGCGCGCATAAAGCCGCCGGATCACCGTCAGCTCCACCAGCGCCCCCGCCGCCGCGGCCGCCGCCAGCGCCGCCGCAAGGCCGAGCAAGAAGGATCCGGTCGCCCCGGCCACCGCGGCGGCGGCGAAGGCCCCGACCATGTAGAGCGAGCCATGGGCGAGGTTGATCAGCCCCATCACGCCGAAGACCAGCGTCAGGCCGGCCGCCATGAGGAACAGCATCACGCCCAGTTGCAGGCCGTTGAGGACCTGCTCGACGTGGAGGATCGCGGTCATCGGCGAAACCCGCCCCGGCGCGGCGCCGGGGCGGTTCGGATCAGAACTGGCACTCGGAGGCGTAGGCGTCGCCCCGGTTCTCCATCGCGGTGCCGATCACGCGGTTGGTCAGCACGTCGCCCTCGCGCACCACCTCGCGGACATAGATGTCCTGGATCGGGTGGTGGTTCGAGTTGAAGGCGAAGTCGCCGCGGGTGCTGTCGAAATCGGCCATCTCCAGCGCGGCGCGGAACGCGTCGGGATCGTCGACGCTCGCCACATCCATCGCGCTCAGCAGCAGCTTTCCCGTGTCGTAGCCCTGGCTCGCATAGAGCGAGGGGAGCCGCCCGTACTCGGCCTGGAAGGCCTCGACGAAGGCGCGGTTGGCGGGGTTGTCGAGGTCCTTCGACCATTGCGACGTGTTCGCCACGCCCAGCGCCGCGTCGCCCACCGCCTGCAGGATGCCCTGGTCGAAGCTGAAGGCCGGACCGATCACCGGCAGGTCGATCCCGCTATCGGCGAATTGCTTCAAGAAGCTGATCCCCATGCCGCCCGGCAGGAAGAAGAACACCGAATCCGCGCCCGACGCCCGGATCTGCGCCAGCTCGGAGGCGTAATCGGTCTGGCCCAGCTCGGTGAAGAGCTCCCCCGCGAGCTCGCCCTCGTAGAAGCGCTTGTAGCCGGTAAGCGCGTCCTGCCCGGCGGGGTAGTTCGGAGCCAGAATGAAGCTGTTGGAATAGCCCGCGTCGTTGGCATGGGCGCCCGCCGCCTCGTGCAGGTTATCGTTCTGCCAGGCCACGTTGAAGTAATTCTCGTGGCAGCCGCGCCCGGCGAGCTGCGAGGGGCCCGCATTGGGCGAGAGATAGAACTTGCCCTGCGCCACCGCGCCGGGAACCACGGCCAGTGCGAGGTTCGAGAAGATGATCCCGGTCAGCACGTCGACCTGCTCGGACTGGATCAGCTTGTCCGAAAGCTGCACCGCGATATCGGGCTTGCGCTGGTCGTCCTCGACCACGACCTCGATATCCTCGCGGCCCTGCACCGCCAGAAGGAACCCGTCGCGCACGTCGATGCCGAGCCCCGCACCGCCGCCCGACAGCGTGGTGATCATGCCCACCTTCAGCGGATCATGCGCATCCGCCTGGGCCGGCACGGCCAGGAGCGCGGTCAGCGCCGCCGCTACTATCGTCTTCATGTCCCTCTCCCTCTTGGGTCGTCTTTTCTGGTCGTCAAAACGTGTTGAACGTGATCGTCGTGAAGGTCCGCTCGATGCCGTCGATATCCAGCAGGTTGTCGTTGATGAAGCGGCCCGTATCCGCGCCCTCCGGGATGTAGAGCTTCATCAGCAGGTCGAACTCGCCGGAGGTCGAATAGAGCTCGGAATGGATCTCCCGGAGTACGATGGCATCGGCCACGGCATAGGTCGTGCCGGGACGGCAGCGGATCTGGACGAAGACGCAATGCATCGGCTCTCCTCGGGTCTGGATGCCAGTTTCAGCAGGCGAGGCGCCGAATGACCAGTCATTTCCGGGCGTAGACATCCTCGTATCGCGTGATGTCGTCCTCGCCGAGATACGATCCGGTCTGGACCTCGATCAGGACCATGTCGAGCTTGCCGGGATTCTCCATCCGGTGGACGGCGCCCAGCGGGATGTAGACGGACTGGTTCTCGGAGACGAGATGCACGGCGTCGTCGATGGTGACCCGGGCCGTCCCCTGCACCACGATCCAGTGCTCGGAGCGGTGGTGATGGCTCTGCAGGCTGAGCGACTGGCCCGGCTTCACGGTGATGCGCTTGACCTGGAAGCGGTCGCCCTGCGCGAGGCTCTCGAAGTAGCCCCAGGGACGATAGTCGATCGGGTGCTGATGGGCCTGCGGCAGGCCCTCGGCCTTCAGACGGTCGACGGCCAGCTTCACATCCTGCGCGCGGTTGCGGTCGGCGATCAGCACCGCGTCCCCCATCGAGACGGCGACGATGTCGGTCAGGCCGATGCCGACCAGGACCTGCCCCTCCCGCTCGGCCCGAAGCAGGCTTCCCGCGCAATCGATGGCGACCACGTCGCCATGCGTCACCGTCCCACCGCCATCGACGCGCCAGAGCGCCTGCCAGTCGCCGAGATCCGACCAGGCGCCGGCGAACGGCACGACCGACAGGTTCTCGGCCTTTTCCATCACGGCGTGGTCGATCGAGATGTCCCGCGCGCCCGACCAGGCCGCGGCGTCGAGCCGCAGGAAGGACAGGTCGGGCTCGGCGGCGTCGACCGCACCCGCGACGGGTTCGACGAGGTCCGGGCAATGCGCCGCAAAGGCGGCCAGAACGGCATCGGCGCGGAACAGGAAGATGCCCGCGTTCCAGAGGTAGTGCCCCTCGGCCAGCATCACCGCGGCCCGCTCGGCATCGGGCTTCTCCACGAAGCCGCGCAGCGGCTGCGCGCCGTCGCCGCCGCCCGGCGCCAGCTCGAGATAGCCGTAGCCCGTCTCGGGGCGGTCGGGGCGGATGCCGAAGGTGACGAGGCGCCCGTCCCGCGCGGCGGCCAGCCCCTCGGCCACGGCGGCGCGGAAGGCGGCGGCATCGGGGATCGCGTGGTCCGAAGGCAGCACCAGCATCACCGCCTCGGGGTCCCGCGCGGCGACCAGCCGGGCCGCGGCCAGGATCGCGGGGGCGGTGTTGCGCGCCGCGGGTTCGATCACCACCGCGCGGGGCGTCACGCCGATCTCATCCAGCTGCTCGGTGACCACGAAGCGGTAATCATCGGCCGTCACCACCATCGGCGCGGCGAAACCCTTGGCCGCGACGCGCCGGATCGACGCCTGGAACAGAGTCTCGTCGCCCAGCAGATCCGCGAATTGCTTGGGGCGCGACCGGCGCGACAGCGGCCAGAGCCGGGTGCCCGACCCGCCGCAGAGGATCACGGGATGGATATCGCTGGTCTCGGCCATGCGGGCGCCTCGCCATTGGGGTGCGACAGGTCTCCGGGGGCGGGGCGCGGCTGTCAACCGGAGCGGGTCAGGCTGCGCTGGTCAGTTCGATCTGGCCGGCATGGTGGCAGGCCACGCGCCCGGGACCGAAGGGCTCCAGCTTCGGGCGTTCGGACTTGCAGATCCCGGTCGCCAGTGGACAGCGCGGATGGAAGGCGCAGCCTTTGGGCGGGTCGATCGGATCGGGGATCTCGCCCTCGGGCGGGATCACCTCGCGCCCGAAGGCGTCGAGGCGCGGGGCGGCGTCGATCAGCATGGCCGTATAGGGATGCGCGGGACGGGTGAACAGCACCTCGGGCGGCGCCTCCTCGACGAGGCGGCCCAGGTAGAGGACGCCGATCGTGTCGGCCATATGCCGCACCACGGTCAGGTCGTGGCTGATGAACAGGTAGGTCAGCCCGTGCTGATCCTTCAGGTCGCTCATCAGGTTCAGAACCTGCGCCTGCACCGAGACGTCGAGCGCCGAGGTCGGCTCGTCGCAGACGATCAGCTTGGGCTCGGATGCGAGCGCGCGGGCCACGCAGAGCCGCTGCCGCTGCCCGCCCGAGAATTGGTGGGGGTACTTCGCTGCATCCTCGGCCGATAGGCCCACCTGCTCCAGCAGGCGCTCGGCCAGGCCCTCGGCCGAACCGCCCCGGGCGGTGACCGGCTCGGTGATGATGTCACGGACACGCCAGCGCGGGTTGAGCGAGGCGAACGGGTCCTGGAAGATCATCTGGATGTCGGAGCGCACGCGCTCGATCTTCGCGGGATCGGTCTCGGCGAAGAGGTCGATGCCCTCGATCTCGACCGTGCCCTCGCTGGGCCGCAGCAGGCCCACCACCATCTTGCCGATGGTCGATTTGCCCGAGCCGCTCTCGCCCACCAGCGCATAAGTCGTGCGGGCCGGGATCTCGAAGCTGACATCGCTGACGGCGGTCAGCATCCGCTTGGGCAGACGCTCGATCACGCGGTTCAGCCACGGCTTCGAGACGTCGAAGACGCGGGTCAGGTTCTTGATGCTGACGAGGCTCATGCGGCGGAGTCCTTCGTGTCGGGCCCGGCTTCGATCGGGAACCAGCAGGCTGCGCGCGCATCGGCCTCGCCCACTTTCGGACGCGGATCGTGGCGGCACTTCGCCTCGGCGCGCGGGCAGCGGGGCGAGAAGGCGCAACCGTCGGGCAGGCGCCCGAGCCGGGGCATGGCGCCCGGGATCTGGCGCAGCCGCGCGTGCCCGGCCGACGCGGCGGGCGTCGAGGCCATCAGCCCGTCGGTATAGGGATGGCGCGGCTGCGCGATGATCTGGCTGACCGGCCCGATCTCGGCCAGCCGGCCGGCATACATCACCGCGACGCGGTCCGCGGTCTCAGCGATCACGCCCATGTCGTGGGTGACCAGCATCGCGGCCATCCCCCGCTCGCGGCACAGCCGCTTCAGCAGCGCCGTGATCTGCGCCTGCACCGACACGTCGAGCGCCGTCGTCGGCTCGTCCGCGATCAGCAGCGTGGGCTCGGCGCAGAGCGCCAGCGCGATCACCACCCGCTGCCGCATGCCCCCCGAGAACTCGTGCGGATAGGCGCCGAGCCGGTCCTTCGCCGCGGGGATCCCGACCTCGTCGAGGCCGCGCACGGCGCGCTTCCTCGCCTCCTCGGTGGTGACGTCGAGATGGCGCTGGATCGTCTCGGTGAGCTGGTCCCCGATGGTCAGGAGCGGGTTGAGCGAAGTGAGCGGGTCCTGGAACACCATCCCGATCCGCTTGCCCCGGATACGGCGCATCTCGGCGGGCGACACGTTGTCGATCCGCACCCCCTCCAGCAGCACCTCGCCGCCCGAGATATGCGCCGGCGGATCGAGCAGCCGGATCACCGCGTTGCCGGTCATCGACTTGCCCGCCCCGGACTCGCCGACCACGCCCAGGATCTCGCCCGCGTCGATCGCCCAAGAGACGCTGTCCACCGGCCGCAGCACGCCGTGACGGGTGGGAATGTCGACCGTCAGGTCGCGGAGTTCGAGAACGGGGGTGGTCATCGCAGCCTCGGGTTCAGCGCATCGCGCAGCCAGTCGCCCAAGAGGTTCACCGAGAGGGCCAGCGCCAAAAGGGTCACGGCGGGGAAGAACAGGATCCACCATTCGCCCGAGAACAGGAAATCCTGGCCGATGCGGATCAGCGTGCCAAGGCTCGGCTGGGTGGGCGGCGCGCCGACGCCGAGGAAGCTGAGCGTCGCCTCGGCGATGATCGCCAGCGCCAGTGAGATCGTCGCGATCACCAGGACCGGCGACATTACGTTGGGCAGGATGTGCCGCAGCATGATCGCCCCCGACGACCGGCCGATCAGCCGCGCGGCCTGGACGTATTCCTTGTTCTTCTCGACCAGCGTGGCGCCGCGCACGACGCGGGCGAATTGCACCCAGTCGGACAGGCCGATCGCCAGGATCAGCACCCAGATCGCCATCTGGTCGCGATACTCGATCGGGATCACGCCGCGGGCCACGCCGAAGATCAGCATCGCCACCAGGATCGACGGGAAGGTCAGCTGCACATCGGCCACGCGCATCACGATGGTCTCGGCCCAGCCGCCCGCATAGCCCGCGACCAGGCCCAGCAAGACGCCCAGAACCATCGCGAACATCACCGCCATGACGCCCACGAAGAGACTGATCCGCAAGCCGTAGAGAATGGTCGAGAACACGTCGCGGCCCTGATCGTCGGTGCCGAGCCAGAAGCTTTCGCCGGTGAAGGCATTGGCCTCGCCTGGGGGCGTGAAGCCGTTCATCAGGTTCAGGCTGGACGGGTCGAACGGGTTCGTCGTCGCGATCAGCGGCGCGAAGACCGCCGACAGCACCAGGATCAGCGTCACCAGCGCCGCGATCATCGCCACGGGCGAGCGTCGGAAGCTGTAGGCCAGGTCGCTGTCCCAGGCGGCCTTCCAGCGCGAGGCGCGGACGATTTCCGCGCCCTCCAGCCGTTCGGTCGGCTTCGGGCCCTGGCGGGCGGCGTCGGGCAGATCGCTCATACGTGCCTCCCGTCGATGCGAAGCCGCGGATCGACCCAGACGTAAAGGATGTCGACCAGCAGGTTGATCATCACGAACATCACCGAGATCAGCATCAGGTAGGCCGCCATCACCGGGATATCGACGAACTGGACGGCGTTGATGAACAAGAGCCCCACGCCCGGCCACTGGAAGACCGTCTCGGTGATGATGGCGAAGGCGATGATCGCGCCGAGTTGCAGGCCGGTCACCGTGATCACGGGCACCATGGTGTTCTTCAGCGCGTGGCGGAAATTGACCGATTTCGCGGCCAGCCCGCGCGCGCGGGCAAATCGGATGTAATCCTGGCGCAGCACCTCCAGCATCTCGGAGCGGACCAGCCGCATGATCAGCGTCATCTGGTAGAGGCCCAGCGTGATCGCGGGCAGGATCAGCGATTTCAGCCCGCTCTCGGTCAGAAGCCCGGTCGACCACCAGCCGAGCTGGACCACCTCGCCGCGTCCGAAGGTGGGCAGCCACCTGAGTTGGACGCCGAAGACGTAGATCAGCAGGATCCCGATCAGGAAGGTCGGCAGGCTGACCCCGATGAGCGAGGTCGACATGATCAGGTTCGCCGCCCAGCCGTCGCGGCGGATCGCGGTGAAGACGCCCAGCCCGATCCCCAGCGATACGGCGAGAAGGCCCGAGACCGCGGCCAGTTCCAGCGTGGCGGGCGCGCGCTCGGCGATGATCTCGGCGACGGGGCGGGCCTGGCGGTAGGAAATGCCGAAATCACCCTGCACCGCGCGGCCGAGGAAGGTGGCGTATTGCACGATGAAGGGCTCGTTCAGCCCCAGCGCCTCGCGCAACCGCTCCACGTCCTGCACCGTCCGCTCCTGTCCCAGCAGGTTCTCGATCGGGTCACCGACGAAGCGGAACATGGAGAACGCGACGAGGCCCACCGCCAGAAGGACGACGACGGATTGCAGGACGCGGCGGATGATATAGGCGAGCATGCCCCCGTCTCCTCTCTCGCGCGCGGAGGGTCAAGCGCTCAGCGTCCCTCGGGAGACGGGCGATGCCCGTCGGTTCGGGGGGCCGGGCCGGGGCCCGCCCCCCCACGGGTTCGTCACTCCGCGACTTCGATCCAGCGCAGGTTCACGAAATTGTCGGGCCGCTGCACGACCTCGACCCCGTCCTTCACGCCCCAGATCAGCGGCTGGACGTAAAGCGGCACATAGGCCGCGTCGTCGAGCTGGATCTGCGCGATCTCGTCCAGCATCGCCTGGCGCGCCGCATCGTCGATCTCGGACTGGACCTGCGGCAGGAGCGTATCGATCCGGTCATTCGAGTAGCCGCCGAAATTCCACGAGCCCAGCTTCGCCTCCTCGTTCGGCGTGGCCAGCAGGAAGCGGATCGGATGCTCGGCATCGAAGGTGCCGGGCGACCAGCCCAGAAGATACATGTCGTGATCGTCGGCCCGCAGCGTCGGCCAGTAATTGGCGACCGGCATGGTCTCCAGCAGCGGCTCCAGCCCGACCTGCGCCAGCATCCCGGTGATCGCGGTGCAGACGGCCTCGTCGTTCAGGTAGCGGTCGTTGGGGCATTTCAGGCTGAAGCGGAAGCCATCCGGATAGCCCGCCTCGGCCAGCAAGGCGCGGGCGCGGTCGGGGTCGTATTCGGGCCGGTCCAGCCCTTCGGTGTAGCCGCGCATGCCTGCGCCCACCAGCTGGGCCACCGGCTCGGCCGAGCCGCGCATCACGGTCTGCAGGATCGCGGGCACATTAACCGCATGGGCCACCGCCTGCCGGACGCGGGCGTCGGTGAAGGGGTTGCCCTCGCCGCCGGTGATCAGGCCCTCCGCATCATGCGGGAAGCCCAGCATGATGACGCGCGCCTCGATCCCGCGGACGACATCGACGCCCTCGGCCTGTTCGACCCGCGCGGCGTCCTGAACCGGCACGGGCTCGATCAGGTCCAGCTCGCCCGACAGGAGCGCCGCCACGGCGGTGGAGGAGTTCTGTACCGGCTGGAACACGGCGCGCGTGACGTTGCCGCGATCCTCGCCCCACCAGCCGTCATAGGCCTCCAACACCGTGCGCAGGCCCGGCTGGCGTTCGGTCACGCGATAGGGCCCGGTGCCGCTGGCGTTCAGCGTGGCGTAATTGCCCTGCTCGATGTTCGGCCGCTCGGCGCCGTTCTCGAGGGCCCAGCCGCTGTCCAGCATCATCCAGTTCGCGATCCCGTCGACGAAGATGGGGTTCGGCATCTCGGTCAGGATCTCGACGGTGGTATCGTCGATGGCGACGACCTCGGTCACGCCCGCGAACCAGCTCGACGTGTCCGACTGCTCCGACGCGGCGCGCTCGTAGCTGAAGATCACGTCCTCGGCGGTGAAGGCCTGGCCGTCGTGAAAGGTCACGCCCTCGCGCAGCGTGAAGCGCCAGCCGGCGCCGTCGCCGATCGGCTCCCAGGCGGTGGCGAGCGCGGGCTCGATGCTCATGTCGCGGCCGCGCCGGACCAGGCCTTCGTAGACATTGCCCAGCAGGCTGAAGACCGGGGCGGAATTGCCCGCATTCGGGTCCAGCGTGTTCGGATCGGTGGTGGAGGCGTAGCGCAGTTCGGCCGCCCCCGCGGGCAGCGCGACGGACAGGGCCATCGCCGTCAGGATCGGTCTCATTGCAATCTCCTCCTTGCTGGAGACCGAAGCATGACGCCAGCGTGGCGGGAGTCAAATCACGGCTTCCACCCAAAGCGCTTCGGGACGACTGTCAGGGGGCGGCGCGCAGACAGGCGTGCTGGGCAGGATCACCGCGCAAGGACTCGGATCGAAATTCTGGAAGAGGTCGCGCGCCGCTTCGACGGGCAACGTTAACGCTCAGTCCGCGGCAGGGTTCAGCGGGAAGGCCAGCGACACCCGGGTGCCCCATTCGCCGGTTTCGACCTTCAGCCGCCCGTCCAGACGCGACACGAGATCCTCGGTGATCCGGCTGCCGACCGAGGCGGAGCCCGGCCATTCCGTCTCGCCCAGCCCATTGCCGTCATCCTCGACGACGAGCGTGCCCCGGTCCCCCTCGGCGGAGAGGCCGACCGTGATCCGCCCCGTCGCGCGGTCCTTCATGCCGTGCTGCAGCGCGTTGGTCAGCACCTCGGACAGGAAAAGCGCCAGGCGGTCCGCCACCTCCATCTTCAGCAGGACGGGCGCGATATCCTGCGCGATCTCGATGTCATCGCGGTCGTCGATCTTGTGCAGCGCCTCGACCACCCTCCCGAGGAAGCTTTCCGCCGACACGCTGTCGATCGCGCCGTCATCGGCATTCGAGAAGGCCTCGTAGAGCGTCGCCAGCGCCCCGATGCGCCGCGTGAGGCGGGGCGCGACCTCTTCCGGCGCGCGGTTGCGCGCCTCGACCCGGATCATCGACAGGATCATGGCGAGATGGTTCTTCACGCGATGCTGTAACTCGCGCAGCCGCTCGCGCATCTCGCGGGCCTCGCCGGCCGTGCCGACATCCGCGGTCGTGTCGCTCTGGACGCCGAGGAAATAGACGATTTCGCCGTTCTCGTCGCGCAGCGGGCTGAGCATCAGGCGGTTCGGAAAGGCCGTCCCGTCCGCACGGTAATTCTGGATATCCACCGTGCAGGCTTCCCCCGCCTCCAGCGCGCGGCGGATCGCGGCCCGCGCCTGCGGCTGCGTCCCGGGCCCCTGCATGAAGCGGCAATTGCGGCCGACGACCTCTTCGGGCTGGTAGCCGGTCGTCCGGGTGAAGGCCGGATTCACGTAGACGATCGGATGATCCTCCTGCCGCGGGTCGGTCAGGACCAGCGAGAAGGGAAATGCGCCCACGGACTGCGCCGACAGGGCCGCGGGCAGGTCCCCGGGAGGCGTCATCGCCGTGCCGTTCAGGTCGATCTTTCCGTCCATGGTCTCGTGATCTCCGGTCGCGATGTCAAAATACGCACCCGGGCGGGCGGCTTCAATCGGGGCCGGCGCGAAAAGCGCATTCACGAAAAAAGAAAGGGCCCCGCCGGGGCCCTTTCACGATCGCTTGGCAGCGAAGATCAGTTCATCGAGAAATGCTTGAACTTCGGATCGTCCTCCGGCGAGACCTCGGTGCCGACGGCTTCCGTCATGCCCCAGTTCAGCACCTGGTGGTGGATCGGCAGGTACAGCGTCTGGTCCTGCACCGTGTCCCAGATCTCGGCGATGGTGGCGTTGCGCACCTCCAGATCAGTCTCCGAGGCCAGCGACTTGATCTTCGCATCCGTGTCCGCATCCGAGAAGCCGGTCGCGTTCCACGATCCGCGCTCGCCGTCCTTGGTATGGGCGAGGAAGTTGAAGATGTACTCGCTGTCATAGGTCGGCACGCCCCAGCCCAGCATGTAGAAATCGGTCGTGCCGTTCTGGATCAGCGGGAAGTGTTGCGCCTTGGGCTGCGCGTTCAGGTTCACGTTCACGCCGATCTGGCCCAGCATGCCGACGGCCGCCTGGCAGATCGCCTCGTCGTTGACGTAGCGGTCGTTCGGGCAATCCAGCTGGATGGTGAAGCCGTCGCCATAGCCCGCCTCGGCCATCAGCGCTTGCGCGGCGGTCATGTCGCCTTCGGGCAGCGCGTCGAGCTCGGGCGTCCAGCCATTGACGAAGGGCGGCATGATGACGCCGGTCGGCTGCGCTTGGCCGCGCATCACGACCTGCTGGATGGCCCCGCGGTTGAGCGCCATGTTCATCGCCTGGCGCACGCGCACATCCGCCAGCGGGTTGGCCCCTTCGACATCGTCACGCTCGATATCGTCCGCGCCCGAATTCATGCCGAAGAAGATCGTCCGGTTCTGCGGCGCGGTCTTGATCACCAGGTTCTCGGTATCGGCCACGCGGCTCAGGTCCTGCACCGGCACGTCCTGAATGAAGTCGACCTCGCCCGACAGAAGCGCGGCGACGCGGGTCGCGGCGTTCTGGATGGGCATGTACTCGATCCGCGTCACCTCCAGCGGGAACTGGCCCACGCCCCAGTAATCGGGATTGGCGTCCAGCACCGTGCGCACGTCGGGCTCGCGCGAGACGAGCGTGTAGGGGCCCGTGCCGTTCGCGTTGGTCGCGGCGAAGGTGGTCTGGCCGTTGGCGATGTCCTGCACGGCGACCACGTCATTCGCCTCGGCCCAATCCTTGTCCATCATGAACAGGTTGGTGAAGTTGTTGGGCAGGATCGGGTTCGGCCCGTCGGTGACGAATTCGACCGTGTGATCGTCGACCGCCCGCACCTCGGTGATCGAGGTCAGCAGCTCCTTCATCGCCGAGGTCTCGGACTTCGCGCGCTCGAAGCTGAACACGACGTCCTCCGCGGTGAAGGCGGCCCCGTCGTGGAAGGTCACGCCCTGGCGCAGGTTGAAGACCCAGATGTTCGGGTCCTCGGCGCTCGGCGCCCAGTCGGTGGCCAGCGCCGGCTCGAAGGCGCCGGTCTGGTCGCGGATGATCAGCGGCTCGTAGATCTGATGCGCCAGCGTGTGGGTCGGGCCCTCGTTCTGGGCATGCGGATCGAGCGTCAGGCTGTCGCCCGCGCGGGCCCAGCGCAGCGTCTCGGCGCTGGCGGCGCCGGCGGTCAGCGCAAGGGTCAGGATGGCGGTGGTCGTGCGTAGCATCTTGGTCTCCCGGTTGTTTCACACCCCTCCTCGGGGGCTTGATGGCGCGGAGACGACCATCCTTGTCGGGGAAACACAAGGGGATGGCGACAGGGCGCATCGGGGCCATACGACGCCGAATGTCATGTTACAGAAATCCGCCGGGCCACACGATCTTGTAACGTATTTCTGGACGCGGGCCCGCGCGGCGCGTATTGTGTTTTTGTCCCCTGCATTCCGGAGTCCGCGCATGTACGCCCAGATGGTGAAGTCCGAGACCGCCGATAACAGCCCCAAGGCCGCCGCCTTCCAGGCGCGCATCGACCGGGGCGAGAAGATCGAGCCGAAGGACTGGATGCCCGAGGGCTACCGCAAGACGCTGATCCGCCAGATCGGCCAGCATGCCCATTCCGAGATCGTGGGCCAATTGCCCGAGGGCAACTGGATCACCCGCGCGCCCACGCTCGAGCGCAAGGCGATCCTGCTCGCCAAGGTGCAGGACGAGGCGGGGCACGGTCTCTATCTCTACTGCGCCGCCGAGACGCTGGGCGTCAGCCGCGACGAGCTGACCGAGATGCTGCTCGATGGCCGGATGAAATACTCGTCGATCTTCAATTACCCGACCCTGACCTGGGCCGATATGGGCGCGGTCGGCTGGTTGGTCGACGGTGCCGCGATCATGAACCAGGTACCGCTGCAGCGCACCTCCTACGGCCCCTATGCCCGCGCCATGGTTCGCATCTGCAAGGAGGAATCCTTCCACCAGCGGCAGGGCTTCGACATCATGATGAAGATGGCCAACGGCACCGAGGCGCAGCGCCGCATGGCGCAGGATGCGCTGGACCGGTTCTGGTACCCGTCGCTGATGATGTTCGGCCCGTCCGACAAGGACTCGGTCCATTCCGCGCAGTCGATGGCGTGGCGGATCAAGATGAACACCAATGACGAGCTGCGGCAGAAATTCGTCGACCAGACCGTGCCGCAGGCCGAATATCTCGGGCTGACGGTCCCCGATCCCGACCTGCGCTGGAACGAGGAGAAGGGCGGCTACGACTTCACCCAGCCCGACTGGTCCGAGTTCTTCGAGGTCATCAAGGGCAACGGCCCCTGCAACGCCGAACGTCTGGAGGCCCGGAACCGCGCCTGGGACGAGGGCCGCTGGGTACGCGACGGGCTGATGGCACATGCCGCGAAGAAGCGCGCGGCGAAGGTCGCGGCGGAATGACCGGGCCGGCGCTCTCCGCCCGCGAATGGCCGCTCTGGGAGGTGTTCATCCGCGGCAAGCACGGGATGAGCCATCGCCATGTCGGCTCGCTGCACGCGCCCGACGCGAAGACGGCGATGCTCAACGCGCGCGACGTCTACACGCGCCGCCACGAAGGCACCTCGATCTGGGTCGTGCCCTCGGCCGCGATCACCGCCTCGAACCCCTCCGACAAAGGGCCGATGTTCGACCCCGCCGACGACAAGACCTATCGTCACCCGACCTTCTTCGACATTCCCGACGACGTGGGGGCGATGTGAGCGATCTGTTCACCTTCCTGACGCGCATGGGCGACAGCACGCTGCTGCTGGGCCATCGTATCTCGGAATGGTGCGGCCACGCCCCCGCGCTGGAAGAAGACATCGCGCTCGCCAACACCGCGCTCGACCTGATCGGCCAGACGCGGATGTGGCTGGCCTATGCCGGCCAGGTCGAGGGCAAGGGCCGGTCCGAGGACGACCTCGCCATGCTGCGCGACGCGTGGGACTTCCGGAACCTCCTGCTGGTCGAACAGCCGAACCGCGATTTCGCCCAGACGCTCGCGCGCAGCTTCCTGTTTGACCGCTGGCACCTCCTCATGCTCGAACGGCTGACCGCATCCGGGGATGCCACCATCGCCGGGATCGCCGCCAAGGCCGTCAAGGAGGTGCGCTACCACGCCGAACGCTCGGCCGAGCTGGTCGTGGGCCTCGGCGATGGAACCGAGGAGAGTCACGCGCGGATGCAGGCCGCGCTGGACCGGCTCTGGCCCTATGTGGCCGAGATGTTCGAGAGCGATGCGACCGACGAGGCGCTGGCCGCGGCCGGAATCGCGCCGCGTCCGTCCGAATTGCGCGCGGATTGGGACGCCGCCGTGGACGCGCTGCTCGCCGAAGCCACCCTGACCCGCCCGGAAAGCCAGGCGGCCCAGAGCGGCGGGCGCAGCGGCAAGCGCCATTCCGAGCATCTGGGCCACATGCTGACCGAGATGCAGTGGCTGCAGCGCGCCTATCCGGGGGCGACGTGGTAAGACCGTCCACCGCGCAGATCTGGGACTGGCTCGATGCTGTGCCGGACCCCGAGATCCCGGTGATCTCCGTCGTCGATCTGGGCATCGTGCGCGACGTGCGCTGGCAAGGCGACCGGCTGCACGTGGCAGTCACGCCGACCTATTCCGGCTGCCCCGCGACGAGTGTGATCACGATGCAGATCGACGCCGCCTTGCGCGACCATGGCATCGAAAGCCCCGTGATAGAGACGCAGATCGCCCCGCCCTGGACCACCGACTGGCTGTCCGAGAAGGGCCGCGCGAAACTGCTGGAATACGGCATCGCCCCGCCCTCGCCCGCCGGCGGACCCGAGGCCTGCCCGCGCTGCGGCGGCACGAACCTGTCGCGGGTCAGCCAATACGGCTCGACGCCCTGCAAGGCGCAATGGCGCTGCGGCGACTGCCTGGAACCCTTCGATTATTTCAAGTGCATCTGATGGCCCGCTTCCACGACCTCACCGTGACCGATCTGCGCCACACGACCCGGGATGCCGTGGTGATCACCTTCGACGCGCCCGACGGGTTCGACTGGGTCCAGGGCCAGTACCTGACCCTGCGCCGCACGTTCGACGGGACCGAGCTGCGCCGCTCCTATTCGATCTGCGCCGCGCCGGGCGAGCCCCTGCAGGTCGCCGTCAAGCGGGTCGAGGGCGGCGCCTTCTCGACCTGGGCGAATGCGGAATTGTCCGTGGGCGACACGCTGCAGGCCCTGCCGCCGATGGGGCGCTTCCACAGCGCCATCGCGCCCGATGCCGCGAAGCATAACCTCTTCTTCGCCGCCGGCTCCGGCATCACGCCGATCCTGTCGATCCTGAAGACCGTCCTGGCCTTGGAGCCGCGATCGAAGGCGACGCTGGTCTATGCCAATCGCGCCGTGAACGCGATCATGTTCCGCGAGGAGCTGGACGACCTGAAGTCGCGCAATCTCGCCCGCCTCGCCATCGTCCACGTGCTGGGCCAGGACGCGCAGGATATCGACCTCTTCACCGGCCGGATCGACGCCGAGAAGCTCGACGCGCTGTTCGCGCAATGGATCCGGATCGACACGGTGGACGAGGCCTTCATCTGCGGTCCCGAGCCGTTGATGAAGGTGATTTCCGCCGGGTTAGAGACACACGGCCTGCCGAGAGAGGCCATCCATTTCGAACTTTTCGCCGGCTCCCAGACCGGCCGCCTGCCCCAGCGCGCGGGCCGGAAGGCCGAGGCCAAGCCCACCCGGGCCGCCATCACGCTGGAAGGCGCGACCGAGACCGTCGAGATGGAGCGCGACCAGTCGATCCTCGAAGCCGCGCTCGCCGCCGGGATCGACGCGCCCTATGCCTGCAAGGCGGGCGTCTGCTCGACCTGCATATGCAAGGTGACGCGGGGCGAGGTCGAGATGATCCAGAACCACGCGCTTGAAGATTACGAGGTCGAAGCCGGCTACGTCCTCTCCTGCCAGTCCTACCCGCTGACAGACGATGTCGCGGTCGAGTATTACACCGGCCACTGACGCGAAACCCCCTTTGTCAGAGCCTGAATCCCGGCCTCACGCCCCGCGCTTGTCCACCACGCGGCGGGCCTTGCCCTGGCTGCGCTCGACCCCGCCGGGCGCGGCGACCAATACGGCGCAGCTGACCCCCACCATCTCCTTGATCGACCGCTCCAGCACCGGCCCGCAGGCCGCGCCATCCGCGTCGGGCAGACCCTCGACATGGACGCGCATCACGTCGCGCGGGCCTTCGCGGATCAGCTCGATCTGGAAATACGGCGCGAGCCCGGGGGTGGCCAGCACCCGCTCCTCGATCTGGGTGGGGAAGACGTTGACGCCGCGCAGGATGATCATGTCGTCGCTGCGCCCCGTGACCTTGGCCATCCGCCGATGCGTCCGCGCCGTGCCGGGCATCAGCGTGGTCAGATCGCGCGTGCGGTAGCGGATCACCGGCATCCCTTCCTTGGTGAGCGTGGTGAAGACCAGCTCGCCCTCGGTTCCGTCGGGACGCGGCTCGCCGGTCTCCGGATCCACGATCTCGGGCAGGAAGTGATCCTCCCAGATATGCAGACCATCCTTCGTGTCGACCGCTTCCTGCGCGACCCCGGGCCCCATCACTTCGGACAGGCCGTAGATATCGACCGCGTGCATGTCGAAAGCCGCCTCGATCTCGGCGCGCATGGCCGGCGTCCAGGGCTCGGCCCCGAAGATGCCCACCTCCAGCGGGCAGGCGCGGGGGTCGAGGCCCTGGCGGACATATTCCTCGAGGATGTTGAGCATGTAGCTGGGCGTCACCATGATCGCCTTGGGCCGGAAATCCTCGATCAGCTGGACCTGGCGCGCGGTCTGGCCGCCGGACATCGGGATGACCGTCGCGCCCAGCTTCTCGATCCCGTAATGGGCGCCGAGCCCGCCGGTGAACAGCCCGTAGCCATAGGCGTTGTGCACGATGTCGCCGCGCCGCACGCCGGCCGCGCGCAGGCAGCGCGCCACCAGATCGGCCCAGATCTCGATATCCCCGGCCGTGTAGCCCACGACGGTCGGCTTGCCCGTCGTGCCCGAGGAGGCGTGGACGCGCCGGATCCGCTCGCGCGGGACGGCGAACATGCCGAACGGATAGGCCGCGCGCAGGTCCTCCTTGGTGGTGAAGGGAAACCGGGCGAGGTCGCCCAACGCGCGCAGATCGTCGGGCGTCACCCCCGCCGCGTCGAATTTCCGGCGATAGGTCGGGACGGCCTCGTAGACCCGTTCCAGGGTCTGTTTCAGTCTCTGAAGCTGGAGTTTTTCCAGCTCGGCCCGCGGCGCGGTCTCGATCGGGTCCAGCGTCGCAGGGTCCGGCGTCAGGTCCTTCATCTCTCCTCCTCGAACAGCTGGCCGGGCACGGCGCGCGACAACCCGCGAAACTCCGCCACGACCGCGCCGCCCTGGTCGGTGACCCGCACGTCATAGACGCCCGACCGCCCGGCCAGCGTCACCTCGCGGGCCTCGGCGGTCAGCACGTCGCCCGCGCGGCCGGGCGCGGTGAAGGTCACCGCGGCGTGCTGCGCCACGGTGGCCTGGTTGCGCGAATTGCAGGCGAAGGCGAAGGCGCTGTCGGCCAGCGCGAAGATCACGCCCCCATGGCAGGTGCCGTGGCCGTTGCAGTGATGCGCCCCCACCGCCAGGCGCAGGGTCGCCGCGCCCTCGGACACCGCGACCAGTTCCATGCCCAGCCAGCGGCTGGCCGCATCGTCAGCCCACATCGCGTCGGCGGCACGGCGGGCGCGCGCGTCGGGCGTCATGTCGGTCATGCGTTTCCTCCCCCGCACAGGCTTGCCGGGATCGGCGGGGCCGGTCAATCTGCCGCGCAGGGAGACTGCCCATGTCGCTGATCGAGGTCGGAAGTTTCATCGCCGGGCGCTGGGTGCCCCCGGGGCGCGACGCTTTCGTGATCACGGATGCCGCGACGGACGCGCCGGTCGCGCGCGCCGGCGACGCCACGCTCGACATGCAGGCAGCGCTGGATCACGCGCGGCAGCTGGGCGGGCCGGCGCTGCGCGCGCTCACCTTCCACGACCGTGCCCGGATCCTGAAGGCGCTGGCGCTGCACCTGTCGGAGCGGAAGGACCCGCTCTACGAGCTGTCCTTCGCCACCGGCGCCACGGCCAAGGACCATCTCTTCGACATCGATGGCGGCATCGGGACGCTCTTCGTCTACGCCTCGAAGGGCCGCCGCGAGATGCCGGACGCGCGCCTCTACCGCGACGGCGGGCCCGAGGCCCTGTCCCGCGACGGCAGCTTCATCGGCCAACATGTCTGCGTGCCGCTGCGGGGCGCGGCGGTCCAGATCAACGCCTACAACTTCCCCGTCTGGGGCATGCTCGAGAAATTCGCGCCCGCCTTCCTGGCCGGGATGCCGTCGATCGTGAAACCCGCGACCCAGACCTGCCAGGTGACCGAGGCCTGCGTCCGAATGATGCTGGACTCTGGCCTCCTGCCGGCGGGTGCGCTGCAGCTGATCGCGGGCGGGGTGGGCGACCTTTTGGACCGGCTCGGCCCGCAGGACACGCTGGGCTTCACCGGCTCGGCCGCCACGGCGCTGAAGCTGCGGGGCCATCCGGGCCTGCTGCGCCACGCCGTGCGCTTCACGGCCGAACAAGACAGCCTGAACGCCTCGATCCTCGGCCCCGACGCCGGACCGGACAGCCCGGAATGGGATCTGTTCCTGCGCGAGGTGACGCGCGAGATGACGACGAAAGCGGGACAGAAATGCACTGCGATCCGACGCATCCTCGTGCCCGAACCCCATGCGAAGACACTGATCGAGGCCCTTTCGGCCAAGTTGGGCGCGGTCCATATCGGCGATCCGCGCGACCCCGGGACGCGGATGGGGGCGCTGGTTTCGAAGGCGCAGCGCGACGACGTGCTGGCGAAGCTCGATGCGCTCGCGGGCGAGACCGGGCGGATCTGCGGCGATCCGGATGCCGTGGACGGGGCGGGGGCCTTCCTGCCGCCGATCCTGCTGCATTGCGCCGATCCCGACGGCGCGCGGGCCGTGCACGCCACCGAGGCGTTCGGCCCGATCTCGACCGTCCTGCCCTATCGCGACATGGACCACGCTGTCGCGCTGGCCAATCGCGGTGAAGGCAGCCTGGTCGCGTCCGTGATCACCCACGATCCCGAGATCGCCCGACAGGCGGTCGAGGGGATGGGGGCGTGGCACGGGCGCATCTATCTCAACGATCGCAGCTCGATGGCGGCCAGCACGGGTCACGGTGCGCCGATGCCGCACATGATCCATGGCGGCCCCGGGCGCGCCGGCGGCGGCGAGGAGCAGGGCGGGATCCGGGGAGTCCTGCACCACATGCAGCGCGTGGCCGTTCAGGGCAGTCCGGACCACCTCTCCGGCGTGACGGGCCGGTTTTTCCCCGGTTCAGAGACGCATTCCGGACCGACGCACCCCTTCCGGCGCTACTTCGAGGAGCTGCAGCCGGGCGAGACGATCACCACCGTGCCACGTGTGATCACATCCGAGGACATCACCCATTTCGCCGAATTCACCGGCGACCGGTTCTACGCGCACATGGATGACGCCGCCGCCGCGCGGAACCCGTTCTTCCCGGGCCGCGTCGCCCATGGCTACCTGCTCCTCAGCTTCGCCGCCGGGCTGTTCGTGGATCCGGATGAAGGGCCCGTCCTCGCCAATACCGGCCTCGACGCGCTGCGCTTTCTGAAACCCGTCGCGCCCGGCACCGCGATCCACGCGACCCTGACCGTCAAGGACAAGACACCTCGCAACGACGAATACGGCGAGGTGCGCTGGGACGTGACGGTGGCCGACGCGGCGGGGGATGCCGTGGCCACCTACGAGCTTCTGACCATGGTCGCGCGCGGCGACCGGGCGTGAGCCGGGCCGCGCTCGACCTGCTCCGCGACCGGGCGGCGCCGCGGCGGGTCTGGTCGGTACTCGTCACCATTTTCGGCGATCTTGCCCAAGGCCCGGGCGCGGGGCTCGACGGCGCGACCCTGCGTGCGATTGGCGCCGAGCTCGAAATCCGGCCCGAAGCGCTGCGCACGGCGCTACACCGGCTGCGCCGCGACGGCTGGATCGAAAGCACCCGGACCGGCCGGACGACCACACATGCCCTGACGCCCAGCGCCCGGGCCGAAAGCCGCGCCGCAGGGCGGCGCATCTACGCGACCGACGCCCCCGACGCCTGCTGGCTGGTCCTCTCGCCGGACGGGACGGAGCCGCGGGTCCATCTGTCGGCCCGGGGCGAAGGCTTCGCCCTGCCCGTCGACCGGCCGCCCCCGGACTGGCTGCGCGCTCAGAGCGCGCCGCCCGAATTGTGCGACGCATCGCGGGACCTGGCCCAGGCGCTGCGGCGCGCGGGCCCGCTGCTCGACCCCGTCGCGCTGTCGCCCGCCCAAATCGCGGCGCTGCGCACGGTCATCGTCCATGACTGGCGAAGGATCCTGTTGCGGGCCTCCGACCTGCCGGGCTGGGCCTTTCCGCCGGAATGGCAGGGCGACGCCTGCCGCGCCGAGGTGGCCGACCTGCTGGCCCGCCTGCCCCGCCCCGAGATCGCGCGGATTTCCCCGCGTTAGAGCCTTGTCAGGCGCCGAAGACGATCTGTGCCTTCATCGCCTGGCTGCGGTCCCCGGCGATCGTGAACGCGTCCGTGGCGGCGTCGAGCGGCAGGCTGTGGGTGATGAGCGGCGTCACGTCGATCAGACCCTTGCGCATCAGGCTCACGCCCGCGTGGAACTCCGCGTGGAAGCGGAAGCTGCCCTTGAGTGACAGCTCCTTCGCCGTCAGCGCCTGCATCGAAACGGGCATATCCCCGCCGAGGCCGAGCTGCACGAGCACGCCGCCGGGCCGCAGCGCCGCGATGGCGCCGGCCAGGGCGGGTGCCGCGCCGGAGCATTCGAAGGCGGCGTCGAACTGGCCCTTTTCCCTTTGCCAGGGTCGAAGCGCCTCCGGATCGGCCTTCAGGTCGAGCCCGTCATCGGCCCCCAGCCGCCGGGCCATGTCGAGCGGGAAGCCCGCGAGGTCGGTCGCCACGATCCGCTCCGCCCCCGCCCGGCGCGCGGCCAGCACCGTCAGAAGCCCGATCGGTCCGCATCCCGTCACCAGCACCGCCTTTCCGACCAGCCCGCCCGCCTGCCGCAGGGCGTGCAGCGCGACCGCCAACGGCTCCGCCATCGCGGCCTCGCCCGCGCTCAACCCGTCGGCGGGCGCGCATTGCGTGGCCTCGGCGATCAGCACATCGCGGAACGCGCCCTGAATATGCGGGAACGGCATGGCCGAGCCGTAGAAGCGCATGTTCAGACACTGGTTCGGCTGCCCCCGCAGGCAGTATTCGCAGGTCCCGCAGGGCCGCGAGGGCGAGATGGCGACGAGCTGCCCCTCCGACAGGCCTTCGACCCCGGCGCCCAGCGCGTCGACATGGCCCGCGACCTCGTGCCCGAGGATCATCGGCTGGCGCAGTCGGACGGCGCCGAAGCCGCCATGGTTGTAATAATGCAGATCCGAACCGCAGACCCCGCCCGCCGCCATCCGGATGCGGACCTGGCCCGGTCCGGGCGGCCCGGGATCGGGGCGCTCCTCCAGTCGCAGATCGTGGGCGGCGTGGATGACGATGGCGCGCATGGCCCCTCCCCCTCCGGTTGACTTGGGCCGGATGCCGATCACAGAAACAGGCCCGGCCGCGATAGTCGAGGCCCGAGCAGGAGACGCGCCATGACCCTCGACCTCTTCGATCTGAGCGGACGGCGTGCCCTGGTGACGGGATCCGGGCAGGGCATCGGGCTGGCGCTGGCCAAGGGGCTGGCGGGCGCCGGGGCGGCAATCGTCCTGAACGGGCGCAGCCGCGACAAGCTGGAAGCCGCCGTCACTGATCTGCGCGCCGGCGGTGCGACGGTGGACCTTCTGCCCTTCGACGTGACCGATCATGAGGCCGCGCGCGCGGCGATCGACGGGTTCGAGGCCCAGACCGGCGCGATCGACATCCTGGTCAACAATGCGGGCATGCAGCACCGCGCCCCGCTGCAGGACTTTCCCGCCGAGGCGTTCGAGCGCCTGCTGCAGACCAACATCGCCAGTGTCTTCCACGTGGGCCAAGCCTGCGCGCGCCACATGATCGGGCGCGGGGCGGGAAAGATCGTCAACATCGCCTCGGTCCAGACCGCGCTGGCCCGCCCGGGCATCGCCCCCTACACGGCGACCAAGGGCGCGGTGGGCAACCTGACCAAGGGTATGGCGACCGATTGGGCGCAGCACGGGCTGCAGGTGAACGCGCTGGCGCCCGGCTATTTTGAGACGCCGCTGAACCAGGCGCTGGTCGACGATCCCGAATTCTCGGCCTGGCTGGCCAAGCGCACCCCCGCCGGCCGCTGGGGCCGGGTGGAGGAGCTGGTCGGCGCCTGCGTCTTCCTGTGCTCGGCCGCGTCCAGCTTTGTGAACGGCACGACGCTCTATGTCGATGGCGGGATTACCGCCTCGCTCTAGCCGCGCGCGCCGATCTCGAAGGACAGCTCGGCCAGGCCGTCGATCCCCGCGCGGACCCGGTCGCCGGGCTGCAGCGGGCCGACGCCCGCGGGCGTGCCGGTCATCACCAGGTCGCCCGGCGCCAGGGCCATGGAGCGCGAGATGATCGCCACATGCTCCAGCACCGGCCAGATCATCTCGGACAGGTCGCCGCGCTGCCGGGGCGTGCCGTTCACCTCCAGCCAGATGCCGCCGCGATCGAGCGCCGGAACCTCCGCGATCGGCACCAGCGGCGCCATCGGGGCGGAGGCGTCGAAGCCCTTGCCCCAGTCCCAGGGCCGGCCCGCGGCCTTGGCTGCGCCCTGCAGATCGCGGCGGGTCAGGTCGATCCCGACGGTCGCGCCCCAGATCGCGCCCGCCTCCTGCGCGGGCGACAGGTCGCGCCCGCCCGCGGCCAACGCCACCACCAGCTCGACCTCGTGATGCAGCTCGGCGGTCTCGGGCGGATAAGGGATCACGCCCGCGGCAGGCACGACCGAATCGCCGGGCTTCATGAAGAAGAAGGGCGGTTCGCGATCCGGGTCCTTGCCCATCTCGCGCGCATGGGCGGCGTAGTTGCGCCCGACGCAGAACACGCGCCGGATGGGAAAGCGCGCGGCGCGGCCCGCGACGGCGAGCGAGGGCGGCTCGGGCGGGGGAATGACGTAGGACATGGCGGCTCCTGCTCTGGGCCGCAGGCGTGCCCGGCGTGGACGCCGCCTGTCAACGCGGTCGCCGTGTTAACCGAACGCCCACCATCCGCCGCCTAGAACCCGCGGGACCGCCGTCGGGGCGGGATTGCGGAGGGGTGCTCATGACGTTGCGCGCGACGAATTCCATCTGCCGGGCGGGGTTCCGGGCGTGACCGTGGCGGGCTGGCAGCTCTTTCTGCGCTACGCGTCCCGGCACATGGTGCTGGAACGGGAGGGCTTCGCGATGGACCCCGCGGACGCGACGGGGCTGGGCTTCGTCGACCGGATCACCTGGGCGCGCGGCCGCTTCCGGGTCGAGGGCTGGACCCGCGCCAAGACGGTCCGGCTCTGCAGCCCGCATGACGCGCGCGAGGTCGCGCCGGACCTGACGCGCGCGGATGTCGCCGCGGTGCTGGGCCTGCCTGGGCAGACGGCCTTGGGCTTCACCGTGGACCTGCCCTGGCAGCCGGTCGATCACCGCCTCCTCCTGACGCTGCCCGACGGGTCGCGCCGCGAGCTGGAGCTGCCGGCCTTCACCGAAGCCGACCGCCGGGCCGGGCTGCGCCGCAGCCTGCGGCCCTTCCTGCGCGCCGCGCTGCCCGCCCTTCCGGCCGCCGCGCGTTGGCTCGCCACGCGGGATCCGCGCGCGCGGGACGCGGTGATCCGGCGGCTGGATCTGCGCGATGCCCCTGCGGGCGACGACCGGATCGAGGCGAGCTGGCTGGGCGGCCCCGACGAGAGCGCGGACGGGAAAGCGCCGATCACCATCGTGCTTCCGGTCTTCAATGCCTTCGATCTGCTGCGCGAATGCCTCGACCGGGTCGAGCGGCACACCGATCTGCCCTGGCACCTGATCCTGGTCGAGGATTGCTCCACCGATCCCCGGATCCGTCCCTGGCTGCAGGCCTGGGCCGCGCGGCGCGATCCCGACCGCGTCAGCCTTGTCGAGAACGCCCGCAACCTCGGCTTCGTGGGCGCGGTGAACCGCGGTCTCGCGCTGGCGGCGCGCCGGGACGGGGACGTGGTCCTGCTGAATTCCGACGCGCTGGTGCCCGATGGTTGGGCCAGCCGCCTGACCGCGCCGTTGGCCGATCGCCGCGTCGCCAGCGTCACGCCCATGTCGAACGATGCCGAGATCTTCACCGCGCCCCGGATCTGCCGGGCGAACGCGCTGCGCCCGGGACAGGCCGACGCGATCGACCGCCGCGCCCGGAGGCTGGCCGCGCCTGCCACTCCGATCGAGGCGCCGACCGGCGTCGGCTTCTGCATGGCGATGTCGCGGCGCTTTCTCGCGCGCGTTCCGCAACTCGATACCGCCTTCGGCCGCGGCTATGGCGAGGAAGTCGACTGGTGCCAGCGGGTGCGGCGTCTCGGCGGCCGGAACGTCGTGCAGCCGCGGCTCTTCGTGGAGCACCGCGGCGGCCAGTCCTTCGGCTCCGAGGCGAAGCGCGCCCTTATCCGTCAGGCCAGCGCGCTGATCGCCGCGCGCTATCCCCGGTACGACGCGGAGGTGCAGGCCTTCATCGCGGCCGACCCGCTGCGCACGCCGCGCCTGGCGCTGGGCATCGCGAAGCTCGCCGCCGGATGCGGCGCGGAGGCCGTCCCGATCTTCCTGGCCCACAGCATGGGCGGGGGGGCCGAGCTCTACCTGCAGCGCCTGCTGGCCGAGGCGGTCGAGGCGTCGGGCGGCGCGCTGGTCCTGCGCGTCGGCGGCAGCCCCCGCTGGCGGCTGGAGCTGCATGTTGACGGGGGCGTGATCGCAGGCGCGAGCGACGAAATCGCGGATCTGCACGCGCTCCTGGCGCCGGTGTCCCGGCGGCATGTCCTCTATTCCTGTGGCGTGGGCGAACGCGACCCCGTCGCGCTGCCGGACCTTCTGCGCGGGATCGCGGGCCCGGCGGGCCGCATCACCGTGCTGATGAACGACTACCTGCCGCTCAGCCCCAGCTTCAACCTGATGGACCAGGACGGGACGTGGCGCGGCGTGCCCGATGCCGATTGCACCGATCCCGCCCATGTGGCCCGCCGGCCCGGCGGCGCCTCGGTGCCGTTGCGCGCGTGGCGGGCGGCCTGGGGCGGATTGATGCGCGAGGCCGCCGAGATCCGCGTCTTCTCGCGCTCGGGCCGCGATATCGTGGCGTCCGCCTATCCGGGCTGCGCCGCGCGCATCACGATCCGGCCGCATGCCCTGCCCCACGCAGTGCCGCGCCTGCCCCGGCGGCCGGGCCCTGAGGTCATCGGGATCCTCGGCAATATCGGCCCGGAGAAAGGCGCGGCGGCGCTCGGCGCGCTCAGCGCAGCCGCGGCTGCGGCGCGCAGGCCGGAGATCGTGCTTCTCGGGAATATCCTGCCGGGCCACCCGCTCGCCCGCGGCACCCGCGTCCATGGCAGCTATGCTATCGCCGATCTCGGCCCGCTCGCCGCCGGATACGGCATCACCCGCTGGCTGATCCCGTCGATCTGCCCCGAGACCTTTTCCTTCACCACGCATGAGGCGCTGGCGACCGGGCTGCCGGTGCATTGCTTCGACCTCGGCGCGCAGGCGGAGGCGCTGCGGGGCGCGATGGCCCGGGGCGCGCCGGGCAGCCTGCT
The DNA here is from genome assembly GCF_029853695.1 of Jannaschia sp. GRR-S6-38. Taxonomy (NCBI): domain Bacteria; kingdom Pseudomonadati; phylum Pseudomonadota; class Alphaproteobacteria; order Rhodobacterales; family Roseobacteraceae; genus Jannaschia; species Jannaschia ovalis. The sequence continues at coordinate 1,553,052 of NZ_CP122537.1, forward strand.
GCGGCTCGAGGATGGGCCGGAGGCATGGCTGGCGCAGATGGTCGGGCGGTCCCGGCCCGCGGCCGAGAAACGCCGCGCCTAGCGCGCCAGCAACGCGTGGTGGTGGCGCCGCAGGAACAGCAGCGCCATCACCGAGAGCCCCAGCGACAGGCCCAGCGGATAGAGGATCGAGACATAGCCCGCGTCGTAATAGGGGTAGAACCCCGCGCGCATCGCCCCCACCGCGTGGATCAGCGGGTTGTACCAGAGCCAGTCGCGCCAGGGCTGCGGCACCGCCTCGAAGACGTAGAGCGTGCCCGACAGCACGAAGAGCGGCCGGGTCGCGACGCTCCAGACCCGCTGCCAGAGCGGGACCAGCGTAAAGAGCAGGCAATTGATCGCCCCGAGGCCGAAGCCGAGCGCCGCGACCAGTCCCGCCGCCCCCAGGATGCGCGGCAGGTCCGGCGCCGTCCCCGTCTCGAATGCCAGCAGGATCCCGCCCAGCACCACCGCGCCGACCGTCAGCTGCGTCACCAGGTTCAACAGGAACCGCGCCAGCATCGCATCGAAGAAGGTCACGGCCGGGTAGGACAGGAGCGCCTTCGAATAGGTCAGCGACGCCGCGACCTTTCCGGCCAGGTCGGTGAACATCAGGAAGGGCAGAAGCCCGGTGGCGTAGAAGATCGCGAAATTTCGGCCCAGCGCCGGCGCGCTGAATCCCAGCGAGAAGATCGCGGTCAGCAGCGCGATGGCCGCCACCGGCTCGAGCACCGCCCAGAGATAACCGCCGGGCGAGCGGCCATAGCCCGTCGCCATTTCGCGCAGGATCAGCGCGGTGACGGTCCGGACCGCGCCGGGCGCGCGGCCGCGCGGGGCGGGGGGAGCGGGAAAATCGACCATGCAGGCGGCTTGGCACACGGAGTCTTAAGGTTGGATGAGGCAGACCGGGGTCATGAACAAACCCGTCGCCCCGGCCCCCGAACTGCGCGCCGCCGCCCGGCCCGTCCCGGCGCCGCGCCCGCCCGTGGCTCCGGCCGCGCGGCGCGGGCGGCACGTCCTCCTGGCGCTCAGCTTCGTCGCGCTGGTCCTGCTGCCCGCGGCGCTGGCCGGCTGGTACCTCTTCACCCGGGCGGCGGACCAATACGCCTCGCGCACGGCCTTCTCCATCCGGACGGAGGAGGCGCGCTCCGCCGTTGCGCTCCTGGGCGGGATCGCGGACCTGTCGGGCAGCGGCGTCTCGGACGCGGACGTGCTGGACGACTTCATCCGCAGCCAGCGCATGGTGGCCGAGGTCGATGCCGCCATCGACCTGCGCGCGATCTGGTCGCGGCCGGCGGACGACCCGGTCTTCGGCTACCCCACGCCGGGCACGATCGAGGATCTGACCGATCACTGGGCGCGCATGGTCCGCGTCTCGCACGACCCCGCGACGGGGCTGATCTCGATCCGCGCGCTGGCCTTCACGCCGGCGGACGCGACCGCGATCACCCGGGCGATCCTCGCCCGCTCGGGCGAGCTGGTCGAGGCGCTGTCCGATATCGCGCGCGAGGATGCGCTGCGCGACGCGCGGATCACGCTGGACGACGCGGTGGCGCAGCTCAAGGACGCGCGCGCCGCCGTCACCCGGTTCCGCAACCGCAACCAGCTGGTCGATCCCACCGCCGAATCGGGCAGTCGCACGACCCTGATCGGCCAGCTGGAGCAACAGCTCGCCGCCGCGCTGATCGAGCTCGACCTGCTGCGCGAACGCACCCGCGACGGCGATCCGCGCATCGCCCAGGCCCGGCTGACCGTCGGGGTTATCGAGGACCGCATCGCGCAGGAGCGCGCGAAGCTGGGCCTCGGCGGCGCCACCGGCGACGGCGCGGCCTTCGCCGACGTGGTGGGCGAATACGAGCGGCTGCAGGTCGACCGCGAATTCGCCGAGCAATCCTACACCGCCGCGCTGGCCGGGCTGGAGGTCGCGCGCGCAGAGGCGCGGCGGCAGAGCCGCTATCTCGCCGCCCATATCCGGCCGACCACGCCCGAATCGGCCCGCCATCCGCAGCGGATCCTGCTGCTGGGGCTGGTCGCTCTGTTCGCCGCAATGCTCTGGGCGCTCGGCACGCTCGCCATCTACGCGCTGCGCGACCGGCGCTGATGATCGCGCTCGACGGGGTCAGCATGCGCTTCCGGACCGGCGGGCGCGAGACGGTGGTCGCCGACCGGATCCGCGCGGTCTTCCCGACCGGCCGGGCGGTGGCGCTTCTGGGGCGCAACGGCGCGGGGAAGTCCACGCTTTTGCGGATCATCGCGGGCACGATGCGGCCCTCGGCGGGCCGGGTCCGCTCCGACGGCACGGTGTCTTGGCCGGTGGGTTTCGGCGGCGCCTTCCACCCCGACATGACCGGCGCGCAGAACGCGCGGTTCATCGCGCGGGTCTACGGCGTCGATACCGGCGGGATGCTGGATTACGTGGAGGATTTCGCCCGTCTCGGGGACAAGCTCTACCAGCCGGTGCGCGGCTACTCCGCCGGGATGCGGGCCCGCCTGGCCTTCGCCACCTCGATGGCCGTGCGCTTCGACACCTATCTCGTGGACGAGGTCACGGCGGTCGGCGATGCCGATTTCCGCGCCCGCTCCGAGGCGGTGCTGGGGGCGCGGATGCGCGCCGCCTCCGCCATCGTCGTCTCGCATTCCATGCCGCTGCTGCGCCGCCTCTGCGACGCGGGCGCGGTGCTCGAGGACGGGCAGCTTCGCTATTTCGACGATCTCGACGCGGCCATCGCCCTTCACCAGCGGCAGATGGCGGTCGCCTGACGGCGGTCAGGCCGCGAAATCCAGCACCTCGCCCAGAAGCATCATCAGGTCGCGCAGCCGAATGTTCGGTCCCGGTCCCGCGGGCACGTCGGGAAAGTCGAGCGTCTCGACCCGGTAGGGATTCTCGACCCCCATCGCCGCGAACAGCGCGTCGTTGCCGGGCTCGAAGGCCGCGACGATGCGCCGACGCTCCGCCGCGGCGAGGTGGAAGGGCGGGTGATCGGCGAACACCTCCTGCGTGAGGGTCAGAAGGTTGCGCTGCGCCTCGGTCGACAGGCCCACCGCCTTGGCCAGGCGCATCGCCTCGACCGCGGCGCCGGAAAGGCTGGCATTGGCGGGCCCGGGCACCGCGACCGCGTCCGGCGGACAACCGAGCGCGCCCAGCATCTGCGCCACCGGCGGCCCCTCCTCGTGACGCAGCAGCGTCAGCGCCTCGGGACCGAAGGCGTCGGTCCAGGCCTGCAGGCAGGACCGGAAGTCGAGATCCGGATCGAGGCTGCGCGGGTCGTCCAGGAAGGAGGAGGCCATGCGCGCGAACCCGTTGCCCGGCTGCTTGGCCTTCTGGTTCCAGATCGACAGGAACATCGCGTCCGGCCGCCGCACCGTCGCGACCAGCCGCACCGCCCGCCCGTCCAGGACCGCGCGGAGGGCCGCGATGCGCTCGGGCGGCGCCGAGAAGAACTCCTCCGACGAGACGAGGACCTTCGGCAGGTCGGTCGCGTCCAGCGCGGCGGTCAGCGCCCCGGCCTCCGCCGCGAGGTCCGGGCGGTCGCCGCGGACCGGATCGGCCATGCCCTTCAGCGCGAAGGCGAGCCGATGCTGCGCGTGGTGGAAGCGGCACACATCGGGGTAGAGCACCCCCTGCGCCTGAATCGCGGCCGCGTTTCCGTCCAGCGCGCGCTGCAACGCGGTCGTCCCGGTCTTGTGCGCGCCGATATGGATAGTGAGCACCGTCATCCCGCCACCTCTCGATAGGACCGGCTCAGCCGGCGAACAGATCCCAGGCCACGCCGGTCAGCGTCGTCTGACCCTCTAGCCGCAGGCCGTTAAGGGAGTCGAAAGCCAGCAGAAGATCGCCGTCGACGACGCGAGCATAGGCTTCGAGATCGGCCTGGCTGGGCCGCGTGCCGCCGAAGAGCTCCGCCGCGAAGAGCAGCCGGTCCACCGCGGGGTCGAAATCCGTCACGACGTCGAGGCCGCTCTCGAAGACGAAGCTGTCCGCGCCGCCCCCGCCCAGAAGGCTATCGTTGCCCTCCTCGCCGCGCAGCGTGTCGTCGCCGAAGCCGCCATAGAGACTGTCGGCCCAGCTGCCGCCCTCCAGCAGGTCGTTGCCGCCCCCGCCATAGAGCTGGTCGCGTCCGACGCCGCCTTGCAGCCAGTCGTCGTCATCGCCGCCCGACAGCCCGTCCTCGCCCTCGCCGCCGATCAGGTGATCGTTGCCGCCATCGCCGAAAATCATGTCGTTCCAGGTGCCGCCATCCAGCGTGTCGGCGCCGGGGCCGCCCTCCAGCCGGTCGCGCTGGTCGCCGCCTTCGATCCAATCGTCGCCATCGCCGCCGAAAAGCCGGTCGAAGCCCGTCCCGCCGCGCAGCACGTCGCGCCCCGCGCCGCCTTCCATCATGTCGTCGCCGGATCCGCCCTCGAGGATGTCATCGCCATCCTCGCCATAGATCGCGTCCGACCAGCTTTCGCCCCAGAGCACATCGTCGCCCGTGCCGCCGCGCAGTACGTCCTGCCCGGCCCCGCCGCGCAAGAGGTCGGCGCCGGCGCCGCCGAAGAGCTGGTCGGTCCCGTCCCCGGCAAGGATCGTGTCGTTGCCGTCCTCGCCATGCAGGACGTCGGACCAGGTCCCGCCGTCGATGAGGTCGTCGCCCGAGCCGCCCCAGGCGCGGTCGGCGCCGCTGCCGCCCTCGATCACGTCGTGACCGTCCGCGCCGTAGAGCACGTCCTGACCGCCATCGCCGCGCAGCGTGTCGTCGCGCAGACCGCCGTCCAGCGAGTCGTTGCCCTCGCCGCCCTCGATCAGGTCGTCGCCGTCTTCGCCTTCCAGCAGGTCCGACCAGCTCCCGCCGCTCAACCAGTCGTCCCCGAGCCCGCCGCGCAGCGTGTCCGCGCCCTGCCCGCCATCGAGGCGATCCGCCCCGTCCGCGCCGTCGAGCAGATCGTCGCCCTCCTGCCCGCGCAGCGTGTCGTCGCCGGTGCCGCCTTCCAGCGTGTCGGCCCAGCTTCCGCCCTGCAGCAGGTCGGAGCCGTCGCCGCCGCGCAGCAGGTCGCGACCGGCGCCGCCGTTCAGGATGTCGTCCCCCGCGCCGCCATCGACCGTGTCGTCCCCGCCCTCGGCGGCCACGTCCTCCGCGGCGTCGCCGCCGATGATCGCGTCGCTCGCCGCGGTGCCGGTGACGGCCAGAAGGTCCCGCGGGGCGAAATGCGACAGGTCCACGAAGCCGTAGGCGCGCAGATCCTCGACCTCGAGCCGCGTGCCGTCGGCGCTGCGCAGGAACAGCACCTCCTCGCCATAGGTGATCGTCGCGCCGCGCCGCTGCGTCGCGATGGCCAGCTGCTCGACATTGCGCAGACCTTCCCACGCCGTCAGGTCCAGGCGGTCCTGGCCGATGCGGAACTCCCAGATCCGGTCCTCGGCGCCATCCGCCGCGAGGACGAAGATGTTCTCTCCCCCGCCGGCATAGAGCGAATCGATGCCGGCCCCGTCCCGGATGACATCGTCGCCTGCCCCGCCCTGCAGCGTGTCGTCCCCGGCCAGACCGTCGAGGAACTGCCCCCCGGGCGCGGCGGTCAGGATGTCGGCCCCCGCCGTGCCGATCTGCGGGCCGTCGCCCGGCGGCAAGTCGACGGCGAAACGCGTGATGCCGGCCTCGGCCTGCGAGGCGACGAAGATGTCGAGCCCGCCCGCGCGGGCCGTCGCGGCGATCGCCTCGACATTGGCCAGGGTCGTGTCCAGCGCATCGGCGACCGAGGCGCGGTGCAGCAGGCGCCCGCCGGGCAGCAGCTCCAGAAGCGACACGCCGTCATCCGCGCCGCCCGCCAAGACGAAGGCGCGGCCCTCGGCCTCCACGGTCGCGATGGCGGTGACGCCGCCGAAGCGCGTCTCCAGCCCGTCGACGACATGGTCGACCGGGGTCAGCCGCCCATCCGCGCCGATCCGCAGCACCGAAAGCGAGTCGCTCTCGAAGGCGGCGACTACCGCATAGGTCGCGCCCGCCACCGAGACGGTCTCGACCGCCATGGGCACCGAAATCGGCAACTCGCCCGCCGCGGTGGAGGCGGTGTCGGCCCGCGCGATGCTGCCATCGGCGGCGACGCGGTAGCTGGTCAGGCTGTTCTCGCCGCGCGACACGGCCAGCAGGATCGTCGTGTCGCCGATGGCGACCTGTGCCATGTCGGGCACGTCGAGGCCCGGCGCTTCGGCGCCGAGGTCGTAATCGGCGAGCCGCGTCATCCCGCCGGTGGGCGCCAGCGACCATGCGGTCATGCCGGCGCTGAAGGCGTCGGTCGTGAAGGCGATCAGCCCGGCATCGGTGGCGACCGTCTCGAAGGTGGCGAAGCGCGCGCCCGGGGGCGTGCCCAGCGCCAACGCATCGGCGAGCCGGCCCTGGGCGTCCAGTTCGAAGCCGCGCAGCCCGGACTCGAAGGCGCCGTGGCGGATCAGCATGTCCTGCCCGTCCAGCGTCACGCGGTCGATGCGCGCGGGCGCCGACAGGCCGATCTGCGCGCCGTCGAGCGCGAAATCGACCAGCTCCAGCGTCGCGCCGATCTCGAAGACCGACAGCCCGCCCCCCGCGCGCGTGCCGGCATAGAGCCGCGTCACGCCGCCGATCTCGTGGATATCCAGATCGACGATCCCGGTGACCAGCACGTCGTCCGGGGTCGTGATCGTGGCAAGATGATGGAACGTCGCCATTGTTAAGCCCACCTTCGTTTCGATGGGGCAGGAATGGTGGCGCCGCTTGGTCTGGCTTTGGTCTTGCGAAGGCGGCACGGTGACGCTCGAGACCGTTTCGCCTCAAATCATCCGAAAGGAGCGGGCCATTTCCGGCGACGCGACTCCCGTTCTGATCCTGATGTGCACGCGCAACGGCGAGGCGTTCCTGCAGCCGCAGCTCGACAGCATCGCGGCGCAGGACCATCGCGACTGGCGGCTCTGGGTGGCCGATGACGGCTCGACCGACGGGACCGTCCGGCTGCTGCATCGTTTCGCCCGACGGCATCGCGGCCGGCACGCGGTCCGCGTCCTGCCGGGGCCCTGCCTCGGCGCGACCACGAATTTCCTGACGCTTCTCTGCCATCCCGAGCTGCCACTCGGCCCGGAGATGCATGTCGCGCTCAGCGATCAGGACGATGTCTGGTATCCCGACAAGCTGTCGCGCGCGCTGCGCCGGCTGGCCGAATGGGACGGGCCGCGCCCGGTGATCTACGGCGCGGCGGCGGTGCATGGCCCGGGCGGCCGCACCGGGCGGCGCCCGCGCAACCCGTCCGACCTGCGGCGCGCCTTCGTCGAGAACCCGATCGCCGGGCACAGCATGGTGCTGCCCCCCGAGACGATGCGCCTGGTCCGCGCGGCGGGCCCGCCGCCGGGCGTGCCGTTCCACGACTGGTGGCTCTCGCTCCTCGTCCTCGCCGCGGGGGGACGCGCCATTCTCGACCCCGTCCCCGCGCTCGACTACCGCCAGCATGACGGCAACCTGATGGGCAGCCCCAGCGGACCCGGCGCGGCGCTGCGGCGGCTCGCCCGGCTGACCGACGGCACGTTCGGGCGCTGGATCGCGGCCAATTGCGCGGCGCTGATCGCGCGGCGGACGCTGATCACGGACGAGGCGCTGACGCTCGCCCGCAGCCTGGCCGCCGATCGCGGCGCCGGGTCGCTGATGCGCAACCGCATCCGCCGGCAGGGCCTGGGCGGGACCGCGGCGCTCTATACGGCGGCGGCGGCGGGGCGACTGCGCTGAGGCGGGTCTCGATGGTCGGGCAGAGAGGATTCGAACCTCCGACCCCCTGCTCCCGAAGCAGGTGCGCTACCAGGCTGCGCCACTGCCCGACCGTTCGAGGATCCGCGCGGGGGCCTGCCCCGCGCCGGATGGGCGGCAGATACGGCCCAAGCCGGGCCAAGGCAAGGGGGTTTGCGGGCCGCGCCCCGGCTCAGCCGTAATGGGCGCGGGCGGCGGCGCGGATATCGCGCTCGGCCTGGCTCATCATCGGTCCGATGCGCATCGCCGTCCCGGTCTCGGCGCGCGACCGGGTCCGAAGAACGGGCGTGGTGTTCGACCGCCCCCGGCCTTCGCGCAGCACAATATAGAGCCCCGAGGCGATGATCACAGCCGCCCCCGCGGCCGTCCCGCCGTCGATCGCCTCGCCGAAGAACAGCCAGCCATAGAGCGCGGCCCAGATGATCTGCGAATACTGCATCGGCGCGACCAAGACCGCGTCGGCCCGGCGATAGGCCTGGATCATCAGAAGCCCCGCCGCGAACCCGCCCACCGCGACCAGCGCCCAGAGCCCCAGATCGCCCAGCGGCATCGGCCGGTAGACGAGCGGGAGGATCGCCCCCATCACCACGAAATTCGCCACCATCGGATAGAGCATCAGGACGGGCGTCCGCTCGTCCCGGCCGATCTTGCGGACGATGACCGAGGCCAGCGCGCTGAAGAACGCCCCGCCCAGCGCCGCGGCATGGCCCCAGCTCAGATCGACGCCGCCACCCGGGCGCAGCACGATCATCACGCCGATCAGCCCGACGATCACGGCGGCCCAGCGGTGGGCGCGCACCTTCTCGCCCAGGATCGGGATCGACAGCACCGTGATGAGGAGCGGGCTGGCGAAGATGATCGCGTAGACCTGCGCCAGCGGAAGCTCCGAGAAGGCGTAGAAGACGCCCATGCCCGTGATCACGACGCTCCCCGTCCGCAGCGCCGTCCACCACGGGTGGACCGGGCGCAGCGTGCCGGCCACGTCGTCGCGCAGCAGCATCACGACGGCCAGCGGAAAGCTGAACAGCACCGCGAAGAAGACGATCTGGAAGACGGCATAGCCGCCGCCCAGCAGCTTGATCGCGACATCGTGCAGCGAGAAGACCGCGAAGGCGGCCAGGGCCGACAGGATGCCGGGAAGCGGGGAGGTCTTGTCGGACATGGCGGTCTCTCGCGATTGGAACCGGCCCGCCCTCCCCGCGGGCCGGACGGGTCTCAGGCGGCGGCGTCCAGCGCCGCGAGGATCGCGTCGCCCATCTCGGTCGTGCTGACCGGCGTGCCGCCATCGGGGCCCATCAGGTCGGCGGTGCGCACGCCGTCGGCCAGCACGGTCTGCACCGCGCCTTCCAGCAGGTCGGCATTCGCGCCCTCGTCGAAGGAATAACGCAGCGCCATCGCGAAGCTCAGGATGCAGGCGATCGGGTTGGCCTTGCCCTGCCCAGCGATATCGGGGGCCGAGCCGTGGACCGGCTCGTAGAGCGCCTTGGGCCGCCCGTTCGCCATCGGCAGCCCGAGCGAGGCCGAGGGCAGCATCCCGAGCGATCCGGTCAGCATCGCGGCGAGGTCGGAGAGCAGGTCGCCGAACAGGTTGTCGGTCACGATCACGTCGAACTGCTTGGGCCAGCGCGTCAGCTGCATCGCGCCCGCGTCGGCATACATGTGGCTGAGCTCGACATCCGGGTACTCGGCGTCATGGACCTCCTGCACGACGTCGCGCCAGAGGATGCCCGACTCCATGACATTGGCCTTCTCCATCGAGCAGACCTTGTTCGACCGCTTGCGCGCCAGCTCGAAAGCCGAGCGGGCGACGCGCGCGATCTCGGACTCGGTGTAGCGCTGGGTGTTGATGCCGACGCGCTCGTTGCCTTCCTTGTGGATGCCGCGCGGCTCGCCGAAATAGACGCCGCTCGTCAGCTCGCGGATGATCATGATGTCGAGCCCGGCGACGACCTCGCGCTTGAGCGAGGAGAAATCGGCCAGCGCGTCGAAGCATTGCGCCGGGCGCAGGTTCGAGAACAGGTCCATTTCCTTGCGCAGGCGCAGCAGCCCGCGCTCAGGCTTCACCGAGAAATCCAGCTTGTCGTATTTCGGGCCGCCCACGGCGCCCAGCAGGACCGCGTCCACCTCCTGCGCCTTGGCCATGGTCTCGTCGGTCAGGGGCGTGCCATGCGCGTCGTAGGCACAGCCGCCGACAAGGTCTTCGGACACATCGAAGACCAGGCCCCGCTTGGCGCCGAACCAGTCGATCGCGCGCCGGACCTCGGCCATGACTTCGGGGCCGATGCCGTCGCCCGGCAGGATGAGGAGAGAGGGGTTCGCCATGTCGCGGGGCCTTCCTGGATGCGGTCGCGCATGGCCTAAGCCAGGCCCCCGGACCCGTCAAGGAAGGCTCAGGGCAGGGCGATGTCCACCCAGACCAGCCGCCCGCTGCCTGCGGCGGCGACGGTTTCGGCCAGCGGATCGCCCGGCGCGGGCCAGACGATCCCCGCGTCCCGCACGGCCAGGGCGCGCGCCGGCAAGACGTAATCGACGCGCAACGGGCCCGGCCCGTCCCAGGCGACGGTGTCGAGCGCCGGGTCGCCCGCATGGCCAGCCCCGCCGCCGCCCGCGCCGCGCGGTGCGGGGTCCTGCAGCGCGGGGTGCCCCAGCAGGGCGCGGATCGCCGCGCGCGGGCCGTCGCCGTCGCGCGGATCCACGTTGGCGCGTCCCAGCACGATTGGCAGGGTCGCGCCCCCGGCCAATTCCGCAACGAAGGCCAGCTCGTCGGCGGTGCGCTTGCCGTTGCGATCCTCGGGCCCGTCGAAGACCGGCGTCCCGGCGGCCATGGTCACCAGCGTCACATCGCCCATCGGCACCACCCATTGCGCGGTCGTGGCCAGCGGGACGACCGGGTGGGCCGCCTCGGGCAGGACCGCCACCGCCGCGGACCGCGCGGACCAGCGCACGCCGCTCAGGTCGCGCGGCGGCCCGAGCGGGCGCATCGACAGAAGCGCGAGCCCGCTATCGCCGGTGAAGCGGCCATAGCCCAGCGCGTCGCGCGCCTCGTCCGCCGCGCCATTGCCGTCCAGATCGATGCCCGAGGGGAGGCCGGAATTGGGCCGCAGCGCCACCGCATGCGGATAGTCCAGCCCGTGCTCCGCCAGCCGGTCGCGCAGCGCCGCCAGCCCGGCCCCGCCGAGATCCCAGTCGATATCGAGGAGCAGCAACACCTCCGGCGCGGCCGACGCGATCACGTCGAGCGCCGCCTCAGCCTGCGCGTCGCGCCCCGAGGCCAGGTCCCGCAGCATCACGCCGGGGCCCCGGCGCCCCAGACCGGAATGGAAGGTGGCGATGCGCAGCGTCTCGGCGGCGGCGGGCGCCGCCAGCAGGAGCGCCGTCAGGCCGGCAGGAAAGCCGGATCGGCGGCCGCGGCCTCGGCCTCGTCGACGCGGCGGCGCTTCTTCGAGATCATCAGCGCGAGCCGGCGCATCGCGATGCCGCGCAGGAACAGGGAAGCGGGAAGGAAGGCCCATATCGCGATCACCCAGACCGTCATCAGGTCGCTGCCGATCATCGAGATCCCGTAGGTCTGCGCCACGAAGACCGCGATCGGCGGGCTCACATATGGAAGCAGGACCCCTAACAGGATGTTAACCGCCCCGTCGCGCTTGAGCCGGATGACCACGTCGGCCCCGGTGGTGGGATCGAAGGTCGGCAGGTTGACCCAGACGTTGAAGCTGCCGGTGGGCGAGGGCCAACTGCGCACCCGGATCAGGATGGCGAAGACCGTCAGCGCCACCAGCGACACCAGATAGGCCAGCCCGGCGGCGGCGCGGATCAGGTAGGCCTCGGACAGGGTCGTGCCCTCGGGCATCAGCCAGACGATCAGGCGGATCGGGCTGAGCGGGAAATCCATCGACTCGCCGAGGAGCATCCCCACCGCCGAGAACAGGCGCGACAGCGTCGTCGCGTCGCTCTGGCCCCGCAGGGTGATCGCGATGACCAGGAGCGTGACGACCAGCATCCCGAAGCGGACGCGGTTGAAGGGCGGCGCGGCGCGGAATTCGACGAGACCGGGATAGGTCGATCCGTATTCGACGATGACGAAGAGCGCGGCGAAAAGCGCCAGCAGCACCATGGCATCGGAGATCTGCGGATTGGTCTCCGGCAGGAGCAGCGACGGCATCAGGACCATCATCACGACGAGCACCGCACGGATGCACGCACCGGAGAGCTGCGATATCACTGCCTACCCATCCTCGAAGGACGGACCCGGTTCGTGCCGAGCCCCGTTTCGTTGTTTCACCCTGTTGCGGGTGCCTGCCTCATTGTTGCCCCAACCTTGCCTTGTTTAACTTCACCCCGCAACCGCCTGACCTGCAACGGAAACGGAATTGCGCCGATGACTGTGCCCGGAACGCATCAGGCCTTCCGGCTCGACACCGAAAGATCTTTGATTTCAGGTATTTGCGAGTTGGCCTTAATCCGCCGGACTTAGACCCAGGGGCGCTCCTGCGCCATCCGGCCCTCGAAGCCCTCGATCGCCGGCGCCTTCTCCAGCGTCAGGCCGATATCGTCCAAGCCGTTGAGCAGGCAGTGCTTCTTGAAGGCGTCGACCTCGAACGGGTATTCCGTCCCGTCCGCGCCGACGACGATCTGGTTTTCGAGGTCGACGGTGATGCGCGCGTTCTCGCCCTTGCCGGCATCCTCCATCAGCGCGTCGACCTGCTCCTGCGGCAGGACGATAGGCAGGATGCCGTTCTTGAAGCAGTTGTTGAAGAAGATGTCGGCATAGCTGGGCGCGATCACCGCGCGGATGCCGAAATCCAGAAGCGCCCAAGGCGCGTGCTCGCGCGACGACCCGCAGCCGAAATTGTCCCCCGCCACCAGGATCTGCGCGTCGCGATAGGCCGGCTTGTTGAGCACGAAATCCGGGATCTCGCGGCCCTGGTCGTCGAAGCGCATCTCGTCGAACAGGTTCTTGCCGAGGCCGGTGCGCGCGATCGTCTTCAGGAACTGCTTGGGAATGATCATGTCGGTATCGACATTGATCAGCGGCAGCGGCGCGGCCACGCCGGTCAGGGTCTCGAACTTGTCCATCTGGGCCTCCGGGAAAACGGTCGGCCCGATCTACGCCCCGGGCACCGCGAAGGTCAACGCGGCCCAGAGCGACAGCCAGGCCGGATCAAGGTCCCCCGCGGGCTCCAGCGGCAACATCGCGACCGAGTCGAGCAGATATTCGTGCCCCGCCTTCACCGGCAGCGTCGCGCGGCCTTCGCCATCGGCGCGGTGGATGGTGATGGCGACCGTGCCGTCGGGCGCGCGCTCGAACATCTCGATCTGTGCCTGCGGCTTCGGCGCGCCCTCCAGCAGGACCTGCACCGGCAGCCCGCCCGACAGGTCGTCGGTATACGGGTTCAGCCCGGCGACTATCTCGGTGCGCAGGCCCATGTCGCGGTCCGAGCCCGTCCCCGCGCCCACCGCGACCAGCGCCTTGGCGAAACGGCGGTAGGCCTCGACGATGCTGTCGCGCGACAGCCCGCGCGCGTCGTGCGCCTCCAGCACGCCGGCCAGGTCCTTGTGTTCGACGAACCCGCTGAAGCGCTCCCAGGCGCTGCGTCCCTCGCGCTCGGTATAGGTCACGCGCATGTCGGCGGTCTCGTGCACGAGGATCAGCAGCCCCTCCTCGGCCGGCGCATCCATCTGGATCGCGGGGCTGTCACCCAGCCGCGCGGGCATCGGTTCGACCGCGCCGTCGCCCAGCGCCATGTCCAGCCGCGTCGACCGGGTCGAGATGTAGCTGAGGCTCGAGCCCTCGAATTCCTCGCCGTTGCGGAAGCCGGCGCGCAGCGGATCGCCGGGCGCGACGGTGTAATCCTCGGGCTGGATCCAGAATTCATGTGCTTGAATCGGCGTCGAAAGAATGCAGGTTGCGGCGAGGATTAGCGAGGGTCGGGTGAACATGGACAATCTCCTGCGGGTCGCCGCGAGGATGGTGCTGGCGCTGGCGCTGTCAATCGGGGCAACGATCACGGCTTCGGCACATGAGGTCGAGCCCTCCTTCGCCGAGATCGACGTGGATGCCGACCGGGTGACGATCCGGCTGCGCACCGCGGTCGAGCCGCTGATCGCCGGGATCGACCTCGGCGCCGTGCAGGACACCAACGACTCGCCGCTGGCCGACCGGCACGACCGCCTGCGCGAACTGCCCCCCGAGGAATTGGCCGCCGCGCTGACCGAGGCCTGGTCCGCCATCGACGCGGACATCATTCTGATTGCCGGCGACGCGCAGATCCCGCTGACGCTGGCCGAGATCGACATCCCCCCGATCGGCAACCCCGAGATCCGCCGCGACAGCGAACTGACGCTGACCGCCGACCTGCCGCCCGACGACGCTCCGGTGATCTTCGGCTTCGACGCCAGCCTCGGCAACGTCATCGTCCGGCAGGTGGGCGACGACATGGGCGAGGACAGCTACGAGGCGATCCTCGCCTCCGGCTCGCTGTCGGACCCGCTGCCGCGCGCGGGCGCCGCGCAGGTCACGGCGGGCGCCGCCTTCCTGCGCAACGTCGTCGTGGGCTTCGAGCACATCATCCCGGCGGGTCTCGATCACATCCTCTTCGTGCTGGGCCTCTATTTCTACGCGCTGCACTGGCGGCCGCTGCTGTGGCAGGTCACCTCCTTCACGCTGGCGCATACGGTGACGCTGGCCCTGGCGACGTTGGGCGTCGTGAACATCCCCGGAAGCTCGATGTGGATCGTCGAGACCGTCATCGCCGCCTCCATCGTCTGGGTCGCGATCGAGAACATCTGGTCGAAGGGCCGGCGCGACATCACCTGGGAACGGATCGGCGTCGTCTTCGTCTTCGGCCTTCTGCACGGGCTGGGCTTCGCCTCGGTCTTCTCGGAGGCCGGGATGGCGCCCGCGACGCTGATCGCCTCGCTGGTGGCGTTCAATATCGGCGTCGAGATCGGACAGCTCGCCGTGATCGCGATCGCCTTCCTGGTGGTGGGCGCGTGGTTCGGCCGGAAATCGTGGTACCGCCCCGCCATCGCGATCCCGGGCTCCATCGTCATCGCGGTGGTCGGCGCCTATTGGGTGCTCAACCGGATCGGACTGGCGGGCGACCTGCCCTACCTGACCTAGCCCAGCAGCGACAGCAGCGCGCGCTCGCCCTGCCGCAGGCCGCGCGGGTTCTCCGGCACGGCGACGTCGCGCCAATCCTCGGACAGGTCGATGACCGCCGGATGGATGTAGGAGTTCCGCGCCACGGTCGCGGTGTTGTTCAGCACCTTCGCGGCGGCGTCGGCCATGGTCTTGATCGTCACGCCCTCGCCCGCCTTCATCGCGGCCTCCAGCGCGGCGACCGACCCGTTCCAGGTGCGGAAGGTCTTGGCCGTCGCCTCCTCCAGCCCGCTCGCGTCGCGCAGCCAGTCGTTCACCTGGTCGGCCTGAACGGTGTAGCGCGTCCCGCCCTCGATCCATTCGAAAAGCGGCGCGCCCGGCAGGTCCGCCAGATCGTGCAGCGCCCGCACGAGGCGCCGGTCGCCGAGCTGCCGCCGCACGCGCTTGCCGCCCTTCGCGGTCCAGTCCAGCCGCAGCTTGCCGTCCTGCGAGCGCAGGTTGCCCTGGCGCAGCGTCGTCGCGCCCTCGGTCCCGTTCTCGGCGCGGTATTCCGGCGTACCGACGCGGATCGACAGCCGGTCGATCAGGCGGAGCACCGCGGCGATGGCGAAGTCGCGCTCGCCCGCCTCGCCCTTCAGCGCCTCGGTCACGCGGCGGCGCAGGCGCGGCAGGGCGGCGCCGAATTCCGGCAGCTCCTCGTATTTCTGCATCGCGCGCCAGGCCGCCCAATCCTCATGGTAGCGGTACTGCTTGCGCGTCCGCGCGTCGTAGCCGGTGGCCTGCAGGTGGCCGCGCCGCTCCGGGCTGATCCAGACATCGGCATAGGCGGGCGGCACGGCCAGCGCGTCGATCCGCGCACGCTCCGCCGCGTCGTCGATGGTCGTGCCGTCGGGCGCGCGATAGGACCAGCCGCGCCCCGCCTTCCGGCGGGTGATGCCGGGCCGGTCGTCGGGGTAGTAGATCAGGTCGGGAAGCGGTGCCATGGAAGGGCAACGCGCGACGCTGCCACGGCGGTTCCCGGTGCGGCCATTGCACCCGTCCGCGGCGCGTGACACGCTGCGCCATGACGCCCGAGACCCTGCCCGCCTGGCCCGATTGCGCCGCCGACCTGATCGCCGTCGCCGCCGGACGACAGCCCGCCGAAACCGTGATCCGGGGGGGCCGCGTCGCCCTCGTCCACACCCGCGAGATCCTTGACTGGCAGATCGCCATCGCGCAGGGCCGCATCGCCTATGTCGGCCCCGATGCCGGTCATTGCATCGGCCCGGAGACCGAGGTGATCGACGCGGAGGGCGCCTTCGTGATCCCCGGCCTGATCGACGCGCATATGCATGTCGAGTCGGGCATGCTGACGCCCGCGGAATTCGCCGCCGCCGTCCTGCCGCACGGCACCACGGCGATGTTCACCGACCCGCACGAGATCGCCAATGTCCTGGGGCTGGAAGGCGTGCGCCTGATGCATGACGAGGCGCGGGGCCTGCCCTGCTCGATGTTCGTGCAGATGCCATCCTGCGCGCCCTCGGCGCCGGGGCTGGAGACGACGGGCCACGAGATCACGCCCGCGGACGTGGCCGAGGCGATGGCCTGGCCGGGCATCGTGGGCCTGGGCGAGATGATGAACTTCCCGGGCGTCGCGGCGGGCGATCCGAAGATGCTGGCCGAGATGGCCGCCACCGCGCGGGCCGGCAAGACGATCGGCGGGCACTATGCCTCGCCCGATCTGGGCCCTGCCTTCCACGCCTATGCCGCGGGCGGCCCCGCCGACGATCACGAGGGCACCTGCGAGGCCGATGCCGTGGCCCGCGTGCGCCAGGGGATGCGGTCGATGATGCGGCTGGGCAGCGCATGGTATGACGTCGAGAGCCAGATCACCGCCGTGACCGAGCGGGGGCTCGACCCGCGCAACTTCGTGCTCTGCACCGATGACAGCCACGCGGGCACGCTGACCCGCGACGGCCACATGAACCGCGTCCTGCGCCACGCCATCGCGTGCGGATGCGATCCGCTGGTGGCGCTGCAGATGTGCACGATCAACACCGCGACCCATTTCGGGATGGAGCGCGAGCTGGGCGCCATCGCCCCCGGCAGGCGCGCCGATCTCGTCTTCACCTCGGACCTGCGAGACCTTCCCATCGGGCGCGTCATCGCGCTGGGCCGGACGGTGGCGATGGACGGCGAGCTGACCGCCGATTGCCCGCATGGCGACTGGCCCGCCCAGGCCCGCGACACGGTGCATCTGGGCCGCGCGCTGACGGCGGCGGATTTCGCCGTCCCCGCGCCCGAGGGCGCCACTGAGGTCAGCGCGCGCGTCATCGGCGTGGTCGAGAACCAGGCGCCCACCAAGGCGCTGACCCGCCGCCTGCCGGTGGCGGACGGCGCGGTGCAGATCGCGGGCGACACCTGCCGGATCGCGCTGGTGGAACGGCATCGCGGCACCGGCGGCGTCGTGAACGGCTTCGTGTCGGGCTTCGGCTACGAGGGCGCGATGGCCATGGCCTCAACCGTCGCGCATGACAGCCACCACATGATCGTCGTCGGCACCGATGCCGAGAACATGGCCCGCGCCACCAACCGGCTGGCCGAGGTCGGCGGCGGCGTGACGCTTTTCGCCGACGGGACCGAGCAGGCGCTGGTCGAGCTGCCCATCGCGGGGCTGATCTCGGACCGGCCGGCCGCCGAGGTGGCCGCGAAGGCGGATGCGCTGGGCGCGGCGATGCGCGCGGCGGGCTGCACGCTCAACAACGCCTATATGCAGCATTCCCTGCTGGCCCTGGTCGTGATCCCGGAACTCCGGATCAGCGATTTGGGGCTGGTGGATGTCACGAAATTCGAACTGACGGACCTTATCGAGACCGCATGACCGACCTGACCCCCCTCTGCACTCCCGGCCGGGCCGAGGCCCAGCCCTTCACCGATCCGGCGAAGGCCGTGGCGGAGCTGATCCGTCTCTACCGCGAGGCGACGGGCTACCTGCGCGACAATTTCCAGACCGCGCTGCAATCGGCCGGGATGCCCGATTGCCGCTTCCGGGCCTATTACCCCGAGATCCGCATCACCACGACCAGCTACGGGCGCACCGACAGCCGGCTCAGTTTCGGCCATGTCACAGATCCGGGGCGCTATGCCGCCACGGTCACCCGGCCCGACCTCTTCGCGAACTACCTGACGCACCAGATCGACCTGCTCCTGAAATCCCACGAGGTCCCGATCTGGATCGGCCAGTCCGCCACCGCGATCCCGATCCATTTCGCAGTGATGAACGACGGCGATCTGGAGGTCCCGCAGGACGGCGTCCTGCCCTTCCTGATGCGCGACGTGTTCGACGTGCCCGACCTCGAGACGACGAACGACGCCATCGTGAACGGCGTGGGCTTCACCTACGAGGACGGCGCCCGGCCGCTCGCGCCCTTCACCGCGCAGCGCGTCGATTACTCGCTGGCGCGGCTGTCGCATTACACCGCCACCAGCCCCGACGATTTCCAGAACCACGTCCTGTTCACCAACTACCAGTTCTATGTCGACGAGTTCATCGCCTATGCGCGCCAGGCGCTGCGCGATCCGGATTCGGGCTATGCGGAACTGGTCGGTCCCCTGGGTCAGCGCGTCACGCCCGAGGATCCGGACGCACCGATGGTCGATCCGCCCAAGATGCCGCAGATGCCGACCTACCACCTGACGCGCCCGGGCCAGGCGGGGATCACGCTGGTCAATATCGGCGTGGGACCCTCGAACGCGAAGACCGCGACGGACCATATCGCCGTGCTGCGCCCGCATGTCTGGCTGATGGTCGGGCATTGCGCGGGCCTGCGGAACAGCCAGTCGCTGGGCGATTTCGTCCTCGCCCACGCCTATCTGCGCGAAGACCACGTGCTCGACGACGACCTGCCGGTCTGGGTGCCGATCCCGGCGCTGGCCGAGGTGCAGGTCGCGCTGGAGACCGCGGTGGCCGATGTCACCCAGCTCGAGGGCTACGAGCTGAAGCGGATCATGCGAACCGGCACCGTCGCCACCATCGACAACCGCAACTGGGAGTTGCGCGAGCAGGCCGGCCCGGTCCAGCGCCTGTCGCAATCGCGCGCCGTCGCGCTGGACATGGAATCGGCCACCATCGCCGCCAACGGCTTTCGCTTCCGGGTGCCCTACGGCACGCTGCTCTGCGTGTCCGACAAGCCCCTGCACGGCGAGCTGAAATTGCCGGGAATGGCCTCATCCTTCTACCGCACCCAGGTCAGCCGCCATCTGCTGATCGGGATCCGGGCGATGGAGTCGCTTCGCGAGATGCCCCTTGCGCGGCTGCACAGCCGGAAGTTGCGCAGTTTCGAGGAGACCGCCTTCCTTTGACGAAGCGTTCCCCCCTAAAACCCCTTTATTTTATCGTCAAATCGCTTGTGAGGTCGTGATTTGCGAGGTTAGGGTGCGCTCAGCCTGAAACGGCCCCAAGAATTGAAACAGGGAGATTCAGATGGCGAATAAGCCGATGACCAAGACTCAGCTCGTTGCCGCGCTGGCGGAGAAGATGGACACCGACAAGAAGACGGCGAACACCGCACTCGATGCGATCACCGGCATCATCACCGAGGAAGTGTCGAACGGCGGCGCCGTGACGCTCCCCGGCGTCGGCAAGATCATGTGCCGCGAGCGCCCCGAGCGCATGGTGCGCAACCCCGCGACGGGCGAGCAGTTCAAGAAGGACGCTGACAAGGTCGTCAAGATGACCATCGCCAAGGCCCTGAAGGAATCGGTCAACTCCTGACCCTTCCGGCACGAACCGTTCCGGGGCCGCCTTCGGGCGGCCCTTTTTCGTTGCGCGCCCCGGTGATTCCGGCAGGGTCGCGCGCATGGATCCGCGCGCCCTTCTCCTCGGCCTGACCTTCGCCGTGATGTGGTCCTCGGCCTTCACCTCGGCGCGCATCATCGTGGCCGAGGCGCCGCCGATCCTGTCGCTGTCGCTGCGCTTCGCGATCTCGGGGGTCCTGGGATGCGCCATCGCCTTCGCGCTGGGCGAACGGCTGCGCCTGACGCGCGCCCAGTGGCGGGCGGTGATCGTGTTCGGGATCTGCCAGAACGCGCTCTATCTGGGGCTGAACTTCGTCGCCATGCAGCGAGATCGAGGCCTCGCTCGCCGCGATCATCGCCTCGACCCTGCCGCTCCTGGTGGCGCTGGCGAACTGGGTGCTCTTCGCCGAGCGTACGCGCCTTCTGGGCGTCGCGGGGCTGGTCGCGGGCACGCTCGGCGTCCTGCTGATCATGGGCACGCGGCTGCAGGGCGGCGCCGATGCCGGCTCGATCGCGCTTTGCGTGCTGGGGGTCGTGGCGCTGACCGTCGCGACGCTGTCGGTGCGCGGCGCCTCGGGCGGAGGCAACCTCCTGATGGTCGTCGGGCTGCAGATGCTGGTGGGCAGCCTCGCGCTCCTCCCCGTGGGGCTGGCGCTGGAGGACTGGGACGTGACCTGGTCGCCCCTCCTGGTGACGGCCTTCGCCTACACCACGCTGATCCCGGGCCTCGCCGCGACCTTCATCTGGTTCAAGCTGGTGCAGAGCATCGGCGCCACCCCGGCCGCGACCTTCCACTTCCTCAACCCGTTCTTCGGCGTGGTCATCGCCTGGGCGCTGCTCTCCG
Organism: Jannaschia sp. GRR-S6-38; assembly: GCF_029853695.1. Lineage (NCBI taxonomy): Bacteria > Pseudomonadati > Pseudomonadota > Alphaproteobacteria > Rhodobacterales > Roseobacteraceae > Jannaschia > Jannaschia ovalis. The sequence continues at coordinate 1,573,537 of NZ_CP122537.1, forward strand.
AACGGCTCGGTCCGCTCGACATCCTGGGCGTGCTGATCGTGACCTTCGGCATTTTGGCCGTGCAGCTGTCGCGCCTGCGTGCCCCGCGTACCGCCCCCGCCGCGACGGATGGCGCGCCCTAGCCGATCCGCCCGCCCGCATCGCCGACCTGGCCGCGATGCAGCAGCAGGTGGTCCAGCACCACGCAGGCCATCATCGCCTCGGCCACCGGCACCGCGCGGATCCCGACGCAGGGGTCGTGGCGGCCCTTGGTGACGATGGTCGTGTCCTCGCCGGACTTGGTGATCGTCCGCCGCTCCGACAGGATCGACGAGGTCGGCTTCACCGCGAAGCGCACCACCACGTCCTGCCCGGTGCTGATCCCGCCCAGGATGCCGCCCGCGTGGTTCGACGAATAGACCGGCCCGTCGGGCCCCATCGAGATCTCGTCGGCATTGTCGCGCCCGGTCAGCCGCGCGGCGTTCATGCCCTCGCCGATCTCCACGCCCTTGACCGCGTTAATCGACATCATCGCCGCCGCGAGGTCGGTGTCGAGCTTGCCGTAGACCGGCGCGCCCAGCCCCGCGGGCAGCCCGCGCGCCACGCATTCGATCACCGCGCCGACGGAATTGTGGTCGTCCTTCCGCAGCCAATCCAGGTGATCGGCGAATTCGCCCGCCGCCACCGGGTCGGGGCACCAGAAATCGTTGCGCCCGATCTCATCCCAGTCGAACCGGGCGCGGTCGATGTCGAGCGGCCCCATCGCCACCATGTAGCCGGTCACCTGCACCGTGGGCGCCAGCACCGCCAGCGCCGAGCGCGCCACGCCGCCCGCGGCCACGCGCGCCGCCGTCTCGCGGGCGCTGGACCGGCCGCCGCCGCGATAGTCGCGGATGCCGTATTTCTGCCAATAGGTGATGTCGGCATGGCCCGGCCGGAATTTCTCGGCGATCTCGCCGTAATCCTTCGACCGCTGGTCGGTGTTGCGGATCATCAGCTGGATCGGCGTCCCCGTGGACACCCCCTCGAAGACGCCCGAGAGGATCTCGACCGCGTCGGGCTCCTTGCGCTGTGTCGTGTGCTTGGACTGGCCCGGCTTGCGGCGGTCCAGCCACTGCTGGATGTCGGCCGCATCGATCGCCACGCCCGGCGGGCAGCCATCGACGGTCGCGCCCAGCGCGGGGCCGTGGCTTTCGCCCCAGGTGGTGACGCGGAACAGGTGGCCGAAGGTGTTCAGGGACATGGACGCTCTCCTCGTCCGCGCGGTCTAGCCAGCCCCCCGCCACCCCGCAAGCGCCCCGCGTGCCGCGGCGGCCCGGCTGCTCTGGACCTCGCCAGGCCGTTCCCCTATCTGTCAGCCCACCTCGGGGGGCCCACCAGGGCTGAGATGCGAAAGCGGACCCGTTGAACCTGAACCGGTTAAGACCGGCGGAGGGAAGGTGCGATGCTCTCACCCGAACCCCGTCCGTCGCATGTGGGAGAGAGACATGAGATCCACCATCGCAACGGCCATCACCCTGCTCGCCAGCCCCGCGCTGGCCGAGCCGCTGACCGTCTACGCCCCCGACTACTTCGCCAGCGAATGGGGCCCCGGCCCCGCCATCGCCGCGGCCTTCGAAACCGCCACCGGCGAGGAGCTGGAATACGTGACCGGCGACCTTCTGCCGCGGCTTCTGCTGGAAGGCGAGCGGACGCGGGCCGATGTCGTCATCGGCCTGAACACCGACGACGCGGAGCGCGCGCGCCGGACCGGCCTCTTCGCGCCGCACGGGGTCGGGATCGAGGGGCTGACCATGCCCGTCGAATGGACCGACCGCACCTTCCTGCCCTTCAACTGGGGCCACACGGCCTTCGTCTACGACAGCACCAAGACCGACGCGCCCGAGAGCTTCCAGGCCCTGCTCGACGCGCCCGACGACCTGTCGATCGCGATCCAGGATCCGCGCAGCTCGGTCTCGGGCCTGGCGCTCGCGCTCTGGATCCAGAACGTCTTCGGCGACGAGGCCGAGGCCGCCTGGGCCGCGCTCGCGCCCAAGATCACCACGGTCACGCAGGGCTGGTCCGAAAGCTACGGCCTGTTCACCGAGGGCGAGGTCGACATGGTGCTCAGCTACACCACCTCGCCCGCCTATCACATCATCGCGGAAGGCGATGACACCAAGCGCGCCGCGATCTTCCCCGAGGGCCATTACGTGATGGTCGAGACGGCGGCGCAGGTCGCCGGCAGCGACCAGCCCGAGCTGGCGCAGCGCTTCATGGATTTCGTCCTGTCCGAGGACTTCCAGTCCATCATCCCCGAGGGCAACTGGTCCTTCCCGGCCCGGCTCGCGCCCGAGAAGCTGCCCGAGGGCTTCGCCAAGCTCGATCTGCCGGAGACGGGGCTGCTCTATGACAGCGAGACGGCGGAGGCCCTGCGCGACACGGCCGTCGCCGCCTTCGAGGCCGGCCTCGGCCGATGAGGCCCCGGCGGGCAGGGTCGGGCCGCTGACCGGCACCCGCATCGGACAAGCCGCCGCGGCGCTGGTCGCGGCGGCGCTCCTCCTGCCGCTCGCCGCGGTGGCGTGGCGGGCGGAAGGCTGGGCCGCGCTCGACCCGCGCGACTGGGCCGCGCTGCGCTTCACGCTCTGGCAGGCGGTGGTGTCGGCGGCGCTGTCGGTCCTGCTGGCGATCCCGGTGGCCCGCGCCCTGGCGCGGCGGCGCTTCGCGGGCCGCGGCGCGGTGGTCCTGCTGCTCGGCGCGCCCTTCATCCTGCCGGTCATCGTCGCGGTCCTGGGCCTGGTGGCGGTGTTCGGACGCGCCGGCCTCGTGAATACGGGGCTGGGCTGGGTCGGGATCGCGCCGGTCTCGATCTACGGCTGGCAGGGCGTGATCCTGGCGCATGTCTTCTTCAACGTGCCGCTGGCGACCCGGCTGATCCTGCAGGGCTGGCAGGCCGTCCCCGGCGAGCGCCTGCGCCTCGCCGCCGCGCTGAATTTCACCGCCGCCGACACCCTCCGCCGGATCGAATGGCCGATGCTGCGCGCGGTGGTGCCCGGCATCTTCACGGTGATCTTCCTGATCTGCACCACCAGCTTCGCCGTGGCGCTGGCGCTGGGCGGCGGCCCGCGCGCGACCACGGTCGAGCTGGCGATCTATCAGGCCTTCCGCTTCGATTTCGACCTCGGCCGCGCCGCGATCCTCGGGGCGCTGCAGCTGGCCATCGGCACCGGCGCGGCGCTTCTGTCGCTCAGGCTGGCGCTGCCCTCGGGCTTCGGCGCGGGGCTGGACCGGGTCGCGCCGCGCTGGGACAGCGACGGCCCCGGCCTGCGCGCGCAGGATGCGCTGGCCGTGGCTCTGGCCTGCGCCTTCCTGCTGACCCCGATGGTCGTGGTGCTGGCCGAAGGCGTCGCCGCGCTGACCGACCTGCCAGCCTCCGTCTGGTGGGCGGCGCTGCGCTCGCTCGTCATCGCGCTGGTGGCCGCCGCGACCACGCTGGCACTGGCCATGCCCATGGCGCTGGCGGCGACGACGCCGCGGGGCGGCTGGGTCGAGACGGCGGGCACGCTGTCGATCGCGGCCTCGCCCCTCGTGCTGGGCGTCGGGCTGTTCATCCTGCTGCTTCCCGTCGCGAACCCGGTCGCGCTGGCCCTGCCGGTGACCGCTGGCGTGAACGTCGTGCTGGCCCTACCCTTCGCGTTGCGCGCCCTGATCCCCGCCATGCGCGAAATGCGCCGCGACTATGACCGGCTGGCCGCGTCGCTGGGGATGCGCGGCATCGCCTGGCTACGCCTCGTCGCGCTGCCGCGGCTGCGCCGTCCGCTGGGCTTCGCCGGCGGGCTGACCGCGGCATTGGCGGCGGGCGACCTGGGCGTGATCGCGCTCTTCGCCGCGCCCGACCAGGCGACGCTGCCGCTGGCGCTCTACCAGCTCATGGGATCCTACCGGATGGCCGAGGCCAAGGCCGCGGCGCTGATCCTCGTGATCCTGTCGCTGGGGCTGTTCTGGCTGTTCGAACGGGGGACGCGCGATGCGGCTTGACGGGATCGAGATCGTCATGGGCGACTTCCACCTCGACGCCGACCTGGGTTTCCGCCGCGGCGCGATCACCGCCTTGATGGGGGCCAGCGGGTCGGGCAAGTCGACGCTCCTGTCGGTGATCGCAGGCTTCCTCGCCCCCGCATCGGGCCGCGTCCTCGTCGAAGGCCAGGACATCACCGACCTGCCGCCCGGCGCGCGGCCGCTCTCGATCCTGTTCCAGGACCAGAACCTCTTTCCCCATCTGAGCGTGGCGCAGAATGTCGGGCTGGGCCTGCGCCCCGACCTGCGCCTCTCGGCCGATCAGCGCGCGCGCCGCGACGCCGTGCTCGACCGCGTGGGCCTCGCCGGGCTGGGCGACCGCCTGCCGCGCGACCTGTCGGGCGGGCAGCAGGGCCGCGCCGCGCTGGCCCGCGCGCTCCTACGCGACCGGCCCTGGCTGCTGCTCGACGAGCCGTTCAGCGCGCTGGGCCCCGCGCTCCGCCGCGAGATGCTCGACCTGCTGCGCGAGACGGCGGCGGAGCGGGGTCTCTCGGTCGTGATGGTGACGCATGATCCGTCCGACGCGCGGGCCGTGGCCGACGAGACCTGCGTGATCGCCGAGGGCCGCGCCGCGCCGCCCGTGCCGACGGCCGAGCTCTTCGCCAATCCGACCCCGGCGCTCCGGGCCTATCTGGGCTGAACCCTCAGGCCGGAACCGCGTGGCGGTTCCGCAGCCAGATGCTCGCGTTCAGCGCGCCGGCATAGCTGACCCAGACGAGGTAGGGGACGGTGATCCAGAAGGCGAGCGCGTCGAGCGGCCAGAGCGCCCAGAGCAGCCCCACCACCGCGACCCACAGCCCGCCCAGCACGACCAGCGCGGGGCCCAGCCTGCGAAGACCGAAGAAGATCGGCGTCCAGAGCGTGTTGAACGCGATCTGCATCGCCCAGAAGGCCAGCGCGTAATGCGCCCCGGGGATCGTCGCGACCCGCGCCGCGGCGAAGGCCAGCGCGAGGTAGAGGAATGTCCACGCCACCGGGAAGAGCCAGTCGGGCGGGGTCCAGACCGGCTTGTCCAGCCGCTTGTACCAGTCGCCGGGCTGGAAGACGGCGCCGGTGGTGGCCGCGGCCCCGCAGGCGGCAAGGAAGATGATGAACAGCGGCCAATCCATGACGGATCAGCTAGGCCGCGCCCCCGATCCGTCGAGGGGCCCCGCGCGCAAGCGGTCGGTGGCGGCCAGCTGCGCGAAGACGGCGGCCAGCTCGTCGCCCCAGCCCTGGCTGGCGTGGCGCGGATCGGCAGCGGCGCGCACCAGGAAAGCGGTCTCGTCCAGCGGCGGGGCGTGCAGCACCGCCGAGCGCGGCAGCAGCGTCACCGTGGCCGCGTGAAGGCCGGCCTGCACCAGCCAGCCCAGCTTGCGCGCCCGGCCCGTCCGGGCCCGCCGCGAAATGCTGTCATGGCCGTTGCGCGCCACCGCGCCGCCGATCCCGTCATAGATGTGCCGCGCGGCGAGGATTCCGGGCCGCACCGCGACGGGCAGCGCCGCGACCCCCGCCTCGGAGCGGTGGTAGAGCCGCCGCGCCTCGGCCAGCAGGCGGCGGGTCAGCGCGGCCGTGCGCGCGTCGGGTTCGGGCGCGGCGAGGAAGGCCTGCGGATCGAGCCCGACCCCCGCCATCCAGTCCGTCGGCAAATAGAGCCGACCGGCCCGCGCATCCTCGCCCACGTCGCGGGCGATATTCGTCAGCTGCATCGCCACGCCCAGGTCGCAGGCCCGCGCCAGCGCATCGGCGTCGCGAACCCGCATCAGGACGCACATCATCGCGCCCACGGCGCTGGCCACGCGGGCGGAATAGGCGCGCAACTCGGACAGGGTGTCGTACCGGCGATCCGTCGCGTCCCAGGCCAGCCCCTCCAGCAGCGCCTCGGGCAGGGCGCGCGGCATGTCGAAGGTCTCGATCACGCGGGTGAAGGCGCGATCGGCGGGCGCGTTGCGGGGCCGGCCGGCGAAGGCCGCCTCCAGCCGGTCGCGCAGGGCCAGCACGGCGGGCGCCTTGTCGGCCGTCTCGTCCACCGCGTCATCGGCCAGCCGGCAAAAGGCGTAAAGCGCCAGCGCCGGGTCCCGGACCCGTCCGGGCAGCAGCCGCGAGGCGGCGTGGAAGCTGAGAGAGCCGGTGCGGATCGCTTCGCGGCAATGCGCCATGTCGGCGACGGATTCGGCGGCGGTTTCGGCGGCAAGATCGGTCATTCGGCGGCCTGTGCGTAGGAGACGGGGGCGGCGATGGGCGGCACGACCTGCTCGAGCACCTCGGCCGAGGCGACGACGCCCGGAAGGCCCGCGCCCGGATGCGTGCCCGCGCCGACGAGGAACAGGCCCGGCACCTCCTCCGAGACGTTGTGCGGGCGGAACCAGGCCGATTGCAGGATCCGCGGCTCGATCGAGAAGCCCGCGCCATGCGGCGACAGGTAGCGGTCGCGGAAATCGGGCGGGGTCAGGGTCGTCTCGGCGGTGATACGCTCCCGGAAACCGGGCAGCAGCCGATCCTCCAGCACCGCGGCGACGCGGTCACGATAGGCATCCGCCGCCTGCGCCCAGTCGACCGGGTCGGCATGACCCAGATGCGGCACGGGCGAGAGCGCGTAGAACGTGTCACCGCCCGCCGGCGCGACCGAGGGGTCGGTGACCGAAGGGCGATGGACATAGAGGCTCATATCCTCGGCCAGGTGCCCGCGCCGGAAGATGTCGCGCAAAAGCCCCGCGTAGCGAGGTCCCGAGAGGATGGTGTGATGCCCGGCCTCGGGCCACATATCCGCCGTACCCTCGGTCCCGAAATACCAGACGAACAGGCCCATCGACCACTTGGCGCGCCCGAGCTTGCCCGGCGTCCAGCGGCGGCGCTTGCCGTCGAGCAGCTTGGCGTAGGTATGCCCGGCATCCGCGTTCGAGACGACGATATCGGCGGCGACCTCCTCGCCGCCCTCCAACCGCACGCCGCGCGCGCGGCCCGTGCCGTCCTGCAGGATGCGGTCGACCTCTGCGCCGGTCCGGATCAGCCCGCCCTGATCATCCACGACTCCGGCCATCGCGTCGGCCATCGCGCCGACCCCGCCCATCGCGTAATGCACGCCCTGCTTGGCCTCCAGATGCGAGACCAGCGCATACATCGAGGTCACCCGGCTGGGGTCGCCGCCGATGAAGAGCGGATGGAAGCTCAGCGCCATGCGCAGCCGCTCGTCGCGCACCCGCGCCCGGGCCAGCCCCAGGATCGAGCGGTCGGCCCGCAGCATGGCGAATTCGGGCAAGACCTTCAGCGTCTCCCAGAGCCGGTGCATCGGCTTGGTGAGCATCCCCTCGTAGCCCACGACATAGCGCCGCTCGGCGTCGCGCAGGAAGCGCTTCCACCCCGCCACGTCGCCGGGCGACAGGCGCGCGACCTCGGCCTCCATGTCGGCATGCGCGGCGCGGGCATCGAGCTTCGAGCCGTCGGGCCAGGTGATCGTGTAGAACGGGTCGAGCGGCCGCAGATCGACCGCTTGGTCGAAATCGCGGCCGCAATCGGCGAAGAGCTTGCGGAAGACCGACGGCGCCGTGACGATCGTCGGCCCGAGATCGAAGCGGTGCCCGGCCTCGGTGATCGACGACGCCCGCCCGCCGACCATGTCCAGCCGGTCGAGCACCGTCACCCGCCAGCCTTTGGCGCCCAGCCGCATCGCCGCGGCCAGCCCGCCGAGCCCCGCCCCGATGACCACGGCATGGGGGCGCGTCCCGTCGATCTGTTCGAATCGTGTCATGCTGCCGGACTTCCGCTTCTGTCCAGTTCGGTTTACACATAACCTGTCTGAAACGCTATTCCCTTGTGCCGGGCCGCGTGACAGGCTGCGACCGAAGGGACGACGACCATTCAGACCGTGACGCTCAGCCTCTACCGCTTCGACCCCCTGCGCGACCGCCTCTGGGCCTTCGCGCAGATGGGCCTGTCGCGCTGGCCGCTGGCACGCCTGCCCGGCCTGCGCTTCTGGAAGCTCATGGGCTCGGGGACGGGCGAGGGCTTCACCCCGATCCCGAACACCGCGGTCTGGGCGATCCTCTGCTGCTGGTCGGACCCGGCGGCCGCGCGGGCGGGGCTGTCCGCGCCGGTCCTGGGCCGCTGGTCGGACCGCGCGACCGAATTCTGCACCCTGACGCTGGACACGGTCTCGGCCCGCGGGCGCTGGTCGGGCGCGCAGCCCTTCGCGGGCGCGGCCGCGCCGACCGGCCCGCTGGCGGCGCTGACCCGCGCGACGATCCGGCCGCGCAACCTGCTGCGCTTCTGGCGCCGCGTGCCCGATATCTCGGCCCGGGTGGGCGAAGACCCCGCCGTCCGACTGAAGATCGGCGTGGGCGAGGTGCCGCTGCTGCATCAGGTCACCTTTTCGGTCTGGCCCGACGCGCAGGCCATGGCCCGCTTCGCGCGCAATTCCGGCCCCCATGCCGAGGCCATCCGCGCCGTGCGCGACGGCGACTGGTTCGCCGAGGAGCTCTACGCCCGGTTCCGCATCACCGACGCCGAGGGCCGCTGGCAGGGCCGCCCGATCCACGAGGTCCTTGCATGACGCCCTTCCCCTTCGCCGCCATCGTCGGCCAGGACGAGATGAAGACCGCGATGATCCTGACCGCGGTCGATCCGTCGATCGGCGGGGTCCTCGTCTTCGGCGATCGCGGCACCGGCAAGTCGACCGCCGTGCGCGCGCTGTCGGGCCTGTTGCCGCCGCTGAAGATGGTCGCGGGCTGCCCGGTGAACTCCGCCGACCCGGCCGACGTGCCCGACTGGGCCCGCGGCGCCGGCACCGCGGTCGAGGCGCGCCCGACACCCGTGATCGACCTGCCGCTCGGCGCGACCGAGGATCGCGTGACCGGCGCGCTCGACATCGAGGCGGCGCTCGCGCGCGGCGAGACCGCCTTCGAGCCGGGGCTGCTGGCCCGCGCCAATCGCGGCTATCTCTATATCGACGAGATCAACCTGCTCGAGGATCACATCGTCGACCTGCTGCTCGACGTCGCGCAATCCGGCGAGAACGTGGTCGAGCGCGAAGGCCTGTCGATCCGCCACCCCGCCCGCTTCGTGCTGGTCGGCTCCGGCAACCCCGAGGAGGGCGAGCTCCGGCCCCAGCTTCTCGACCGGTTCGGCCTGTCGGTCGAGGTCGCCTCGCCCAGCGATATCGAGGAGCGGATCGAGGTGGTGAAGCGCCGCGACGCCTTCGACCGCGACCCGGACGGCTTCGTGGGCGACTGGGGCGACGCCCAGGCCGATCTGCGCGACCGGATCGTGGCGGCGCGCGGCCGCCTCGCGGGGACCGGTGCCGGCGACGACGTGCTGCGCGATTGCGCCGCGCTCTGCATCGCGCTGGGCGCCGACGGGCTGCGCGGCGAGCTGACGCTGTTGCGCGCCGCCCGCGCGCTCGCCGCCTTCGACGGGGCCCGCGCGCCCGGCCGCGATCAGCTGCGCCGGGTCGCCGCCATGGCCCTGCGCCACCGCCTGCGCCGCGATCCGCTGGACGAGGCCGGCACCACCGCACGCGTCGCCCGCGCGGTGGAGGAGGTGCTGGCGTGAGCGCGCCCCGCTGGGCCGCGGCGATCCGCGCCCTGCATTGCTTCGCCGCCGATCCCGTGGCCCTGGGCGGGCTGCACCTGCGGGCCCGATCCTCCGACGCGCGGCGCCTCTGGCTGGGCCGGCTCCACGACCGCCTGGGCCCGGTCGCGCGGCTACATCCCGACATCTCCGACGAGGTGCTGCTGGGCGGGCTCGACCTCGATGCCGCGCTGCGGACCGGCGAGGCGCGCCACCGCGCCGGGCTTCTGGACCGCCATGAGGTCGCGATCCTCGCCATGGCGGAACGCGCCACGCCCGGTCTCTGCGCCCGGCTTGGGCAGGCGCTGGATGCGGGACGGACCGGGCTGCTCGCCCTCGACGAGGGCGTCGCCGATGAGGGGCTAAATCCGGCCCTCGCCGACCGCATGGCGCTCTCCATCGACCTCGAGGGCCTGCGCGCCGTCGAGGCCCCGGCCCTCGCGCCCCTGCCGGACAGCGCGGCGCTCGACGACGACACGGCGCGCCAGCGGTTGGTGGCACTGGCCCAAGCGCTCGGCATCGCGTCGCTGCGCGCGCCGGGTCAGGCACTGCGCGTCGCGCGGCTCTCGGCGGCGCTCGACGGCCGCGCGGACGTGGCCGAGGCCGATCTCGCCTTCGCCACCGCGGTCGCGCTGGTGCCGCGGGCCACGCGGCTGCTCCAGCCCGAGGCCGAGCCGGAACAGGATACGCCCCCCGATCCGCCGCCCGACACCGAAGACGAGGCCGCGGCGCCGGACCTGCCGCCCGAGGGCGCGGAGATCCTGCTGGAGGCCGCGCTGGCGCAGCTTCCCCCCGACCTGCTGGCGCGCCTCGCCGCGGGCCATGTCCCGCGCGCGGCGGGCACCGGCGCGGGGGCCGCGCGCAAGGGCAACCGGCGCGGGCGGCCCCTGCCCTCGCGCCCCGGCCGCCCCGACGGGCGCGCCCGCATCGACCTGCCCGCCACGCTGCGCGCCGCCGCCCCGTGGCAGCGCCTGCGCGGCGGCGGCCCGGGCGAGCGGGTGCGCATCCGCGCCTCCGACATCCGGCTGAAGCGGTTCGAGGTGAAATCCGACCGGCTGATCGTCTTCGCCGTCGACGCCTCGGGCTCCGCCGCCTTCGCGCGGCTGGCCGAGGCGAAGGGCGCGGTCGAGCTGTTGCTGGCCGAGGCCTATGCCCGCCGCGACCACGTCGCCCTGATCGCCTTCCGGGGCGCCGACGCGCAGCTTCTGCTGCCGCCGACGCGCAGCCTCCTGCGCACCAAGCGCGCGCTGGCGGGGCTTCCCGGCGGCGGCGGCACCCCGCTCGCCGCGGGCCTGCGCGAGGGTCTGGAACTGGCGCACCACGCACGCGGGCGCGGCATGGACCCGGCGCTGGTCGTGCTGACCGACGGGCGGCCCAATGTCGCGCTCTCGGGCGAAACCAGCCGCGCCGCCGCCGCGCAGGACGCCGCGACCCTGGCCGCCGCGATCCGGGCGCGCGCCATCCCGGGCCTCGTCATCGACACCGGAAACCGCCCCGCCCCGGCGCTGGCCGAACTGGCGGCGCGGATGGGCGCGACCTGCCTGCCCCTGCCCCGCGCCGATGCCGAACGCCTCAGCCGCGCCGTGGCGGACGCGCTGTGATCCCGCCCGACTGGCCCTTCGCCGACGCCTCGCGTTTCGTCGAATCGCGCCCGCATCGCTGGCACGTCCAGCAGATCGGCGCGGGGCCCGACCTTCTGCTCCTGCACGGCGCGGGCGGCGCGACCCATAGCTGGCGCGGCCTCGCCCCGCTCCTGGCGAAGGACCACCGCGTCACGATGATCGACCTGCCGGGCCACGGCTTCACCCGGCTGGGCCGGTCCGGACGCTCGGGCCTCGACCCGATGGCCGAGGACGTGACCCGGCTGATGGAGCGGCTGGACGTGACGCCGGCCGCGCTGATTGGCCATTCGGCGGGCGCGGCGGTGGCGCTGCGAATGGCGCTCGACGCGCCCCGGCCCGTCATCGCCATCAACGGCGCCTTTCAGGAGTTCGAGGGCCTCGCCGGCTGGCTCTTCCCGATTATGGCCAAGGCGCTCGCGCTCAACCCGCTGACGCCGATCTTCTTCACCGCCGCGGGCTCCCCCGCGCGGACGCGCCGCCTGCTCGAGGGCACGGGCAGCCGGATCGATGCCGACGGCCTCGCCCTCTATCACCGCCTCGTCTCGGATCGCGACCATGTGGGCGGGGCGCTCGCCATGATGGCGAACTGGTCGCTGGAGCGGCTGATCCGGCGCGCGCCCGACCTGACGGCGCCGGTCCTTCTGCTGACCGGGGCCGAGGACCGCGCCGTCGATCCGAAGGTCAGCCGCGCCATGGCCGACCGCCTGCCCGGCGCCGAGCTGCGCCAGATCGCGGGCCACGGGCATCTTCTGCACGAAACGGCCCCCGCCGAGGTGGCGGAGGCCGTGGGTGAGTTTCTGGGCCGGGCGGGCGTCGCGCCCACCGGCTGAAGCGGCGATCAGTTGGTGGCGGCGTCCTCGGCCCCGAACTGCGCGAGGAAGGCGTAGAGGTTCACGGCATCCTCTTCCTTGCGGACCTTGTAGGTCATCTTGCCGCGACCGTCCTCGCCGGTGATCTCCTGCAGGTGGCCGGTCGGATCCTGCACATAGGCCACGAAATTGGCCTCGTCATAGATGGCGCCCTGCTCGCCGGCCGTCAGCATGATGTCGGAATAGCGGAAATCCTCGACCATCCCGTAGGTGCGGCCGACGACGCCCCAGAGGTTCGGGCCGGTCTTGGCGGCACGTCCGGCGAGGACCTCGCCATCGGGGCTCTGGACCACGTGGCAGGACTGGCACTGGCGGAAGGCGCTTTCGCCCGCGCCGGCGTCGCCCGAGGCAGTCAGGTCGGGCGCGTGGGCATCGGCGAAGGCGGGGGCCGCGGCCAACAGGGCGGCGGCGATGGTCAGGGTCGAAAGGGTTTTCATGGCGGTGTCCCGTTTCTGGAATGGCGAGGGCTCAACATCCCCCGCGCACCGCCGGTCGTCAATCGCGCGCGTCTTCGGGGGCCCCGAAACGCGAACCGGCGCCCCGAAGGGCGCCGGCATAGCGTGTTGCCGTCGTGGCGATCAGCTGGATTCGGAGGCCAGAAGCTCGTCGGCCTGCGCGAAGATGTCTTCGTAGCGCTGACGGGCCCGGCCCTGCTTCCGCGCGTCCTTCGCGGCCTGGTACTGCGCCTCGTCGATCTCGCCGACGAGGATCAGGCCGACCATGCCGGTGCCGCGGTGCGGCGTGCAGTAGTAGCCATAGGTGCCGTCGACATCGAGGGTGATCTCGAAATCCTCGCTAATGTCGCTCTTCCACTCCTCGGCGCCCTCGGGGAGCATGTCCGAATTGCTCTGCGAATTGTGGCCGCGGTCGGTGGAGATGAAGCGGATCGTGTCGCCCGGCTGGGCACGCACGAGCGCGGGCTCGAACACGTTGCGGTCGCGGCCTTCGGTGGCGCTGTTCAGCATCTGCACTTCGTGGACGGTCGCATGCGCGTCGGCGGCGGCGGCACGGGGCAGCGCAGCGGAAGCGGCGGCGGCACCGGCGAGGGCGATACTCTGGCGTCGGGTCAGTTTCATCTTGCAGTCTCCTTCGTTTTTCGGGGCGCGGTATTACCCGCGCCCCGTCTGTCAGGAGAGCTATGGCCCGCCGGGCCGAAGGAAAGGGCCGCGTTACGCGTCAGGCCGTCGCACGCGCCAGGGCGCATTGCCGCCAGAGCGAGGACAGCGCCTCGACCAGCCGGTCGATATCGGCATCGGTGTGGTTCGGGCCCGGGGTGAAGCGCAGCCGCTCGGTCCCCTTGGGCACGGTGGGGTAGTTGATCGGCTGCACGTAGATGCCGAACTGGTCCATCAGGTAATCCGACAGCATCCGGCATTTCACCGGGTCCTTCACCATCACCGGGATGATGTGGCTGGGGTTGCGGACATGCGGGATGCCCTCGGCATCCAGCCGGGCGCGCAGCCGGGCGACCTGGCGGCGCTGCTGCGCGCGCTCGATCTCCGACGCCTTCAGATGACGGATCGACACCGTCGCGGCCGAGGCGACGGCGGGCGGCAGCGCGGTGGTGAAGATGAAGCCCGAGGCGAAGCTGCGGATGAAGTCGCACAGTGCCGCCGACCCGGTGATGTAGCCGCCCATCACGCCGAAGGCCTTGCCCAGCGTCCCCTCGATCAGGGTGATGCGATCCATCAGCCCGTCGCGCTCGGCCACGCCGCCGCCGCGCGGGCCGTACATGCCGACCGCGTGGACCTCGTCCAGATAGGTCATGGCGCCGTGCTTCTCGGCCACCTCGACGATCTCGCGGATCGGCGCGATGTCGCCATCCATCGAATAGACGCTCTCGAAGGCGACGATCTTGGTGGTGTTGGCGGGCAGGCGGGCCAGCTTGCGGTCCAGGTCCTCGGGATCGTTGTGCTTCCAGATCACCTTGTCGGCGCGGGAATGGCGGATGCCCTCGATCATCGAGGCGTGGTTCAGCGCGTCCGACAGGATCACCGCGTTCGGCAGGCGCGATCCCAGCGTCGACAGCGCCGCCCAGTTCGACACGTAGCCGCTGGTGAAGAGGAGCGCCGCTTCCTTGCCGTGGAGATCCGCAAGCTCGCGCTCCAGCAGCAGATGGTGGTGGTTGGTCCCCGAGATGTTCCGCGTGCCGCCCGCGCCAGTGCCGCAGGCGCGGGCCGTCTCGGCCATCGCCTCGACCACGTCCGGATGCTGCCCCATCCCGAGATAGTCGTTCGAGCACCAGACGGTGACGTCGCGCGTCTCGCCGTCATGGTGGTTCTTGGCGCGCGGATGCTGGCCGCATTGTCGCGTCAGGTCGGCGAAATAGCGGTAGTTGCCCTCCGCCTTCAGGGTGTCGAGTTGTTCCTCGAACAGCTTATCGAACGGCATCGGGCCCCTCCTCCATCATCTCTTGTCTCTTGGGCAGCATCCAGCGCCACAGTTTTTCGTCGGGCAGGCGCACGACCATGAACCAGTGCTCCAATAGCGCCAGTGCGGTCAGGGCGGCCAGTAGGGCAAACCCCACCGCCTCGGCGGGCAGAGCGGCGGCGATCGCGCGCTCCGACCAGGCGAAGGCGGCGAAGCTCAGGCCGGTCACGCTTGTCGGGAACAGCCAGTTGATCCGCGCCTCGCGGAAATGGCTGGGCAGGTGGGACAGATGGCGGGGGATGAACTCCGTGTTCACCTTCCGCACGCCCAGGTAGAGGTTCAGCTTCGCGCTGATCCGCGCGACATACAGGATCGCGAAGACCCACAGCCCGAAGCGGTTGGCCGCGCCATGCGACAGCATCGCCAGCGCGATGAAGGCGCCGGTCAGGGCCATCTCGTGATAGGCCACCGTGCCCCAGGCGCGGATGAAGCGCTCCCATTCCGGAACGCCGGGCTTGGCCGGCATGCGCGAGGGCCCGGTGATCACGCCCGCCAAGAAGGCCAGCTCGATCCAGCCCCAGACCGCCAGC
Source organism: Jannaschia sp. GRR-S6-38 (assembly GCF_029853695.1). Classification (NCBI taxonomy): domain Bacteria; kingdom Pseudomonadati; phylum Pseudomonadota; class Alphaproteobacteria; order Rhodobacterales; family Roseobacteraceae; genus Jannaschia; species Jannaschia ovalis. The sequence goes on from NZ_CP122537.1 coordinate 1,588,567, forward strand.
GCGCTGGCGGCGGCGGCATAGACCGCGATCACGTCGGTCCGGCCCGCCGACCACAAGAAGCCCGCGATGCCCAGCGCCATGACCGGCGTGGCGAGCAGTACGGCACGGGCCGGGCGGCCCGTGCGCTCGGCCCGGCGCGTCGCCACGAGGATCGCCCCGGTGGAGGCCCACCAGGCGAAGACGGCCAGCGCCGCCGCGATCCAGGGCGAGCCGGGCATCAGTAGGCCGGCTCCAGCCGGGTCTCGACCGGCACGTCGTGGCGTTTGGCCGGGATCGTGTAGAGCGACGCGAAGGCCAGCGCCGCCCGGGCCGAGCCCGAGAGCTTGCCGGCCAGCCGCGCGAACCCGGTCTTCTTCTGGGCCGCCGCGAGATCGGCATTGGCCTTCTGCAGGCGCTTGAGCGTCGGCATCCAGCGCGGATGGTCGATATCCAGCGTGATCGGGAAGACCTGGCGGCTGATCTCGGAGGTCTTGCGGAACACCTCCTGCGCGTACCAGTCGGGCTCCACCCCCAGCGCGGCGTGGAACTTGGGCCGCTGGTGGTCGCGGACATACATCGTGCCGTAGACCGCGGTCAGGAAGAACTTGATCCACCAGACGTTGCGCCCGGAGGTCAGCTTCGGGTCGGTCTTCATCAACAGCGCGAAGGCCTCGCCATGGCTGAACTCGTCGTTGCACCACTCCCGGAACCACTTGAAGATCGGATGGAACCGATGCTCGGGATGCTGCTCCAGGTGGCGGAAGATCGTGATGTAGCGGGCGTAGCCGATCTTCTCGGACAGGTAGGTCGCGTAGTAGATGAACTTGGGCCGGAAATAGGTGTATTTTTTCTTCTGCGTCAGGAAGCCCAGGTTCACCGCGATCCCGGCCTCGCGCAGCGCGTCGTTGATGAAGCCCGCATGCCGCGCCTCGTCGCGCGCCATCAGCTGGAACAGCGTGGTGATGTCGCTGTTCGACCCGCGGCGCTTCATCTCCTTGTAGAGCACGCAGCCCGAGAACTCGGCCGTGCAGGACGAGATCAGGAAGTCTATGAACTCGGCGCGCAGCCCCGGCTCCATGCCGTCCCAGTCGATATGGTCCCAGTCCTCGTTCTTCTTGAAATGGCCCTTGTTCGGGTCGGCCTTCATCTGCGCGATCAGCTGGTCCCAGTCGGCGCGCACCGGCGTGACGTCGATCGCGTCCATCTCGTCGAAATCGGTGGTGTAGAAGCGCGGCGTCAGCAGCGTGTTGGACATCGCGACCTGCGTGGCGGTCTCGCTGTCGATCACGGCGTGCTGGTTGTCGGCGGCCAGCGCGGCCTCGACGGTGGTGGCGTCGGCGGAATGCGTGGTCTGAACGTTCATGACAGCGCCTCCTCGGAAAAGCTGAACTCGCACAGCTCCATGAATTCGAAGTCTCCGGTCGCCCGGGTCCACATCCGCTCCAGACGGCTGGCGCGGGTGATCACGGCGATCCGGCTCTCGCGCACGACCTCGCCGTAGGGGGCCATGATCTCGGGCCCCTGGACCTCGACCGTGTCGCCGGGATGGATCACCGCCCCGTTATCGAGCCGCACATGCGCCGAGAGCTCCTCGAAGCGATGCGACACCTCGACCGTGCAGGGCGCCTCCTCGCGTGTTCTCGTCAGAAATCCCATGGGTCGTTCCTCCCTTTGGTCAGTTCAGCAGTTTGGCGAAGCTGTCTGCGTTCTTCGCCCCGAACCCGATCAGTTCGGCCCGCCAGCCCGTCGCGTCGTCGCGCAACGAAAGCTGGCCGTTCTCGAAAAGGACGAGGCGGACCGGAAGCGCCTCCTCCACACCCATGCGGTTGCGTTCGAACCTCAGGGCACGTTGCACCCCGGCAATGAACCCGCCTTGCTCTGGATCAAGGTCGGCGATCACCGTGCCGTTGGTGTCCAGCACGCGGGCCGCGCCGGTGGCGCCGTCGGCATCGATGATGATCGCGCGCTCGCGCAGGATCGGGGCCTCACCCTCCATGACCGGCATCGCCTCGAGCGGACGATCGGTCAGGACGGCATAGGTCGTGATGAATAGCGCGCAGGCCACCAACGTGCCCATGGCGCGCAGCAGGATCGTCGGGATCATTTCCTTGTCGCGCAGGCGAAGGCGGGCTTCGGGGGTCATGGTCTCACTCCGCCGGGACGGGCATGGCGCCCGTGGGTTGGGGTTGCGTCGGCGCAGCGGCGGTCACCCGCGGCAACGACATCTCGGCCTGCGCGGCTTCGGCCAGGAGGCGCGCGATCTCGGCCGCCCGGGGGATGGCGCGCAGCGCGGGCTGCGTCTTGGCGAAGCGCCACGGCCGGACATGCGGCCACATCAGCAAATAGCTGAACCGCGTCGTGCCCAGCGTCCGCAGCGCGATCGTGCCGGTACCGTCGCGGCGCGTCACCAGGTCGGCCGCGCCGATCCAGTTGAACGGGAACTGCACCGTCATGCTCAGCGCCGCGCCGATGCGCAGGATCACGCGGCGATTGGTGATCGTGTAGATCGTCGCCCGCGCCTGGCACCAGCCGATCGCCGCCAGCAGGGCGCAGGCCACCGCGCCCAGCACCAGGTAAAAGGTCGACTGCGCCAGCGCGGTCGCCCAAGGCATCACCGCCGCCGCCGCCGTCGCCTGCCATGCGAAGAGCAGGGCGAAATAGCCGGCGACCCAGCGGACCTTCAGGGCGTCCCGCGTCAGGGCGCGCCAGTCCGGTGCCCCCTGCCACAGGATCTCCTCGCCCGGGGGCAACATCTCGGGCAGGCCCGGGATCGGCTCCTGATCGAAATCGTCATGGTCCATCTGGGTCGTCCTCCTTGTCAGCAGCGGCTCAGAGCTGCGGCTCCTGCCGGTCGCGCGCGGCATAGAGCTTGCCGCCGCCCACGAAGCCCATGATCTTGTCTTCCTCCAGCAGGGTGACCTGCGTGGGCGACCGGGTCGCGGGGATCTGGGCGAAATGGCGTTCGTAGAGGCTCTTCACCTCGACATGGTCGGCGAAGATCCGGACCAGCTGGATCGGGATCAGGCGCTTCCCCGCCTCGGGCACGTCGATCTCGATGAAACGGACCAGCTGCTCGGGGACGTCCAGCCACATGTCGCTGACGGTCCCGGCGACCTTGTCGTCCCCGCCCTTCACCGGCAGGCCGCGCGGGTCGCGCCCGGCGCTGACATGGAAGCCCGGCACCTTGTCCATCGGCGCGATCTTCGGATGGCCGTGGCCGTCCAGCTCGGGCACGTCGCGGCGCGGCGCCCAGGAGGCGGGGCCGACCCCGTCCAGCATCGGGTCGCCCGTCGGCTCGAAGGGAAACCCGTTCGGCACGGCGGTTTTCGCCATGGCGATCTCGCGCCCCTCGGGGGCCATGTCGGGCACGGTCACGGTGCCGCGGCCATGCGGCAGGATGAAGGTCTTCTGGCTGGGCAGCGGGAAGGGGCCCTGGTTCGGCGCCAGCGTCCCGTCGTCGTTTTCCAGCGGGTAGCCTTCGCGCATGTTCTCCGTCTGCAGATAGTAGATCAGCAGGGCGAAGAACCCGAAGAACAGGTAGAGCGAGAGGCTCGCGAGGTCGAAATCTCCGAAAAAGGCGTCCACCATGGGTCGTCCTCCATTCTCAGGTTGGGAAGTCGGCCAGTCCGATCCTGGCCTCCTTGGGTTCGGGTCTGTCTGAAGGTCTGTCCGTGCGCCTGACGAGCGGGCCGAGCGCCACGAGCGTCAGGAAGAGAAGTCCGATCTCGGCGTGGTAGACGACCGAGTATCCCGTCGCGGGATCGTTCAGCGCCGGGCCCAGCGCGCCCGAGGTCGCCAGCGCGTCCACCGCGTCGCGGATGCCGCCGCCCAGCGCCGTGCTGACACCTTGGGCCGTGGCCTGCGCCGCGCCCCAGGCGCCCAGCGCCAGGCCCCGGCCCGCGATATCGGTCACCGGCAGCGTCATCGCCGTGACCAGCGTCGCCACCGCGAAGAGCCCGCCGCCGAAGCCGATGCCGAAGGCGCCGGCGAAGAACAGCGGGGCCGACCCGAGCGGCGAGGCGAAGATCACCGCCGAGAAGGCCGCCACGCCCGCCAGCACGCCGCGCGCGCCCATCCGGGTCGGGTTCAGCCCCTGCGCAAGCCAGCGCGCCGCCAGCGCGAAGGCGAGGATCGCGCCGGTCGCCCAAGAGGCGGTCAGAAGCGTCGTGTTCGAGACCGAAAGGCCCAGGATCTCGCCGCCATAGGGCTCCAGCAGCACGTCCTGCATGTTGAAGGCCACGGTCCCCAGGAACACCGCCAGCAGAAGCCGTCCCGCGGTCCCGCCGTGCGACAGGTCGGCCCAGGCATCGGCGAAGGCGGGGGCCGGCGCGGCGCGCTCGGCCTTGGTGGTGGGCCGCAGGCTCTCCTGCTTCCAGAGCGCGACGACGTTCAGCACCAGCGTCGCGACGGCCGTGCCCTGCACCACCTGGATCAACCGGACCCCGTCGAAATCGCGCAGCAGCCAGCCGATCAGCAGGGCGCTGACCAGCATCCCCGCGAGGAACGCGACGTAGAGCAGGGCCACCACGCGCGGCCGCGTCTCGTCATCGGCGCGGTCGGCGGCCAGCGCCAGCCCGGCCGTCTGCGTCATGTGCATGCCCAGCCCCGTCATCAGGAAGGCCAGCGCGGCGAACGCCTCGCCCGCGAAGGCCGGGATGCGGACCTGGTCGTAGCCGCCGAGGATCAGCAGCGCGAAGGGCATGATCGCCAGCCCGCCGAACTGCCACAGCGTGCCGAACCACAGATAGGGAATGCGCTTCCAGCCGATGGCCGAGCGGTGGGTGTCCGACTTGAAGCCCAGCAGCGCGCGGAACGGCGCGATCAGCACCGGCAGCGCAATCATCGCCGCGACGAGGAAGGCCGACAGGCCCAGCTCGACGATCATCACGCGGTTCAGCGTGCCGAGCATCATCACCGCCGCCATCCCGACCGAGACCTGGAAGAGCGACAGGCGCAGGAGCTGCTTCAGCGGCAGCGCGTCCGAGCCGGCATCCGAGAAGGGCAGCGCCTTCAGGGCGATATGGCGCATCGCGCTCACGCGCACAGCTCCAGGCAGGTAGAGATGTAGAAGCCGCTCGTCACCCGCTCGACCTCCTGCAGCGTGCCGTCCAGCCGCGGGGCCAGCGCGGCGGCCGAATGCGGCACCATCGCGGGCGAGCGGTCGGCGCGGGGGAAGGCCTTGCCAGCCCAGAACATCGCCATCAGCAACGGCGTGCGCGGCGCCAGGCTGAACAGGATGCGCCCGGCGCGGGGCGCCAGCGCGTTCAACCGGCCGGCCAGTTCGGGCGCCGCGTAATAGATCATCGAATCCTGCGCCACGACCGCGTCGAAGGCGCCCAGCGCGGGGTCGAACATGTCGGCCGCGCGGAAGCTGACGCGGCTCGAAACCGCGGGGTCGAGACGTTTCGCGGCGATGCCGAGCAACTTGGGCGAGACATCCACCGCCACCACCGTCGCGCCGCGCGCGGCCAGCGCCGCGGTCTTGGCACCGGTGCCGCAGCCCGCGTCCAGCACCCGCGCGCCGCGCAGGTCCCGGGGCAGACGGTCCAGCATCGCGGCGCGCATCCGGTCGCGCCCGGCGCGCACCGTGCGCCGGATGCCCGAGACCGGCGCATCCGAGGTCAGGTCTTCCCAGGCCCGCGTCGCGGTGCCGTCGAAATAGCGCTCCACCCGGGCGCGGGTCGACGCATAGGCGTCACCGCCCCCGGCGGGGGTCGGCCCGGCGTCATGGAGCGCGTCGAATGCCATCAGTCGAACCCCAGCAGCTCGAAGATCTCGCGGTCGGGCAGCGGATCGGGGGCCAGCCCCTCGGTCCCGTCCCACAGCGTCTTGGCCAGCCGCACGTATTCGGCGCGGCAGCGGACGATGTCCTCCTCGTCATCCATCTCGAACAGGGTCTTCTTCTTCAGCCGCGAGCGCCGGATCGCGTCCACGTCGGGCATATGCGCGATGCGGTTGAACCCCACCGTGTCGCAGTAGCGGTCGACCTCGTTGGTCTCGCGCGAGCGGTTCGCCACGCAGCCCGCCAGCCGCACCTTGTAGTTCTTCGCCTTGGCCTGCACCGCGGCGATGATCCGGTTCATTGCGTAGATCGAGTCGAAGTCGTTCGCGGTCACGATCAGCGCCCGGTCGGCATGCTGCAGCGGCGCGGCGAAGCCGCCGCAGACCACGTCGCCCAGCACGTCGAAGATCACGACATCGGTGTCCTCCAGCATGTGGTGCTGCTTGAGGAGCTTCACCGTCTGCCCCACCACGTAGCCGCCGCAGCCGGTGCCCGCGGGCGGGCCGCCGGCCTCGACGCATTGCACGCCGCCATAGCCCACGGTCACGAAATCCTCGGGGCGCAGCTCCTCGGCGTGGAAATCGACCTCCTTGAGCGTGTCGATCACCGTGGGCTGCAGCTTGCCGGTCAGCGTGAAGGTGCTGTCGTGCTTCGGGTCGCAGCCGATCTGCAGCACGCGCTTGCCCAGCTTGGTGAAGGCCGCCGACAGGTTCGACGAGGTCGTCGACTTGCCGATCCCGCCCTTGCCGTAGACCGAAAAGACCTTGGCCCCCTCGATCTTCGCGGCGTCGTCCTGGTGGACCTGGACCGAGCCTTCGCCGTCCAGTCCCTTCAGGTCGGGGATATCCTTGGGCATTGTCGTTCCTCTCCTATTCCGCGGCCACGATGCCTTCGAGCCGGTCTTCCAGCTCGTCGGCGGCGTTCTGCAACGCGGCCAGCGTGTCGGCATCGGGTTGCCAGAAATCGCGATCCCCGGCTTCGAGAAGCCGATTCGCCATCCGGGCCGAGGCCTTGGGGTTCAAGTCCGCCAGACGGCGCCGCATGGCCTCGTCCAGCACGAAAGTCTCGCTCAGGCGCTTGTAGACCCAGGGGTCCACGGCGCCGGTCGTGGCCGACCAGCCCAGGGTGTTGGTCACCTGGCTCTCGATCATCCGGACGCCCTCGGCGCCGTGCTTCAGGAGCCCCTCGAACCAGCGCGGGTTCAGGCTGCGCGAGCGGGTCTCCAGCGCGACCTGGTCCGCCAGCGTGCGCACCTTGGCCGTCCCGGTGGTCGCGTCGCCGATATAGACCGGCGCCTCGCTGCCCTTGGCGCGCTTCACCGCCCGGCTGATACCGCCCAGCGTGTCGAAGTAATGGTCGACCGTGGTCACCCCCAGCTCGACCGATTCGAGGTTCTGATAGGCCAGGTCCACATCGCCGAGCGCCGCCTGCAGAAGCTGCGCCTGCCGCACGGGCTTGCCGTTGCGCCCGTAGGCGAAGCTCTTTCGGGCCTCGTAGGCATCCGCCAGCTCGCCATCGTCGTCCCAGGCGCCACTGTCGACCAGCTGGTTCACGTTCGAGCCGTAGGCCCCTTCCGCGTTCGAGAAGACGCGCAGCGCCGCCGTCTCCAGGTCGCAGCCCATCCGCTCGGCATAGGCCAGCGCGTGGGCGCGCACGAAATTGGCCTCGGCGGGCTCCTCGGCGCTGGCGGCCAGCCAGGCGGCTTCGGCCAGCATTCGGGTCTGTAAGGGCAGCAGGTCGCGGAAGATGCCCGACAGGGTCATCACCACGTCGATCCGCGGGCGGCCGAGTTCCACCAGCGGGATCAACTCCGCCCCGCAGAGCCGCCCGTAATGGTCGAAACGCGGCCGCGCGCCCAGAAGCGCCATCGCCTGCGCGATCGGCACGCCGTCCGACTTGATGTTATCCGACCCCCACAGCACCAGCGCGACCGAGCGCGGCAGCGCGGCATGGGTCTCCAGCAGAAGCTGCGCCTGCGCCGCGCCGTCGCGCAGGGCATAGGCCGTGGGCATGCGGAACGGGTCGAAGGCGTGGATGTTGCGCCCCGCCGGCAGGATCTCGGGCGAGCGGACGAGGTCGCCGCCCGGCACCGGCGCCACGAAGCGCCCCGCCAGCGCGGCCATCAGCCCGTCCAGTTCCGCGCCCGAGCGCAGCGCCGCCTCGGCCTCGGGGCGCGCGGCCTCCGGCAGGTGGCCCAGATAGGCCGCGAGCTGCGCCTCGGTCAGGTCGGCGCCCACGACATGCAGCCCCTCGGGGATCAGCGCGGCCTCGGTCTCGAGCAGGGCCAGCCACAGATCGTCCGGCCCGCCCACAAGGTCCACCGCCGCCGCCTGGTCGGCGATCAGCGCCGCCAGCGTGTCCGACCGGTCGCCGCCGCGCCAGCGCGTCAGGCTGTCCTTGAGGGCCAGAAGCCCCTTGTAGAGACCGCTCGCCAGCAAGGGCGGCGTCACATGGGTCACCGTCACCGCGCCCGACCGGCGCTTGGCCAGCGTCGCCTCGGACGGGTTGTTGGACGCATAGAGATACACGTTCGGCATGTCGCCGATCAGCCGGTCGGGCCAGTCGGCGGCACCCATCCCGGCCTGCCGGCCCGGCATGAATTCCAGCGCGCCATGCATCCCGAAATGCAGCAGCACATCGGCGCCAAAATCCTCGCGCAGCCAGCGGTAGAAGGCGCTGAAGGCGTGGGTCGGCGCGAAGCCCCGCTCGAAGAGCAGGCGCATCGGGTCGCCTTCGTAGCCGAAGGCGGGCTGCAGTCCGACGAAGACCTTGCCGAACCGCGCGCCCAGCACGAACACACCGGCCCCGTCGGATTGCTGGCGGCCCGGCGCGGGACCCCAGGCAGCCTCGGTCTCCGAAAGCCAGCGATCCTCGGCCACGATCCGATCGGCGGGGATGCGGGCAGCGACGTTGCCGTCCTGCCCGTATTGCGCCGCGCTGCCCTCCAGCAGGGCGGCGCGCAAGGCATCGACATCGGCCGGGACCGCGACGTCATGCCCCTCGGCCTTCAGCCGCCGCAGCGTGTTCAGAAGCGATTCCCAGACCGCGAGATAGGCCGCGGTGCCGGTCGCGCCGGCATTGGGCGGGAAGTTGAAGAGCACGATTCCGACCCGGCGCTCGGCCACTTCGGCCCGGCGCAGCCGCGCCAGCCGCGCGGCGCGCTCGACCAGCCGCTCGACCCGCTCGGGACAGGGCGCCATGGCGCGGTCGGTCGCCCCCGGGCAGGCCCGCGCACAACCCGCGCAGCCCGAGGCGTCGTGGCGCCCGGCGAAGACCGTCGGGTTGGTCGCGCCGTCGATCTCGGGCAAGGCGATCAGCATCGTCGTCTCGACCGGGCCCAGCCCGGTGGCCGACGCGCCCCATTGGCCCAGCGTCTGGAATTCCAGCGGATGCGCCGCGAGATAGGGCACGTCGAGGCCCTTCAGCACGTCCACCGCCGCGGCGCTGTCGTTATAGGCGGGCCCGCCCACCAGGCTGAACCCCGACAACCCGACCAGCGCGTCGATCCGCCCGCCGGTGAAATAGCGCTCCACCGCCGGCCGCATGTCCAGCCCGCCCGCGAAGGCCGCCAGCACGCGCAGCCCGCGCGCCTCGAAGGCGCGGATGACGGCGTCGTAATGTGCGGCATCCCCCGCCAGCACGTAGGAGCGCATCAGCAGAAGCCCGACCGTCGGCGCGCCGGTCTCGGGCGGCACCTCCTCGGTGATGCCGCGATCGGGGTGGTAGAGTCCGACCTCCGGGTATTCGACCGGCGCCGGCGCGTCGGTGTCGAAGCGCGTCGAGTAGCGCCCGATCAGGTGGCGCAGCAGCCCCTCGAAATTGTCGTCCGATCCGCCCAGCCAATACTGCATGCACAGGAACCAGGCGCGCAGGTCCTGCGCCTTGCCGGGAATGAAGCGCAGAAGCTTGGGCAGCCGCCGCAGCATCTTCATCTGCTTCTCGCCCGACGAGCCGGAGGGCGATTTCGACCCGCGCAGCTTGCGCAGCAATTGCACCGCCGCCGAGGAGGGCTGGCCCATGTCCAGCTCGCCCATTCGCGTAAGCTTCACGATGGCCGGGTCGCTGACCATGCCGACCATCGCGTCGCACCCGTCGCGCCGGGCCTCCAGCGCGGGGCGGATCGCCTGGATATGCTCGTCGATGAACAGAAGGCCGCAGACCACGATATCGGCGCTTGCGACCGCCGCGCGCGCCACGTCCAGCGCGGCCGGGGTCTCGGCCCATTCGGCGGCCGCATGGACGCTCACGGCCAGACCCGGGAACTCGCCCGCCAGCCGCGCGCCGACGCGCGCCACCGTGCCGGCGGAATGCGCGTCCATCGTCACGATGGCAACGCGATAGGGCGCGGGCCCGGGGATGGGGCCGTCACCGCGCATAATGGGCCTTCGCCTCGTAAAGGGTCTCGACGCCGATCTCGGCCAGGCCGCGCTCGACGGCGAAGATCTCGGTATTCCGCCGCGCCTTGCCGCGCACGAAGAAGGGGATCTTGCGCAACTCGCGCTCGGCGGCCTCGACCCAGACGGGCTCCCCGTCCGTCCTTTGGCCGGAAATGCCTTGGGGGGACTCCGGTTCCGCCGGATGGGCGGCCGCGGGCGCGTGGCCGCCATGATGCGAGGGCCCGGCGGCGTCGGAGAACTCGAAATCCTCGCGGAACATGGTCAGCAGGTGCTCCTCCAGCCCCATGACCAGCGGATGCACCCAGGTGTCGAACAGCACGTTCGCACCCTCGACGCCCATCTGCGGCGAGTGGCGGGCGGGGAAGTCCTGCACATGCACCGGCGAGGAGATCACGGCGCAGGGAATGCCCAGCCGCTTGCCGATATGCCGCTCCATCTGCGTGCCGAGGATCATCTCGGGGGCGGCCGCGGCGATCGCCCGCTCGACCTCCAGGTAGTCGTCGGTGATCAGTGCCTCGACGCCCATCTCGCGGGCCAGCGCGCGCAGGGGCCGCGCGAATTCGCGATTGTAGCAGCCCAGCCCACAGACCTCGAAGCCCATCTCGTCCCGCGCGACCTTCGCGGCGGCCACGGCGTGGGTGGCGTCGCCGAAGACGAAGACGCGCTTGCCGGTCAGGTAGGTGCTGTCGACCGAGGCGCTCCACCAGGGCTGGCGCAGGCTCGCCGCGTCGAGGACGGGCGCGACGCCGGCCAGCTCCGCGACCTCCGCGACGAAGGCACGGGTCGCCTGCGCGCCGATCGGGATGGTGCGGGTGAAGGGCTGGCCATGCTCGCGCTCCAGCCAGCGGGCGGCGGCCTCGGCATGTTCGGGATAGAGGAGGACGTTGAAATGCGCCGCGCCCAGGCGGCCGAGATCCGAGGGCCGCGCCCCCATCGGCGCCACGCAATTGACCGCGATGCCCATCGCGTCGAGCAGCTTCGTCACCTCGACCACGTCGTCGCGGTGCCGGAAGCCCAGGCCCACGGGCCCGAGGATGTTGCACGACACCTCCGGCGTCCGTTCGCAGGGCTGCGCGAGCTGGCGGGCCAGCTGGTAGAAGGTCTCGTCGGTGCCGAACAGCTCCTTGCGGGAATAGCTGGGCAGCTCCAGCGCGATCACCGGCACCGGCAGGCCCAGCCGCTCGGCCAGCCCGCCGGGGTCGTCCTGGATCAGCTCCGCCGTGCAGGACGCGCCGACGATCAGCGCCTCGGGGCGGAACCGGTCATAGGCCGCGTGGCAGGCATCCTTGAACAGCGTCGCCGTGTCCGAGCCGAGGTCGCGCGCCTGGAAGGTGGTGTAGGTCACCGGCGGGCGCTGGCCGCGCCGTTCGATCATCGTGAACAGCAGATCGGCATAGGTGTCGCCCTGCGGCGCGTGCAGGACGTAATGCAGCCCCTCCATGCCCGTCGCGACGCGCATCGCGCCGACATGGGGCGGGCCCTCGTATGTCCAGACCGTCAGCTTCATTCGGCGGCCACCGCCACCGGCGCGTCCCCGCGCCCCGCCGCCAGCAGGGCCTTACGCCGGATCGGCCGCGCGAAGAGCGATGCGAGATCGCCCGCCTGTTCGTAGAAATGGACCGGCGTGAAGACCAACTCGATGGCCCATTTCGTCGTCAGCCCCTCGCGCTCCAGCGGGTTGGCGAGACCCAGGCCGCAGACCGTCAGGTCGGGCCGGTCGGCGCGCACGCGGTCGAGCTGCTTCTCGACGTCCTGGCCCTCCGCGATGCGCGGTCCCTCGGCCAGCAGGGCCAGCTCGTCGGCCATGATCTGCGCGTGCAGGAAGGGGGTGCCCACCTCGACCGCCTGCATGCCGCATTCGCGGGTCAGGAAGCGGGCGAGCGGCAATTCCAGCTGGCTGTCGGGCAGGAAGAAGACCCGCTTGTCGCGCAGTGTCCCGGCGACGGCGGCCACCGCCTTGCGGGCGCGGGCGCGGGGCGCGTCGGTGGCGCGGGCGAACGTGGCGTCATCGACCCCGAAGGCGTCGGCCACCGCGCGCAGCCAGAGCGTCGTGCCCTCCTCGCCGAAAGGGAAGGGCGCCGGGATCCGCGTCGCGCCGCGCGCGTCCAGCGCCGCCGCCGTGTCGCCCAGGAAGGGCTGGAGCAGCGCGTAGCGCGTGTTCGGCCCCACGGTCGGGTCCGCGGCCGCCCGGCGGCCGGGCAGGACCTGCACCGAGGTGATGCCCATCGCCGCCAGCAGGTCGCGCGCCTGGTCCTCGACCACGTCGGGCAGCGCGCCTACCAGCAGAAGGGTCTCCGCATCGGTCGCGGCCAACCCGGGCACCATCGCGGCCAGGCAGGCATCCTCGCCCTGGGTGAAGGTCGTCTCGATGCCCGACCCGGAATAATTCAGCACCCGCACATTGGGCGCATGTTCCGCGCTCAGCCGTTCGGCCGCGCGGGCGAGGTCGAGCTTGATCACTTCCGACGGGCAGGAGCCGACGAGGAAGAGCTGGCGGATATCGGGCCGCCGCTCCAGCAGGCGCGCGACCTCGCGGTCCAGCTCCTCGTTGGCGTCCTTCAGCCCGGCGAGGTCGCCCTCCTCCAGGATGGCGGTGCCGAAGCGCGGCTCGGCGAAGATCATCACGCCGGCGGCGGATTGCAGCAGATGCGCGCAGGTGCGCGAACCCACGACCAGGAAGAACGCGTCCTGCATCTTGCGGTGCAGCCAGATGATCCCGGTCAGCCCGCAGAACACCTCGTGCTGGCCGCGCTCCTTCAGGACGGGGGTGTCGGTGCAGCCGGTCATGCGGCCAGGTCCCGGCGCGCCAGGCGCAGCTTCCACAGGAACTGCCCTGCATTGACGACGTAGGCGGCATAGGCGGTCAGCGCGACGGCCATCTCGGCGGCGGGCGAGAAGCCGCCGGCCAGCAGCATCCAGACATAGGCGAGATGCAGCGCGATCACGCCGAAGCTCACGACATCCTCCCAGAAGAAGGCCGGCGCGAAGAGCCAGCGGCCGAACACCGCCTTCTCCCAGATCGAGCCGGTCACCATGATCGTCAGCAGCACGCCGGTCTTCACCACGATCGAGGCGCTGGCGGCGCCGTAGCCGTCGCCCGTCAGCAGGAAGCGGACGACCAGGGCGAGCGAGACGAGGAAGACGAGGAACTGCAACGGCGCAAGCAGGCCCTGGACCAAGGTCCAGCGGCTGGCGTCTCGTCGCGCGCGTTCCTCGGGCGTGTAGAGCCTGGGGCGGGCGCGGGTTCGGTGCGGCACATCCATGGTGACGACTCCCCCTCCGGTTAGGCGTATCATCCGATTTACGGTCACGGTGTCAACTTGAACTTACACAGCCGGCACGAACCTGTCACGGGCTTCGGACGGGTTTCGCCGATGGACTGTCAGCTTTGCTTGACAAACCGCCTGCGATGGGGCGTTCTTGTCCCTGCGTTAGCTCTTCGAGGGAGGCCGCAGATGACGACCCCCTACGACGACACGACCAAGGTCATTCCCAGGGTACTCGTTCCTGCCATCGCGGAGCGCGGTGACGGGCATGACCTCGTCGATGCCGTCCTCCGCCTCGCCGGCGTGGCCCCGGTCGAACCCGCGGCCGATTCGGCGCTGGTCGTGCTGGGCGAGCGGGTGTTCCTGCATTCCGAGGATTTCGCCCGCCGGGCGCTTCTGGATCTCGCGCGCGGCGACGCCATCCTCCGGGTGGCGATGCTGACCCGGGTCCTGCCGGCCATCACGCGGCGGCTCGAATCGGGCTGGAACGACGACCGGCTGTCCTTCGTCGACGTCACCATCGCCGCGGCGCGGATCCAGGACGCGGTGCGCCGCCTCGGCCATTTTGCCCTGCCGCCGGCGGAAAAACCCGCCATCGCGCTGATCGTGCCGCATTGGGAGCAGCACAGCCTCGCCGCGGTCTTCGCCGCCGAGGAGATGCGCCGCATGGGCGCGCCGGTGCGCCTGATCTCCGGCGTCGAGGGGCGCCGCATCCCGGCGATGATCGAACGCTTCCCCGCGGCCGCGCTGATGGTGTCGGTCGGAAGCGGCCATTCCGCCGCCCGGCTGACCGATCTCGTGCGTCTGCTGCGCCGCGACGTGCAGCGGGCCCTGCCCGTCGTGGTCGGCGGCCCGGCCGTGGCGCAGGATCGCGGCATCGGCCAGCGGCTGCGCGCCGACCTCACGACGAATTCGGTGGCGGAGGCCCTGTCGTTTTGCGACATGGAGCCCTGCCGTTCGCAAGGATGATATTGCCAGTCCGGACCGCCGGGAATTACCCCGAACCCATGCAACCACCAGCGGGGACACCGCGATGAACACGAGGGAAAGCGATTTCTGGAACGAGCGCGCCGGCCCCCGGATCGCGCCCGAGTATTTCGGAGATATCGTCGCCACGGCCGCCGACATGGCGCTGCTGGTCGCCCCCTCGGGTCGCATCATCTCGGTCACCACCAACCCGCTCAATTCCGGCCTGGGCCGCATCGACCATTGGGAAGGTCGGCCGATCGCCGAGTTCCTGGCCCCCGATTCTATCGCCAAGGTCGAGCGCCAGCTGACCGCGACGCTGGACGGCGCGGCGAACGGATCCGAGGCGATCGAGGTCAACCACGCCGACGGCGCGCTCTGGGACTTCCCGGTCCGCTACACTTTTCATCGCACCGGGCGCGAAGGCCGCGTCCTGATGCTGGGCCGCGACATGCGCCCGCTCGCGGAATTGCAGCAGCGGCTGGTCCGCGCGCAGCTCGCCCTCGAGAAGGACTATGTCTCCGAGCGGATCTACGAGACGCGCTATCGCGTGATCCTCGATTCGGTGCGCGACCCGCTGGCGCTGGTCGACGCGACGACCGGCCGAGTGCTGGACCTGAACGCCCCCGCCGCGCGCCTTCTGGGCGGCAACCGCGACGAGCTGACCGGCTCGGCCTTCACCCAGGCCTTCGAGGGCCGCCGCCGCGCAGAGTTCATCGAGACCCTGACCGCCGCCGGTTCGCGCGATGAGCCCGAGGGTCTGCATGTCGCGCTGCGCCAGGGCGAGCGCGCGGTGACGCTGATCCCGCGCCTCTTCCGCAATGCGGGCGAGCGGGTGATCCTCTGCCGCTTCGAGCCCCATGGCGAGGCGGAATTCGCCACCGGCACCCCGCATGCCGCGCGCGACGCCTTCTTCGACACCGCCGCCGAGGGCATCGTCTTCACCGATGCGGCGGGCACCGTGACCGAGGCCAACGACGCCTTCCTGACGATGACGGATCTCGACACGGTCGGGCAGCTGCGCGGCAAGCCCTTCGCGGATTTCCTGGCGCGCGGCAGCATCGACCTCAAGGTGCTCCTCGACCCGGACGGCCCGTCCAGCTTCGCGACGCGGATCGTCACCGCCTTCGGCTCGCAGCGCGCGGTCGAGGTGACCGTCGCCACCCTGCCCGATGACGGCCGCGCCTTCGTGCTGCGCGACGCCGCCCGCGCCGGAGTCGGCGAGGACGAGACCCCCGGCCCGCTCAACGCCCGCGGCCTCGAGGACGCGACCGCGCAGGTCGGCTCCGTGCCGCTGCGCGACATCATCGCCGCGATGACCGACGTGATCGAGAAGCAGTGCATCGAGGCCGCCGTCGACCTGACGAACAACAACCGGGTCGCCGCCGCCGAGATGCTGGGCCTCAGCCGCCAGAGCCTCTACGTCAAGCTACGCAAATACGGTCTGCTGCAGCGCGACGAGCTCTAGGCGGGCGGCCGCGCCGCCACGTCAATTTCCTTGTCGGCGCCGCACGGTCAGGTCTAGAGTACAGGCATGACTGTCACTCAAAGTTTACAGCCATCCCTGCCCCCCGCCCGCCGGCTCCCCGAGCCGCGCGCGATGCTGCGCCTGGTCAAGCCGATCACCTGGTTCCCGCCGATGTGGGCCTATCTCTGCGGCGCCGTCTCCTCGGGCGTGTCGCCGATGTCCAATCTCGGGCTCGTGATGCTGGGCCTCGCGCTCGCCGGTCCGATCACCTGCGGGATGAGCCAGGCGGCCAACGACTGGTGCGACCGGCATGTCGATGCGGTCAACGAACCCGACCGCCCGATCCCTTCGGGCCGCGTGCCCGGCCGCTGGGGCCTCTGGATCGCGCTGGCCATGTCGGTGCTGGCCCTTCTCGTCGGCTGGCAGCTGGGCCCCTGGGGATTCGGCGCGACGATCCTCGCGGTGCTTGCCGCCTGGGCCTACTCGGCCGAGCCGGTGCGGCTGAAGCGCTCGGGCTGGTGGGGCCCGGGCCTCGTGGGCCTGAGCTACGAGACCCTGCCCTGGATCACCGGCGCCGCCGTGCTCTCCGCCGGCATGCCCGACGCGCGGATCCTGATCGTCGCCCTGCTCTACGGGATTGGCGCGCATGGCATCATGACCTTCAACGACTTCAAGGCGCTCGAAGGCGACCGGGTCCACGGCGTCGATTCGCTGCCGGTGACGCTGGGCCCCGACCGCGCCGCGCGGCTGGCCTGCGCGATCATGCTCGCCCCGCAGCTCGTCGTGGCCGGCCTGCTCTGGGCCTGGGGCGACCCGGTCCACGCCGCGCTGATCGCCGCGCTGATCGTCGCGCAGCTGGCCGCGATGCGGCGGATGCTGCGCGACCCCAAGGGCCTCGCTCCCTGGTTCAACGGCACCGGCGTGCTGCTCTCGGTCGCCGGGATGATGGTCGCCGCGCTGGCGCTGGGCGGGGCCTGACATGCTGAGCTGGGTCCAGATCGTCCGCTTCGGCCTGGTGCAGATGGCGCTGGGCGCGATCGTGGTGCTCACGACCTCGACGTTGAACCGGCTGATGGTGGTCGAGCTGGCGCTGCCCGCGCTCCTGCCCGGCTTCCTCGTGGCGCTGCATTACGGCGTGCAGATCTCGCGCCCCGGCTGGGGCTACCGCTCGGACGTGGCGGGCAACCGCACGGTCTGGATCGTGGGCGGCATGGCGGCGCTCGCTGCGGGCGCCTTTCTCGCCGCGCTCGCCATCGTCGTGCTGGCCGCCAGCTTCGCGGCGGGCTTCGCGCTGTCGGTCCTGGCCTATGCGCTGATCGGGCTGGGCGTGGGCGCCTCGGGCACCTCGCTCCTCGCGCTGCTCGCCACCGCGACGGCACCGAGTCGCCGCGCGGCCGCGGCGACGATCACCTGGCTGATGATGATCCTCGGGATCGCGCTGACCGCCGGGCTGATCGGCCAGCTCCTCGACCCATACACCCCCGCCCGCCTGCTCAAGATCACCGGCGCGCTGGGCCTCGTCGCGGTGGCGCTGACCGCGCTCGCCATCGGCCGGATCGAACGCGGCGTCCCGCCCGTGCCGGCCACGCCCGCCGCGCCGCTCCTGCACGGGCTGGCCGAGATCTGGGCCGAGCCGCGGGCCCGCGCCTTCACGCTTTTCGTCTTCCTGTCGATGACCGCCTATTTCATGCAGGAGCTCATCCTCGAACCCTTCGCCGGGCTCGTCTACGGCTTCACCCCGGGCCAGAGCACCTCGCTCTCGGGCGCGCAGAACGGCGGGGTCTTCCTCGGCATGGTCTGCGTCGGGCTGATGTGCACCGGGCTCCGGATCGGCGCGCTGCGGCACTGGGTGATCGCGGGCTGCCTCGGCTCCGCGCTGGCGCTGGCGGCGATCGCGCTGCGCGCGCCGCTGACCCCGGCCACCGTCGCGCTCGGCTTCTTCAACGGCATGTTCGCCGTGGCCGCCATCGGCGCGATGATGGCGCTCGCCGGCGAGGGCCGCGCGGCGCGCGAAGGCACCCGCATGGGGCTTTGGGGCGCGGCGCAGGCCGTGGCCGCGGGCTTCGGCGGGCTGACCGGCGCGGCGCTGGTCGATCTCGGCCGCACCGCCCTGCCCGACGCGCAGGCCTTCGGCGCGGTCTTCCTGTTCGAGGCGGCGCTGTTTCTCGCCGCCGCGATGATGGCGCGGCGCACCGTGCCCGCCCCGTCCCATGCCCCCATGCTCACACCCGGAGAATGACCATGACCCATGACGTCGTCGTGATCGGAGGCGGGCCCTGCGGGGCCACGGCCGCGCATGACCTGGCCCGGCAGGGGCACAAGGTGGCGATGATCGACAAGGCCGGGCGCATAAAGCCCTGCGGCGGCGCGGTGCCGCCACGACTGATCCGCGATTTCGACATCCCCGACACGCAGATCGTCGCGAAGATCGACACCGCGCGCATGATCTCGCCCACCGGCCGCCGCGTCGATATCCCGATCGAGGACGGCTATGTCGGCATGGTCGACCGCGAGCATTTCGACGAGTTCTTGCGGGTCCGCGCCGCCGGCGCCGGGGCCGACCACCGCACCGGCACCTTCCTGCGCGTCGACCGCGACGGCGACGACCCCGTGGTCGTCTACCGCGATAAGGCCACCGGCGCCGAGACGCGTATCGCGACCCGCCTCGTGATCGGTGCCGACGGCGCGCGCTCGGGCGTGGCCCGCGCCGACGTGCCGGGCGGCGAGGCGATCCCCTACGTGATCGCCTATCACGAGATCATCGCCGCGCCCGGCAAGACCGGCGAGTACGACCCCGCGCGCTGCGACGTGATCTATGACGGCGCGATCAGTCCCGATTTCTACGGCTGGGTTTTCCCCCACGGCAAATCGGCGAGCGTCGGCATGGGCACCGGCCGCGACGGCGTCGACCTGAAGGAGGCGACCCGCGCGCTGCGCGAAGCCTCGGGCCTGACCGAATGCGAGACCATCCGGCGCGAGGGCGCGCCGATCCCGCTCAAGCCGCTCAAGCGCTGGGACAACGGCCGCGACGTGGTGCTGGCCGGCGATGCCGCCGGCGTGGTCGCGCCGTCCTCGGGCGAGGGGATCTACTACGCGATGGTCGGCGGACGCGTCGCTGCGCTGGCCTGCGAGAAGGTGCTGGCGACCGGACAGGCGAAGCATCTCCGCCTCGCCCGCAAGCTCTTCATGAAGGACCACAAAGCGGTGTTCCGCGTGCTGGGCGCGATGCAGAACGCCTATTATCGCTCCGACGACCGGCGCGAACGCTTCGTCACGCTCTGCCACGATATCGACGTGCAGCGGCTGACCTTCGAGGCCTATATGAACAAGGAACTCGTGAAGGCGCGGCCATGGGCACATATCCGGATCGGCGCGAAGAACCTCGCGCATCTGATGGGGCTGATCCCGGCGACGGGGCTGACGGCCACACCGCCGTCGGGCGGGGCGACCCATCCCGCCGAGTGATCCCATGACCGCGATGATCCCCGCCTGGGTCGACGGCGCCGTCACCCCGGTCGAGAAGCTCGAGGTCCACCGGCGCGGCCTGCGCCACAAGGCGATCTCGGTCTTCGTGATGGACGGGCCGCGCATGCTGATCCAGCAGCGCGCGGCGGGGAAATATCACACGCCGGGCCTCTGGGCGAATACCTGCTGCACCCACCCCGCCTGGGGCGAGGACGGCGCGGCCTGCGCCGCCCGCCGCCTGCGCGAGGAGCTGGGGATCACCGGCCTCGTCTTGCGGCCGCGCGGCGTGCTGGAATACCGCGCCGATGTCGGCGGCGGCCTGATCGAGCACGAGGTGGTCGAGACCTTCGTCGCCGACGCCCCCGCCAGCTTAGTTGTGGATCCGAATCCCGACGAGGTGCAGGCCGTCCGCTGGGTCGACCTCGACACGCTCGCCGCCGAGATCGCCGCCGATCCGGGCCGCTTCACGCCCTGGCTGCGGATCTACATGGCCGAGCATCGCGCCGCCATCTTCGGCTGAGCGACGTCCGACACGGATCACCCGCAGATCACCCGTGGATCACCCACGATTTCCCACCCCGAAATCGCGAAGGGCGCGCCCCGGTTTCCCGGACCGCGCCCCCCGTTGGATCCCGTCGGATCAGATGTCGCTCTCGGCCAGCTCCGGCCAGTCGGCGATCATGTTGAGACCCTGCATCGGCTTGTAATAGCCCTTGTGGCAGGTCTTGCAGGCCGCCTTCGGCGCATCCGCATAGACCGGTCCCAGCCGTTCAGGGGGATAGACCGGACCCAGCGGCTCGAGGAAGATGTTGTTCATCTCCTGCACCATCAGGATCGCCAGCGAGGCCGTGGCCCATTGCGGCGTGTATTGCGCCGGATCGTAGAAGGCCCGCGAATTGTGGCAAAACACGCAGTTCACCCCGAGCGAATTCGCGAAGTAGTTCATCAGCGAATAGGTCCGCTCGGTGTCCTGCCAGGTCGGCACGTCCGGGTCCGAGGGCACGCCGGCCACGCGGCTCTCGAGGTCGTGCACGGTGATCCGGTTGTCCTCGTAGAGGTAGCGATAGAGCGCGTCCGACGGCAGCGAGGTGAACTGCGACTGCACGGTGGCGCGGTTCTGCACCCCGGCCCAGCCTTCCATCGACTCGACCACCGGGTCGATGCGGAACCAGATCTCGGAGGGGACCGGCTGGCCGCGGTGGCAGCTGTAGCAATTCACCCCGACCTCCTGGTTCGCGTTCACATGCGCGTACCACTCGTCATTGATGTATTGCGTCATCTGGATCATGCGCCGCGAGACGACCTTGGTGTAGTTCGCGTCCGAGGCGTGGTTGATCTCGCCGTCGGGGCCCTCGACATGGCAGTAGATGCAGCCCTCCTCGGGCGCGACCCACAGCGTGATCGCGGTCATCAGGCGCAGGAAGTTGCCTTCGCTGACCTCGCCCAGGACCTGCAGGTTCTCGTAGACCTCGCCGGCCAGCGGCTCGCCCGGCTCCGCCTCGTAGGGCGGCTCCGTGTAGTAGTCCGCGATCGTCGGATCGGGTTCCGTCCCGACGAAGCTGACGACATGCATGCCCGTGCCGCGGGGGCCGGTCTGGGTCGTCTCGTCGTAGAAGGGCGACCCCCAGGAAGCGACCATCGCCGCCACGAAGAGCGCGCCGCCCACGGTCCCCACCAGAATGGCGGGGCCGAAGACGTTGGTCGGGTTCTTGGCGTTCCAGTCGTCAAACCATTTCGGAAACATCACTGACCCTCCGGGACGTAGAACTCGTAGCCGTAAGGCTCGAGGTAGGTGGGGGCAAAGTTGTGCTCCTGCGCCCAGATGAACCAGTTATCGACGACCGTGCCGGTGAGCAGGATGCCGATGCCGCCGGTGATCGGGGTCAGGACCGCGAACCACCATGCCCAGCGGTGGATGCCTTCCATCGTGGCGTTGAAGCCCATGGTCCAGCGCCAGAAGAGCGAGGCCCGCTCGGTCGCGGTGCCGCGGTCGTAGATCTGCTCCAGCTCGCGGTCGCCGCCGTAGCGGGTGACCGCCAGGATCGTGCCGCCATGCATCGCGAAGAGCAGCACCGAGCCGTAGAGGAACACGATGCTCAGGCAGTGGAACGGGTTGTAGTAGAGATTGCCGTAGCGGATCGAGAAGGCCGTGGTCCAATCCAGATGCGGGAAGATGCCGTAGGGCACCATCTCGGACCAGGATCCCATCAGGACGGGACGGAACAGGCCCAGCACCAGGAACAGCCAGATCGCGGCCCCGAAGGCCCAGGCGACGTGCTTGCCCATCTTGTGCTGCTTGGCGAGGCTGTAGCTGCGCAGCCACCAGGAGATGACCGAGACCAGCAGCAGGAAGCTCGCGATCATGTACCAGCCGCCGTCATGCAGGGGCGGCATGCTCAGCCCGTGGACGGGGCTCGGCGGATCCAGCGAGAGCCAGAACAGCTGCCGGATGAATTCCGGGATCGACCAGCCGACCTGGCTCAGCATGTTGAAGCCGATGATGTTGAACCACAGCGTGCCGGTCGCGAGGCTGATGATGCCGTAATAGCCCAGGTAGATCGGGCCGAGCTGCGCGTTGCCCAGAAGGCCGATCAGCGTGCTGAAGGAGGCGCCGCGCGTGCGTTCGCGCGACATCTCGTGTTCGTTGTCCATCCCCATCTCGGGTGCGCCCTGCACCTGAACCTGGGTGAAGATATTCTGATATTCGGGCCACCAGCTCATGTCACATGCCTCCCTGACCGGGCCAGATCGGCAGCGTCAGCCACCAGTTCCACCATTCCGGCCAGCCCTTGGTCCAGATGGGTCCCGAGATGATGATGCAGACCGCCGACCAGAAGCCGGCATTGATCGCCAGCAGGAAGCCGAGGCGGTGGATGCCCAGCGTGCCGATCGAGTAGCCGATGAAGTCGCGGAAGAACGTGTCCTCGTGATCCGGCGACTTGGCCTCCTCGCCCTTCTCGGGATTGGCGGCCGACAGGATCAGCGCGCCGTGGAGCGCGAGCGCCAGCGTGGTGGTGAAGAACAGCGTCACCGCCAGCATATGCGCCGGATTGTAGTGGAAGTGCAGATAGGCGTAGCCGGTGTTCGACACCCAGTCGAGATGGCTGAAGATGCCGTAGGGAAAGGCGTGACCCCAGGCGCCCATCAGCATCGGCCGGAAGACGTTCAGCGTGGCGAAGGCGAAGATCGCCGCGCCGAAGGCGAAGGGCACGTGGTAGCCCATGCCGAGCTTGCGGCAGATCTCGACCTCGCGCAGGGCCCAGCCGATGAAGGCGCCCAGCGCGCAGATGGTGATGATCTGCCAGAGCCCACCGTCGCGCAGCGGCGCCATGCCGAGGCCGACCGACAGGTCCGGCGGTGCGATCGAGATGATCCAGGGGTTGTAGGTCCCCTGCCACATCGCGCCGATGAAGATCAGAAGTGTTCCGAGGATCGCGAAGAACATCCCGACGACGCCGAAGAAGCCGACATAGAACGGCCCCACCCAGAAGTCGAAGAGATCGCCCCCGATCAGCGTCCCGCCACGGACGCGGTATTTTCTTTCGAAGCTGAGCAGTGCCATGGGGCAGCCTCCGCGGGTTCATGGCGGGTTCGGGCCCGCCGGATTGTCTGGGGGTTGGCGTGGGCGAGCCGTCCTGGCCCGCCCACCGCCGGGTCAGGTCACTCGGCCATTCTCGCGGCCTGGCTCAGCTCGAACCAGTTATAGCCATCGTAGGACAGCAGAACGAGATGGATCATCACCGCCAGCAGGAACAGGAAGACGCCCTGCGCGACGAAGACGCGACGGGGGTCGAAGACCAGCCAGATCTTGTAGAACTTGCTCATCAATTACCCTCCGAAGCTGAACCACGGGAACACGATATACGTGAGTATGTGAGCGACGACGGCCACGGCCGTGAAAAGCCAGAGCCCGCTCAAATACACCGCATGCAGTTCCTGGGCCTGCTCGTCAGTGAGACCTGTGAAGGACAGGTCGGTTCTGTCAGCCATTGGAAAAACTCCCTTGAACTGACGCCGCACACCCTGCGGCCGGGCCCCGGTGCCGCCTCATTGCGACACCGGCCGTCCACCCCCCTGGCGGGGGATGAAAGCCTGGCTCCGTTCCGCCCGGCCACGGGAGAGGGAGCCCAATTGACCCCCGGCGTGTCTGACGTGCCGGGGTATTCGTTGGCCGCCGCCCGCAGGCGGCGCCGCCTCCGCTCAGATCGAGCAGATGGTCGTCGTCACGTCCTTCGCGCGGGTCCAGGCATCGGTCAGGATGCCCGGCCGCGGGGTCGCGTCGGATGTCAGCACCGCCCCCGCCGCGCGCAGCGCCGCCAAGGGCAGCGACAGCGCGAGCACGGGGACGAAATACATCCAGTACTCCCAGCCCGGTTCCTTGCGGTGGCGGGTCAGGGGGGGTTCGAGGTCATGTCAGACATTGGCGTCCTCCTTCGTCTCGGGTGAACGGGGTGCGAGGCGCGCGATCGTGTCGGCATCGACACGGGCGGCGCCCGCCTTCAGGGCCGCGGCCTCGGCGCGATCGCGCAGCGACTTGGCGGCCGAGATGCGGGTCAGAACGGGGAAGTCGGAGACGATGCGGTCCAGCAGGGCCTGCGCCTCCGGCTCCCAGGGGAAGTCGCGGCGCAGCTGGCTGGGCGTCGCCTCCGCGGCATCCATCTCGGAGGCCAGCGGCAGGATGTGGAACAGCGCGTCGAACAGCCCGTTGCAGATCTCCTGCAGCAGGTAGGTCGCGCCGGCATAGCCCATGAAGGGCGTCCCCGTGGCGCGCCGGATCGCGGCGCCGGGAAAGCCCGCGGGGATGAAGGCGGGCTTCGGGCCGAACCCGGCGCCGGCCTCGGCCATGTACATCTTCTCGTTGATCGATCCCATGACGATCAGCGGCCGCTTGGTGGCGATCAGCTCGCGCACGGCGTCGTTGTCGGTCTTCTGGCCTTGCAGCCGCGGCACCGCGAAGGCGCAGGGCAGGCCGAGGTCGTCTTCCAGGAACAGCCGGATGCCGCGGGTATAGGTCTCGTTCGAGACGATTCCGAAGCTCGCCGTGGCGAAGAAATCCTGCGTGACCGAGCGCCACAGGTCCCAGACCGGCTTCAGCGTGGAATGCTTCTCGGTCGCGATGAAGGGCTCGGGGTCCAGCCCCGTCAGCTCGCCCAGCTTGCGCAGGAAGGCGGTGGTGCTCTCGACCCCGATCGGGGCCTGCAGATAGGGCTTCTCCAGAACCTCGGCCAGGCCGCGCCCGAATTCGCGATACATGCAGATATTGACGTCGGCATTCACCAGGTCGCGCATCTCGGCAAGATGGGCGCCGAGCGGCATGACCATGTTGACCTCGGCGCCGATGCCTTCGACGAGGCGGCGGATCTCGGCCAGGTCGGAGGGCATGTTGAACGTGCCGTACATCGGCCCGAGGATGTTGACCCGCGGCGCCGATCCCTCGGGGCGGGCCTTTTCCTTGGGCATCCGGCCCTTGGTCATCCCGAACTCGGTGAAGATCCAGGTCATGGCGCGGTCGGCGGCCTGCCACTGGTCCTCGTCGATGGTGCGCGGCAGGAAGCGCTGGATATTGGTGCCTTCGGGGGTGACGCCGCCGCCGATCATCTCGGCGATCGAGCCGGTCACGACGACCGCGGGCAGGGCCGGGTCGAGCGTGCCCCAGGCGCGCTTCATCGCGCCCTCGGTCCCGTCGCGGCCCAGCTCTTCCTCGCCCAGGCCCGTCGTCACGATCGGAAGCTCGTGCGGCGGCAGCGCGTCGGTGTAGTGCAGCACGCTGGTGACCGGCAGGTTCTCGCAGCCCACGGGGCCGTCGATGACGACCTGCAGGCCCTTCACGGCACAAAAGGCGTAAACCGCCCCCCAGTAGCCGCCCGCGCGATCATGGTCCTGGACCAGCATCTAGATCATCTGCGCGGCTTTGTCGGCCCGCGCCTTCTTGTCGAGTTTCTTCTGATGCGCGGCGCGGAAATCGGGGCGCAGGTTCGGATCGCCCTCCCAGACGCCCGCGGTATCGCCATGGCCCACGCCTTCGAAGAAGCCGCGCATCCGCGCCATGCGGTCCTTGTTGCCCATCGCCGCGTTGACGACCTGCTGCAGCGACCCGGCCCCAGCCGGCCCCATCAAGGGGCGCGCCGAGATCAGGTTGGTGAAATAGAGCGCGGGGATCCCCAGCTCCTTGGCCTTCTGCACGACCGGCGTGGTTCCAATGGAGAGGTCGGGGCGCAGGCCCTCGACGACGCTCAGGTCGTCCTCGAGCGAGGCGCGGAACTTCACGGTGACGCCGCGCGCCTCCAGCCATTCGACATCCGGCGCCGACCAGGGCGACTTGGCGCAGGCGGTGCCGACATAAGGAACATCCGCGCCGCTTTCGATCAGCAGGCGGGCCACCAGGAGTTCCGAGCCCTCGTAGCCCGAGACGGTGATCGTCCCGTCGATCCGCGCGGCGTCCAGCGCGGCGCGGATCGCGGGGGTGAATTGGTTCTGCGCCTCGGCCACCTTGGCGGCCGAAATCCCGAAGGCGTCGCCGACTGAAGTGAGCCACGCCGCCGTGCCGTCCACGCCCACGGGCGCGGATGCGAGGATCGGGCGTCCGGCCGCCTGAAACTCCCGCACGGCGGCGGTGTAGAAGGGATGGATCGCAGCAGCGACGCTGCAATCCAACGCAGAATAGAACTCGCGCCACTCACGGCAGGGAACGACCGGACCTGCCGCCAGACCGAGTGGCGCGAGCATTCCAGCGATCCCCAAGGGGTCCGCCGGAAACATTTCGCCCAACAGCGCAACTGTCGGACGATCGGATTTGCCCGCGGCTGGCATCGGCACAGGGCCGGCCGCCACTTCCTTGCGGGCATAGGAAAGCATCGCTCCGGCCAGGACGTCCTTGGCCTCGGCATGGGTGGGGATGCCGAAGCCCGGCACGTCGATGCCGATGATCCGGACCCCGTCGATCTGGTCGGGCAACAGCCGCAGCGGGACCCCGCTGGCGGTCGGCACGCAGAGATTGGTGACGATGATCGCGTCGAGCTTCTCGGGATCGGCCAGCTTGTGGACGGCGTCGCGGATATCCTCGAAGAGCTTGCCCGTGACCAGCGTCTCGCTGTCGAAGGGCACGTAGCCGACCGAGCGGCGGGCGCCGTAGAAATGCGACACGAAGGTCAGCCCGTAGACGCAGCAGGCCGAGCCGGACAGGACCGTCGCGACCCGCTTCATCCGCAGGCCGGTGCGCAGCGATCCGAAGGCGGGGCACATGCTTTGCGGCTTGTCGTGGGGACCGACGGGATAATCCGCCTTGTAGCGGTCCAGCAGGTCGCCCTGCCCGGCCTTGCGGGCCGCGGCCTCCAGGGTCTCGGGGGTGGCGCACCCGCCCGCCGTTTCCGGCCCGATATCGCGGAAATCGTCAGGCATCGTCGTAGACGACCTCCAGCGAGGGCTTTGGCGCGTAATACTTGCCGCGCATATCGGCATCGGTCGCGGGCTCCAGCGTCACGCCGGCCCCGGTCTCGGAGCCATCGAACAGCGCCAGCAGACCGTCCTGGTCCACCGGGGTCGGCCGCACCGGCGGCGCCACGGCCACCGCATCGCCAAGCGCGGCGAACAGGCTGCCCCATTCGCTCGCGGCGGTGCCGACGATCTGGTAGTTGGCGGATTTCTTGCGCAGGTCGTCATCCTGCGGGATCGAGGCCAGCACCGGGATGCCCGCGACCTTGGCGAAGGCCTGCGCCTCGCCGGAATGGTCGTCCTTGTTCACCACCAGGCCCGCGACGCCGACATTGCCGCCCAGCTTGCGGAAATACTCCACCGCCGAGCAGACGTTGTTGGCCACGTAGAGCGACTGCAGGTCGTTCGAGGCGACCAGGATCACCTTCTGCGCCATGTCTCGCGCGATCGGCAGGCCGAAGCCGCCGCAGACCACGTCGCCCAGGAAGTCGAGCAGCACGTAGTCGAAATCCCAGTCGTGGAAGCCCAGCTTCTCGAGAAGCTCGAAGCCGTGGATGATGCCGCGTCCGCCGCAGCCGCGGCCGACCTCGGGCCCGCCCAGTTCCATCGCGAAGACGCCGCCGCGCTTGAAGCAGACATCGCCGATGGCGACTTCCTCGCCGGCGAGCTTCTTGCGAGTCGAAGTCTCGATGATCGTGGGGCAGGCCTTGCCGCCGAAGAGCAGCGAGGTCGTGTCCGATTTCGGGTCGCAGCCGATCAGCAGCACGCGCTTGCCCTGCTCGGCCATCATGTGGCTGAGATTGGCGAGCGTGAAGCTCTTGCCGATGCCGCCCTTGCCGTAGATCGCGATGATCTGCGTCTTGGACTTGGGCTCGCCCTGGGGCACTTCGAGGCTGGGCTCCTCAGAGGCCTCCTCGCGCAGGCGGTCGGAGAAATCGCGCAGGTTCGGGGCGTCGTCCAGGCTCATGCGTGGCCCTCCCAGTTCAGGACCATCTTGAGGCAGGCCGGATCGGCGAATGCCGTGGCGTAGGCGTCGGGCGCGTCCGCGGCGGGGCGGTCATGCGTGATCAGCCCGTCGAGCGACAGGATCCCGGCCTCGACCAGGTCGCGCGTGGCCACGAGGTCGTCGCGGGTCCATTCGGCGCTGACGCGGAACCGCGCCTCGCGCATGAAGGCGGGCGGATAGGCGAAGGAGACGGGCTTGGCGTAGAACCCGGCCAGCACGATCTCGCCGCCCTTGTTCAGGCGCCCGATCAGCGTGTCGAGAAGCCCGGTGTCGCCCGAGGCGTCGAAGATCGTGTCATAGGTCGCCATGTCGTCGGCGGGGTCGATGACCTGGTAGCCGGTGGCCCCGTCGCGGCGCGCGGCGTCACGCTCCCAGACGACGGGCCGGCCGCCGGCGGCAAGGGTCAGACGGGCCAGCAGGCGCCCGAAGGTGCCGTGGCCGACGATCAGGTCGGGAAGCTCGGTCCGCAGCCCGGCGATGGCGTGGCGCGCGGTGGCAGCCAGCGCCAGCAGCGCCCCCGAGGGACCGTGGCCCGCATCGACCGGAACCAGCCGGTCGGCGGCGGTCGTCACGTGACCGGCGGCGGCGCCGAACAGGCCGCGCGCATCCTCGTAGCAATCGGCGCCGGGCACGAAGACCCGCGTGCCGACGCCCAGCGCGGCGCTGCGGGATTCGACCACCTCGCCGACGGCCTCGTAGCCGGGCACCAGCGGGTAGCCCATGCCGGGGAAGGGCGGCATCTCGCCGGTCCAGAGCAGCTTCTCCGTCCCGGTGGAAATCGCGGAATGCAGAATGCGGACAACGGCATCGCCGCCCTGCGGGGCCTTGAGACCCAGCGGGGCCAGGGCGATCGCCCCGGGACCGGAAATGAGAACCGCGTCGGTCTGCAAGGTAGCTCCCCTCGATGGCGATCCTGACGAGGGACTCGCCGGATTGCCGTTCGACTCTTACTTCCGGATTGATTTGTGTCAACCAGAATAGACAGCGTGAGTGTCAGGTTGACAGGTCAGGCCGCTCTGCGGACAGGACATGCGTCACGAAGGGGCGGGTGGTGCCGCGATCGGTGATCCGGGTGAACCCCGCCTGCGCCATCAGGGCCTTGATCCGCTCCGGGCTGCGCGCCCGTCCGGTCTGCATCGCCATGCAGTAGAAGGCGAAATAAGCGTCGCCCGCGCGGCTCGGCCGATCCCCGCCGGTCATCGGCTCGGACACGATCAGCCGGCCGCCGGGCGGCAGGGCCGCGTGCACCGCGCCCAACAGGCTCAGCACTGTCGTATCGTCGTGATCGTAGAGCACGCGCACCAGCGTGATCGTGTCGGCGCCCCCGGGCAGCGGGTCGTCGCGGAAGCTGCCTGGCGTGATCGTAACCCGATCGCCCAGCCCCGCCGCAGCGAACCGGGCGCGGGCATCGGGCACCACGGCGGGCAGGTCGAAGAGATGCAGGCGCGGCCCCGGATGCGCCCGGCCGAGCGCGGTCAGGAACGCGCCGGTCCCGCCGCCCACATCCAGCACCGTGCCCGCGCGCGCCAGGTCGACGCGGCGCAGCGTCTCCTCCGTCACGAGCGCCTGGCTGTCGGCCATCAGGTCGGAATAGCGCCGCGCCGTCGCGGGATCCGCGGCCGCCCCGGCGCCGAAGACATAGGGCCAGAAGCGCGACAGCTCGGTCTCGCCGCCGCGCAGCAGCGCGAGCGGATCGGCGAGGTCGCGATAGAGCACCGAGTGATGCGCGATCATCGCCTCGAGCCCCGGCACGCCCAGCAACGCCGCACCCCGACGCGCGATCCGCCAAGTCGCGCCGTCGCGCCGCATCAGCCCCAGCGCGCTCGCCCCATCGCAAAGCTGCGCCATCCGGTCGGGCGCGACATGCGTGCCGGCCGCCAGCGTCGCCGCGTCCGCGGGCCCGTCCATCAGCCGGTGCAGCAGACGCAGCTCGACGACCGCCGACAGGATCTGCGAATGCACGAAGCCCGCAACAAGGTCGAACAGCGCCTCGCCGTCCCGGCGCGCGAAGCGGCGCAGGATCGGGGTGGCGGCGACGAGGGACTGGAACCGACGCGAGGCGACCAGCCGCATCGCCCAGCCGGCGCGGGCGGCGCGCGGCGGGGGCGCGGGATCGGCCAGCGTCATGTCACTCGGCGGCGGTGGCGGTATGCGCGGGCGTCAGCCGCGCGGCGGTGGCGCGCACCATCTCGGCCAGCATCGCCTCGCCGGGGCAGGCGGGGATCGAGGCGATCGCGCCGGAGAGGATGTCTTCCAGCCGCTTGATCGCGCCGGCGACGCCCAGCTCGGTCACGGCCGAGGGCCGCGCCAGCCGCGCATCCTGGCCCGCGGGCTTGCCGGTCACGGCCTCGGGCTGCAGCGCGTCGAGTAGGTCGTCGGCCACCTGGAACGCCTCGCCGATGCGCGCGCCGAGCTCGGTCCAGGGCTCCGGATCCTCGCCGGCAGCCAGGGCCCCCATGCGGGTCGCCGCGGTGAAGAGCGCGCCGGTCTTGGCGCGGTGATAGGTGGCGAGGTCGATGGTCGCCTCGCTCTCCCAGCCCTGCCCGGCGCAGATGCCGTGCGGCATGCCGGTGAAGCGCGCCATCTCGCCCACCAGCCGTCCGGCCCGGGCCGGGTTCTCCAATGCGGCGACGCCGAGCACGTCGAAGCCGAGCACGATCAGGCTGTCGCCCGCCAGCAGCGCCAGCGCCTCGCCGTATTTCGCGTGGACCGAGGGCTTGCCCCGCCGGATCGCGGCATCGTCGAAACACGGCATGTCGTCATGGACCAGCGAGGCGCAATGGATCAGCTCGATCGCCGAGGCGGCGGCATCCGCCAGCGCTGGCCTGTCGTCGCCGCAGGCCAGCGCGACCGAGAGCGAGATCGTCGGCCGGATGCGAGCCCCGCCGGGCTTGACGGCATGGTAGAGCGCGGCGGCCAGCTTCGGCGGGACCGAGCCCGCGGTCGCGCGGCCCAGCGCGCCATCGATGGCGGCCTCGATGCGGGTGTTCAGCGTCATGCGGGGACCTCGCGCGGCATGTCATTGCGTCGTGACAGAATGTGTCACATGATGTTGACAGTTGCGACATCTGTCAACGTGCGGGGGAACATGCCCGAAAAGGTGGTCATCGTCGGCGCAGGGATCGGCGGCCTCGCCTGCGCGATGCGGCTGGCCCATGCCGGCTGCGACGTGACCGTGCTCGAATCCGCGAAGGCGCCCGGCGGCAAGATGCGCACCGTCCCGAGCCCCGCCGGTCCGGTCGATGCGGGGCCCACCGTCCTGACGCTGCGCCCGGTCTTCGCGGCGCTGTTCGACGCCTGCGGCACCTCGCTCGACACCGAGGTCACGCTCGACCCCCTGCCCGTCCTCGCCCGTCACCACTGGGAAGACGGCGCCAGTCTGGACCTGTTCCCCGATGCCGACCGCTCGGCCGACGCCATCGGCACAATGGCTGGCGCGACCGCCGCGCGACAGTTCCGCCGCTTCCACGCCCGCACCGCCCGGCTCTTCGACGCGTTCGAAGCGCCGATGATGCAGGCCGCCGATCCGGGCCCGCACGGGATGGCCCGCGTCGTGGCCCGCGACCCCGCGCTCCTGCCCGCGATGGCGCCCGGCCGGACGCTGGACGGGCTTCTGCGCCGCAGCTTCGACGACCCGCGGCTGCGGCAGCTCTTCGGGCGCTACGCGACCTATGTCGGCGGCGACCCCGCCCGGGTGCCCGCGCTGCTGGCGCTGGTCTGGCAAGCCGAATCGCGCGGGGTCTGGGCCGTCCGGGGCGGGATGCACCGGCTGGCCCGCGCCATGCAGGCCGTGGCCGAACGCGCCGGGGCGCGGTTCCGCTTCGGCAGCCGGGCCGACCGGATCGAAGTGCAGGGCGGCCGGGTGACCGCCGTGCGCTGCGCCGACGGGCGCCATGCCGCGGACCGGGTGGTCTTCAACGGCGACCCCCGCGCCTTGCGCACCGGCCTGCTGGGCGACGCCGCGGCGGCCACGGTCCCCGAAGCGGCCGTGTCCCCGCGCAGCCTATCGGCCTTCGTCTGGTCCTTCGCCGCCCGCCCGGCGGGCCGCGCGCCGGAGCATCACAACGTGTTCTTCGCGCGTCGCCCGAATTCCGAATTCGCCGAGATCGCGGCGGGCCGCCTGCCCGCCGATCCCACCCTTTACGTCTGCGCGCAGGATCGCGGCGGCGCAGCCCCCGAGGGGCCGGAGCGCTTCGAGATCATCGTCAACGGCCCGCCGCGCGACGCCACGAGACCCGACCCGGAGGAAGCAGAGACATGCCGAAGGACGACATTCGACAGGCTGGCGTGGATGGGTCTGCGCTTCGATCCGACCCCCGACGTAACGGCCCTGACGACGCCGGAGGGCTTCGCGGCACTGTTCCCGGCCAGTCGCGGCGCGCTTTACGGGCTGAGCCCGCGGGGCATGACGGCAGCCTTCCGCAGGCCGCGGGCGCGGACGGCGCTGCCCGGGCTCTACCTGGCGGGCGGCGGGACGCATCCGGGGGCGGGCGTGCCGATGGCGGCCACCTCCGGTCGGCTCGCGGCCGAGGCGATACTGGCGGACCGCGTTTCGACCTCGCCGTCCCGCCGGACGGCTATGCCTGGTGGTATGTCGACGGCATCTCCGAGGACGGGCAGCGCGCCGTCTCGGTGATCGCCTTCATCGGCTCGGTCTTCTCGCCCTGGTATCGCTGGAGCGGCCGCGCGGATCCCGAGAACCACATCTGCCTGAACGTCGTGACCTACGGGCGCGGCGGGCGCTGGACGATGACCGATCGCGGCCGCGCCGCGCTGCACCAGAGCGCCGAGACGCTGACGCTCGGCCCCTCCGCGCTGCATTGGGACGGCGAACGTCTGGTGATCGACATGGATGAGCGCGCCACGCCCCACGGATCGGCGATCCGGGGCCGCATCACGGTGACGCCCAGCGCGGTCACCGGCGTCGAGCTTCCGCTGACCGGCGACGGCGCGCATGTCTGGCGGCCCTTCGCGCCGGTCGCGGATATCCGGGTCGAGATCGACCGCCCGGGCTGGAGCTGGGACGGTCACGGCTATCTCGACGGCAATTTCGGCACCCGCGCGCTGGAGGCCGATTTCGATACTTGGAGCTGGGGACGCTTCCCGACGAAGACGGGCGCGGTCGCCTTCTACGACGGCATCCGGCGCGACGGGACGCGGCTTCACACCGCGCTTCGCTTCGACGCCGACGGCCGAGCCGCCGCGATGGACGCGCCCCCGCCGCTGCAACGCTTCCGCCGCTCGAACTGGCTGGTCGCGCGCGCGACGCGCTGCGATCCCGGGCACCGGCCCCGCCAGGTCCGCGCGATGCTGGACGCGCCCTTCTACAATCGCTGCGAGGTCGAGACGGTCATCGATGGCGAGCGGGTGCGCGGCGTCTACGAGGCGCTGGACCTGCGCCGCTTCCGGGGGCCGTGGCTCATGCCGATGCTCGCCGTCCGGGTGCCGCGCCGGTCGGGGTGGCGCATCCGGGCCTGACGGCCCATATCCGGGACCAATGCGACCGGAGGGCACCTCATGAGCGAATTTCCAGGCTGGCACGGCACCACGATCATCGGCGTCCGCAAGGGCGGCAAGGTGGTGGTCGCGGGCGACGGACAGGTCAGCGTCGGCCAGACCGTGATGAAGGGCACCGCGCGCAAGGTGCGCCGCCTCAACCCCGGCGGGCACGAGGTGGTCTGCGGCTTCGCCGGCTCGACCGCCGACGCCTTCACCCTGCTCGAACGGCTGGAGACCAAGCTGGAAGCCGCGCCCGGCCAGTTGCAGCGCGCCTGCGTCGAGCTGGCCAAGGACTGGCGCACCGACAAGTACCTGCAGAAGCTGGAGGCGATGCTGATCGTCACCGACGGCAAGGATCTCCTCGTGGTCACGGGCGCGGGCGACGTGCTGGAGCCCGAACATGACGTGACCGCCATCGGCTCGGGCGGGAATTACGCGCTCGCCGCGGGGCGCGCGCTGATGGATGGCGCCCTTTCCGCCGAGGAGGTCGCCCGCCGCGCGATGGCGATCGCCGCCGATATCTGCGTCTACACCAACGGCAACATCACCGTCGAAACCATCGGATGACGCTGGAGCCCGCCGACCTGCGCGCCGCCGTCGGCGCGGGCATCGTCACCGAGGCCCAGGCCGCGCGGCTGGCCGCGCTCGCCGCCGACCGCCGCAACGGCCGCGACGGCGCCCGCCCTGGCGAGGAGCCGTTCGAGCTGTTCCGCGGCTTCAACGAGATCTTCATCGTGGTCGGGCTGGGCATCCTGGCGAGCGGCTGGTTCGGCGTCTTGGCTCTCGCGGCCGGGCTGGGCGACTGGTCGGCGGTCTGGACGCTGGGCCTGTCGGCCACGCTGCTTCTGATTGCGCTGCTGGCCGAGTATTTCATCCGCCGCCGCCGCATGGTGGCCCCGGCGATCCTGCTGACCGTCGGCTGGACCATCGTCACCTTCGGGCTCCTGTCGCTCCTGTTCCGCAGCGTGACGCTGCTCGGCGGCGTCGATCCCGAAGGCTCGATCCTGCCGCTTTTGCTCACCGCGCTGGCGGTGGGGGCGTTCTGGCTGCGCTACCGCGTGCCCTTCGCCATGGCGGCGATGGCGGCGGCGGCGTTCGGCGCGCTGATCCTGACGCTGGCGGCCGCGACCGGCGAGGACGTCACGACCGAGTCGCTCCTGCTGCTGTCCGGCGAAGGGCCCTTCGCACTGGGCACGCTGGCCTTCGGTCTCGTGCTCTTCGGCTTCGCGATGCGCTTCGACATGGCCGATCCGCACCGCGTCAGCCTGCGCTCGGCCAGCGGGTTCTGGCTGCATGTGGTGGCGGCCCCGGCCATCGTGAACACCGTGGCCCTGTCGCTGCTCGAGGGCGGAACCGGGGCGCGCGCGCTTTTGGCGGTGTTCCTGGCCGCGATCGCGCTCGTCGCCGTGGTGATCGACCGCCGATCCTTCCTGATCTCGGCGGCGGGCTACACGGTGGCGCTGGTCGCCGTCGCTACCGAGGGCGACGCCTTCGCGCCGGTCATCCTGGCCATCGGGGCCGCGCTCGTGGCGCTGGGCGCGGGCTGGCAGGCGGCACGGGCCCGGCTGGTCGCGCCGCTGCCGGGCCGTTTGCGCGACCGGCTGCCGCCCGCGGCCTAGTTCAGCCGCGCCACGCCGAGCGGCACGTTGAACCGCTCGCACCAGATCCAGACCTCGTTGTAATCCGCCGGGTCCACGCCCGCGGGCAGCGCGTAGCTGCTGGCCCCGCTATCGGCGGCGAGCGGGCCCATCAGCGTGGCGGGATCATAACCGTCGCGGCCCAGCGCCACCTTCGGATCGGGCGCGCCATCGAAGCGGAAATCGGCCAGCAGGTTCACCCGGCCATCGGCGATCTCGGCGGTGCCGTTGGTCGCGTGACCCGACGCGCCGGTAAAGCTGCCGAGCCGGCCATGGCCCCCGGCCAGGGCGGGGGAGGCCGCGAGCGCGGCGGCGGAGGCGAGGAAGGTTCTGCGGTGCATCGGGACATCTCCTGTCGATGGGGCGTGGCGGCAGACTGCGCGCCACTGCCGATCTCGCCGCCATCCCCGTCCACGCGCTCGTGACCGGCGTTGCGTTTCCGTGATCGGCCCTTAGGTAGGCCGCGAAGGAGACGCCCATGACCGACCTGACCCCGCGCGAGATCGTGTCCGAGCTGGACCGGTTCATCATCGGCCAGAAGGACGCCAAGCGCGCCGTCGCCGTCGCGCTGCGCAACCGCTGGCGGCGCAAGCAGCTGGGCGACGACCTGCGCGAGGAGGTCTATCCCAAGAACATCCTGATGATCGGCCCCACCGGCGTCGGCAAGACTGAGATCAGCCGCCGCCTCGCCAAGCTGGCCAACGCCCCCTTCCTGAAGGTCGAGGCCACGAAATTCACCGAGGTCGGCTATGTCGGGCGGGACGTCGAGCAGATCGTCCGCGACCTGATGGATGCCGCCATGGTGATGGTTCGCGAGCG
Source organism: Jannaschia sp. GRR-S6-38 (assembly GCF_029853695.1). Classification (NCBI taxonomy): domain Bacteria; kingdom Pseudomonadati; phylum Pseudomonadota; class Alphaproteobacteria; order Rhodobacterales; family Roseobacteraceae; genus Jannaschia; species Jannaschia ovalis. Next base: position 1,624,282 of record NZ_CP122537.1, read on the forward strand.
GATGCGCGACGACGTCAAATCCCGCGCCCACGGCGCCGCCGAGGATCGCGTGATCGAGGCGCTGGCCGGATCGGACGCGCGCGACAGCACGCGCGAGGCCTTCCGCCGCAAGCTGCGGAGCGGCGAGATGGACGACAAGATCATCGAGCTGGAGGTCGCCGACACCTCGAACCCGATGGGCATGGCGATCCCCGGCCAGCCCGGCATGGACCAGATGGCCAACCTGGGCGAAATCTTCGGCAAGATGATGCAGCGCCGCGTCAAGAAGCGGCTGACCGTCGCCGCCTCCTACGACCTGCTGATCGACGAGGAGGCCGACAAGCTTCTCGACGAGGAGGCGGTCACCCGCGAGGCGGTGCGCGCGGTCGAGCAGAACGGGATCGTCTTCATCGACGAGATCGACAAGGTCTGCGCCAAGTCGGACACGCGCGGCGGCGATGTCAGCCGCGAGGGCGTGCAGCGCGACCTGCTGCCGCTGATCGAGGGCACGACCGTCTCGACGAAATACGGGCCCGTGCGCACCGACCACATCCTTTTCATCGCCTCGGGCGCGTTCCACGTGGCCAAGCCCTCGGACCTGCTGCCCGAGCTGCAGGGCCGTCTGCCGATCCGGGTCGAGCTGCGCGCGCTGACCGAGGCCGATTTCGTCCGCATCCTGACCGAGACCGACAACGCGCTGACGCTGCAATATACCGCGCTGATGGCCACCGAGGAGGTCACCGTCAGCTTCACCGAAGGCGGCATCGCCGCGCTGGCGCGGATCGCGGCCGAGGTGAATTCCAGCGTCGAGAATATCGGCGCCCGGCGGCTCTATACCGTGCTGGAGCGGGTCTTCGAGGAGCTGTCCTTCGAAGCGCCCGACCGCGCCGGCGATGCCGTCACCGTGGATGACGCCTTCGTCGAGACGCATCTGGGCGAGCTGTCGCGCTCCACCGACCTGTCGCGCTACGTTCTGTGACCGCCGCCGCATCCGCGGCGCCCGGCTACTGGGCCTTCGCCCGGGCCAACATGCCCTTTCTGTCGGCGGGACTCCTGCTGACATTCACGTCGAGCTACGGGCAGACCTTCTTCATCTCGCTCTTCGCGGCGCAGATCATGGCCGAATTCGGCCTCAGCGACGGCGGCTGGGGCCTGACCTACACGGTCGCCACCACCAGCTCGGCGCTGGCCATGGTCTGGGCCGGCGCGCTGACCGACCGGCTGCGGATCCGGGTGCTGGCCATGGTCGCGCTGGGCCTGCTGGCGCTGGCCTGCCTCGGGATGGCGGTGGCCGGCTCGGTCGCGGCGCTGGTCGGGGTGGTCTTCCTGCTGCGCTTCGCGGGCCAGGGCCTGATGAGCCATTTCGCCGCCGTCGCGATGGCGCGCTGGTACGTGGCCACGCGCGGCAAGGCGCTGTCGATCTCGGCCATGGGCTTCGCCATCGGCCAGGCGGCGCTTCCGGTGATCTTCGTCTCGGCCATGGCACTGGTGGACTGGCGCCTGCTCTGGGTGGTGGCGGCGGGGCTGGCCGTGCTGGTGATGCCGGTCGTGCTGCGCCTGTTGCGAGCCGAGCGGACGCCGCAATCCGTCGCCGCTTCGACATCGGCCACGGGGCTCGGCGACCGGCACTGGACCCGGGGCGAGGTGCTGCGCCACCCGCTTTTCTGGGCGCTGGTGCCGCTGCTCCTCGGGCCGCCGGCCTTCGGCACGGCGCTGTTCTTCCACCAGGTTCACCTGACCGCCACCAAGGGCTGGGCGCTGGTCGATTTCGCCGCGCTCTTTCCGGTCTTCACCGCCGTCTCGGTCGCGGTCACCTTCGGCTCGGGCGCGCTGATCGACCGGTTCGGGGCCGGCCGGCTGATGCAGGTCTACCTGCTGCCCTTCGCGCTCGCCTTCGCGCTGATCTGGGCGGCCGAGGGGCTGGCGGGCGCGGCGCTGGGCCTCCTGGTCTTCGGCATCGGGACGGGCGCGCAAGCCACCGTGCCTCCGGCCTTCTGGGCGGAGTTCTTCGGCACACGCCATATCGGCGCGATCAAGGCGATGGGCACGGCGATCATGGTCTTCGGCTCGGCCATCGGCCCGGGCCTGACGGCGGTGGCGATCGACCTGGGCGTGAGCTTTCCGGCGCAGATGCCCGCCATCGCGGTCTACTTCCTGGGCGCGGCGGCCCTGTCGGCCTGGGCGATCCAGGGCGCGCGGCGAAGGCCCTAACGCCGCAGATAGACGTAATAAGCGCCCGCGCCGCCATGGCTGCGATGCGCCTCGCTGACCTGCAGGACGACCGCGCCCAGCGGCGGCATCCGCAGCCATTGCGGCACCTGATGCTTCAACACGCCGAGCCGGGTGGGGATCGGCCCCTCGCTCTCGCGCCGCTTGCCCTTGCCGGTCACCACGAGCAGGAGCCGCCGGCCCTCGGCCTGCGCACCCAGCACGAAGCGGATCAGCGCGGGATGCGCCTGGTCCAGCGTCATGCCATGCAGGTCGATCTTGGCATCGGGCCGCAGCTTGCCGGAGGTCATGCGCCGATGCGTCTTGGCGTCCATGCGCAGGGGTTGGGCACGCACCTGCTCGGGCAGGCTCGGGGTCAGGGAATGGGTCGAGCCGCGGGCCTTCGCCCGCTCGCCCAGCCGGAAGGGATCGACGCGGGCCCGTTCCGGCGCGGGCTGCGACCGGGGGGCGGGCTTGGCGGGCGGCTCGGGCGCGGGATCGCGCCGGGCCTTGTGCAGCGGATCGGCCGACCGGGTGACCCGTGCCCAGATGTCCCGGTCCTCGGGCGAAAGCTGGCGGCGGCGGCGGCTCATCGCGGCACCAACGGCACGAAGCGGCCCGGATGGTTCAGCGCGCCGGCGGCGCGGCCCGCGGTATCGCCCGAGCCGAAGAACAGGTCGGCCCGGCCCGCGCCCTTGATGGCCGAGCCGGTATCCTGCGCGATGCAGAGCCGCGCGTGGCCGGCGACCTCGATCCAGACCGGCGTCCCGAGGGGAGTGTGCGTGGGATCGACGGCGAGGCTCCGGAGTGAGGTGACCGGGCAGAGCGTGCCGCGCGGGCCCGACCCTTCGGGCAGGTCGAGGATCTCGAAGAAGACGTAGCTCGGGTTTTCATTCATGACCGCGTGGCCCCGATCCGGGTCGGCGCGGAGCCAGTCCTTCAGCGCGTCGGCGGTGATCCCGGGTCCGAAGACGCCGCGTTCGACCGAGAGCTTGCCGATCGAGACATAGGGCTGCCCGTTCTTGCCGGCATGGCCAACGCGCATCGTCGCGCCCCCCGGCAGGCGCAACCGGCCGGAGCCCTGCACCTGGAGGAAGAACCGGTCCACCTCGTCGCGCAGCCAGGCGATCTCCTGCCCCGCGAGGAACGGCGAGATCTCGGCCCGAGTGGCCGAGACGCCGCCCGGCGGCATGGCGTGGATCGGGACGGGGAAGGCGTCGCTGCGGGTCAGGCTCGCGGGGATCTCGGGCTCGTAATAGCCGGTGAAGTGCCCAGCCAGCTCGGCTCCGGGGCGAAACCGGCTCTCGAAGAACCGGCGCGCGTCGCTCGCGTGCTTGGCCGCCTGGACGAGGGGCCCGTCGGAGCAGAGGCGGAAGGCCGCCAGCGCCGCGTCCAGATCGTCCGCGTCCCAGCCCGTCATCCCGGAAAACGAAGGCCGCCCCGTTTCGGGGGCGGCCGTATCCGCGCGCGGGCCGGTCATGTCAGCCGCCCGTCGCGACCAGCTTCCAGTTCGGATCGTCGACGCCCATGCGGCGGGCGAAGGTCCAGACGTCGCGCTGCTTCTTGATCTCGTTGGGGTTGCCCTCGACGATCGTGCCCTCCTCGTCGCGCACGACCGAGGTCAGCTCGGCCACGAAGCGCAGGGTGATCTGCGCCTCGTCCGTGGCGCGGTCGAACTCGGCCTCCTGCAGCACGGTCTCGCGCACGCCGACGAAATTGGCCTCGACCCGCAGGCCCTTGTCCTCGCGCTCCGAGACGACCGAGAGGAACGCCTCGTAGACATCCTCGGACAGGAAGGCCTGAACCTGACCCAGATCGCCGCTCTCGAAGGCCATCAGGATCATCTCGTAGGCCTGCCGCGCGCCGCCGACGAACTCGGTCACCGAGAAGCCCGGCTCGGCCAGCTTCATCGCGGCCAGCGCCTTGGCGGCGGGCGTGCCGTCATCGACATGATCGGTGATGTCCCGGTCGGGCCCGCCCTCGATCACCTCGAAGTCGCGGCGCACATCCGCGCGGCCGGCGGCATCGACCGCGGGCGGCTTCTCGAAGCCGGTTCGCGTGCCGAGCACGTTCTTCAGCCGGATCACGAGGAAGAGGGCGATCCCGGCCAGTACCAGAAGTTGTATCACGGCGTCGTCCATCCTTCTCTCCGGGCGCGAGGGGTTGGTATCCCAAGACCCGCACATATGTAAGTGCGGCAAGGGGTCAAGGGAAGCGCCCCGCCTCCGAAGGGTTTGCGCCGCATGTGGCTTTTCGCGATCTTCGTCGCCGTTCCGATCCTCGAGATCGCGCTGTTCATCCAGGTGGGCGGCTGGATCGGCCTCTGGCCGACGCTGGCGATCGTCGTGGCGACCGCCGCGCTGGGCACCTTCCTGGTGCGCCGGCAGGGGCTGGCCGAAATCCGCCGCATCCAGCGCTCGCTCGAGGAGTTGAACGATCCGACCCGGCCGCTGGCCCATGGTGCGATGATCCTGGCTTCGGGCCTGCTGCTCCTGACGCCGGGCTTCTTCACCGACGGGCTGGGCTTCGCGCTGCTGGTGCCGCAGGTCCGCGACCTCGTGCTCGCGAAGATCCGCAAGCGCGTTCGCGTACAATCCTTCACCGTGGGCACAGGCCCGCGCGATCCGCGCCACCCGCCGCAGCCCGATGACGTGATCGAAGGCGACTATGTCGAAATGCCGCGGCGCGACGGGCCCTCGGGCTGGACCCAGCCGCGCGACTGACCCGCCCGGTTGTTCGGCCACGGCCGCTCTGCTACCCCCTCGGCGACCCGAAAAAGCCAATCCAGACCGAGGACCCGCCATCATGGCCGAAGACGACGCCAAGCCGACCGCGACCACGCCCGCCCCCAATGGCGAAGCCCCGCAGCCGCCGCAGCTTCAGGTGCTGGGCCAGTTCATCCGCGATCTGTCCTTCGAGAATGTCAGCGCCCAGAAGGGCCAGACGATGGAGGGCCAGCCCGACATCAACGTCCAGGTCGGTCTCGACGCGCGCAAGCGTCCGACCGAGGGCCAGTTCGAGGTCGCGGTGAAGCTGAACATCACGGCCAAGGCCAAGGGCGGCGACACGCCGATCTTCGCGATGGAGCTGGATTATGCCGGCCTGTTCCAGATCGGAGGCGTGCCCGAGGCGCAGCTGCATCCCTACCTACTGATCGAATGCCCGCGCATGCTCTTCCCGTTCCTGCGCCGCATCGTGTCGGACGTAACGCGCGACGGAGGCTTCCCGCCGCTGAACCTCGAACAGATCGATTTCGTGTCGCTCTACCGCAACGAGCTGACGCGTCGCGCGCAGGCCGAGCAGGCGAACAGCCAGCAGGCCTGACCGGCCCGCCGGGCGGTCAGCCCGACCGCTTCCACAACGCGCCCTCGCCCAGCCCCTCGACGAAGGCGGCATGGGCGGCGGCCTCGGCCTCGCTCAGCCGGGGCGGCAAGGGCGCGGGTCGCGGCCGCGGCTTCCACGCGCCGGCATCGCCGCCGCGGTCGCGCCCGCCGGTGCCCACCAGCGACATGGTGGGCTGGCGGCCGCCGATCAGCTCCAGATAGACCTCGGCCAGGATCTCGCTGTCGAGCAGCGCGCCGTGCTTGGTGCGTGAGGAATTGTCCACGCCGAAGCGCTTGCAGAGCGCGTCGAGCGAGGCGGGCGAGCCCGGGAACTTCGACCGCGCGATGGCCAGCGTGTCGATGGCGCGGTCCATCGGCATCCGCGGCAGGCCCATCCAGTCCAGCTCGGCATTGAGGAATTTCATGTCGAAGGCGGCGTTGTGGATGATCAGCTTCGCGTCGCCAATGAAGTCCACGAAGGCGTGGCCGATCTGCTTGAAAACCGGGAAGTCCTTCAGGAAGTCGTCGCCCAGCCCGTGCACCTCGAAGGCGCCCTGCGGCATGGACCGTTCGGGGTTGATATACTGGTGGTAGACCTCGCCCGTGGGCACGTGGTTCACCAGTTCGACGCAGCCGATCTCGACGATCCGGTCGCCGGTGTCCGGCTCGAAGCCGGTGGTTTCGGTGTCCAGCACGATCTCGCGCATCAGGTCTCCCCCCGCAGCTCTCCGACGATGGCGGCGACGGCGGCGCGCGCTGTCTCCAGGTCGGTGGTCGGAATGATGTAATCGGCCCGCGCGCGCTTGTCAGCATCGGGAACCTGCCGGGCGAGGATGGCGTCGAGCTCCGCCTCCGACATGGTGCCGCGTTCGAGCACACGCGCGCGCTGGAGATCGGCGGGGGCCGAGACGACGGCGATGCGGTCGACCTGCCCCTCGGCCCCGGTCTCGAAGAGCAGCGGGATGTCCAGCACCACGAGCGGCGCATCCGTCTCCAGGAAGGCGGCGCGGTCGGCGGCGACCCGCGGATGGACGATCGCCTCGATCCGGCGCAGGGCCTGCGGGTCGCGCGTGATGATCGCGCGAAGCGCGGCGCGGTCCACGGCCCCGTCACGGATCGCCGCCGGGAACGCCTCGGCCATCGGCCCGACCGCCGCGCCGCCCGGCGCATAGAGGCGATGCACCGTCGCATCCGCATCCCAGACCGGCACGCCCAGATCGCGGAACATCTGCGCCGTGGTCGATTTGCCCATGCCGATGGAGCCCGTCAGCCCGAGCACAATCATCCCAGCACCGCGCGGCGCAACGCGTCATCCACCTCGGGCGTCGCGCCGAACCAGGCGGCGAAACCCGGCGCAGCCTGATGCAGCAACATGCCCAGCCCGTCCACCGTCGGGTTGCCCCGCGCCGCGGCCCGCGCGAGCAGGTCGGTGACGAGCGGTGCATAGACAATGTCGGTGACGACCGCCTCCGGGGCCAGGTCATCCAGCGCGATCTCGAGCGGCGGCTGACCCGCCATCCCGAGGCTCGTGGTGTTCACCAGAAGCCCGCAATCGGCCAGCGCCGCAGGGGTGGCGTCCCACGCGATCGCCTCCGCCGCCGGAAACCGCGCGGCCAGCGCCTCGGCCCGCGCGGCGGTCCGGTTCGCGATCCGCACGTGCGGCACGCCCGCGTCGAGCAGCGCCGCGACGATGCCCCGCGCCGCGCCGCCCGCCCCCAGCACGACCGCGGGGCGGTCCGCAGGCCAGCCCGGCGCGCCCTGCCGTAGCGAGGCGATGAAGCCGATCCCGTCGGTATTGTCGGCATGGATGCCGCCATCCCGGAAGCTCAGCGTGTTCGCCGCCTCGACCGACCGGGCCCGGTCGGTCACCGTGTCAGCCAGCGCGAAGACCGCTTCCTTGTGCGGGAGGGTCACGTTGATCCCCGCGAACCCGATCCGCGGCAGAAGGCGCAGCGTCGCCTCCAGATCCGCGGGGCGGACATGCAGCGGCACATATTGCCCGTCGATCCCGTAGCGCCGCAGCCAGTGCCCGTGCAGGCGTGGCGACCGGCTGTGGCCGATCGGATCGCCGATCACCCCGGCCAGGATCGTCATATCGCGACCTCGCCGCGCGTGATCAGGTAATCGAGCAGCGGCAGGAGCGGCAGCCCCAGGACGGCGAAGTAATCGCCATCGACCCGGTGGAACAGCCGCGCGCCCTCGCCCTCCAGCATGTAGCCGCCGGCGCAATGCCGGATCTCCTCCCAGTTCCGCGCCACGTAATCCGCAAGGTAGGCCTCGGAGGCGACGCGCATCATCATCGTCACGTCCGCGACATGCCGCCAGACGGGCCGCCCGTCCTCGGCGATGACCACGGCCGAATGCAGCTTGTGGCGCTTGCCGCCCATCGCCGCCAGCTGCGCCACGGCCGCCTCGGGGCTCGCGGGCTTGCCGATCAGCGCCCCCTCGAAGCTCAGCGTCTGGTCGCAGCCCAGCACCAGCCCCGGCGCGCGCACGCGCAGCGCCTTCAGCTCGGCCAGCGCGTCCGCCACGTCGCGCGGACCCAGCCCCTCCTCCAGAAGCGCGTCCTTCACCGCGTCCTCGTCGACGCGGGCGGGCGCGACCTCGAAGGCGATCCCTGCATTCTTCAGGAGCGTGGCGCGGATGGGGGATCGGGACGCGAGTGTCAGCATGTGGATGGTTCTGTCCGTAACCCTGTTCGCAAGCCTGTGTCCGGCCGAGGGATAGGCCAGCCCTGCGCCGCGGTCGAGGATAAGCGCCGGTTTTTCCCGCGATGCGCCGGAACCTTTCACGCCCGCGCCGGTTTGCCCGGTGGCTGTGGAGCGCTGTTCTGTCCCTCGTTTCCCTGAAACGTACCCCAAGAGCGCTCCACAGCCGATCGGCCTGCCCCGCAGCCATCCGACCGCCTTATCCCCAGAGCCGCGCGGGCAAGCGCCATCGCCAAGCCGGCCTGTGAACCGATCCGGGACGCCCTGATAATCCCCGTTATTCAGGCCTCCAACTATCCAAATCTTCCTTCTTTAATTCTTTCTTTTATAGGGAGAGGGATCGAACGGGGGGGCATGATGGGCGATCTCTATCTCTGGGTGAAGGCGGGTCACGTGATCTCGGTGATCGCGTGGATGGCCGGGCTGTTCTACCTGCCGCGTCTCTACGTCTATCACGCCGAGAAACGCGCCGAGGTGCCGGAGATGCTCCCGGTGCTCGAGGTAATGGAACGCCGGCTCCTGAAGGCGATCATGAACCCGGCGATGATCGCGACCTGGGTCTTCGGGCTTTGGCTCGTGGGCCTGGGCGTCGTCGACTGGACGATGATCTGGCCCTGGGTGAAGGCTGCCGCCGTGCTGGCGATGACGTGGTTTCACATGTGGTGCGCGGGCCAGCGCAAGGCGCTGGTCGCGGGCGACGGGCTGACCGGCCGCCGCTACCGGATGATGAACGAGGTGCCGACCCTGTTGCTTCTGGTGATCGTGGTCTCGGTCGTCGTGAAGCCGCTCTGATTGACTTCCCCCGCCCCGCGGCGTAGCTGACACGCGACGGCGGGTCGTCCTGACCCATGCGCCGATTTCCAGTTTCCACGACCGACCGGCCCCCACGGGGCCCGTGTCCCTGCGGAGTTGCCCAATGCGCGACGACATCCAGACCGATGCCCCCGAAACCTTCGACGAGGCCGAGACCGTCGCCCCCGACGGCCCGCCCGAGACGCTGAACCTGCGCGACCTGAAGGCCATGTCGCCCAAAGATCTCGTCGAGATGGCGGAAGAGCTCGAGATCGAGAACGCCTCGACGATGCGCAAGGGCGAGATGATGTTCTCGATCCTTCGCGAACGCGCCGACGAGGGCTGGGAGATCTACGGCGAAGGCGTGCTGGAGGTCCTGCAGGACGGCTTCGGTTTCCTGCGCGCGCCCGAGGCGAACTACCTGCCCGGCCCGGACGACATCTACGTCTCGCCCGAGGTGATCCGCCAGCACAGCCTGCGCACCGGCGACACGGTCGAGGGTCTGATCCAGGCGCCCGACGACAACGAGCGCTATTTCGCGATCACCAAGGTCACGCAGATCAACTTCGCTGACCCGGAGATGGCCAAGCACAAGGTCAGCTTCGACAACCTGACGCCGCTCTATCCCGACGAGCGCTTCCAGATGGAGATCGAGGATCCGACCATCAAGGATCGCTCCGCGCGGATCATCGACCTGGTCGCGCCCATCGGAAAGGGCCAGCGCTCGCTCATCGTGGCTCCGCCGCGGACGGGTAAGACCGTGCTCCTCCAGAACATCGCCAAGTCGATCGAGACGAACCATCCCGATTGCTACCTGATGGTGCTCCTGATCGACGAGCGCCCCGAGGAAGTGACCGACATGCAGCGCTCGGTGAAGGGCGAGGTCGTCTCCTCCACCTTCGACGAGCCGCCGACCCGGCACGTCGCCGTGGCCGAGATGGTCATCGAGAAGGCCAAGCGCCTGGTCGAGCACAAGCGCGACGTCGTCATCCTGCTCGACTCGATCACCCGCCTGGGCCGCGCCTACAACACCGTCGTCCCGTCCTCGGGCAAGGTCCTGACCGGCGGTGTCGACGCAAACGCGCTGCAGCGTCCCAAGCGGTTCTTCGGTGCCGCCCGGAACATCGAGGAAGGCGGCTCGCTCACGATCATCGCGACCGCGCTGATAGACACCGGCTCGCGCATGGACGAGGTGATCTTCGAAGAGTTCAAGGGCACCGGCAACAGCGAGATCGTGCTGGACCGCAAGGTGGCCGACAAGCGCGTCTTCCCGGCGATGGACATCCTCAAGTCCGGCACCCGGAAGGAGGAGCTGCTGGTCGATGCCAAGGACCTGCAGAAGACCTTCGTGCTGCGCCGGATCCTGAACCCGATGGGCACGACCGACGCCATCGAGTTCCTGATCTCGAAGCTGAAGCAGACGAAGACCAACTCCGATTTCTTCGACTCGATGAATTCCTGACCCGGGGGCCCGGGTGGAGGACACGATCTTCGCCCTCGCCACCGCCGAGGGAAAAGCCGGCGTGGCCGTCATCCGGCTCTCGGGCCCGGACAGTGTCGCGATCCTCGAGCGGCTGGGAGGCCGCGCGCCGGAGGCCCGCCGCGCCTCGGTGCAGCGGCTGACGGATGACGGGGGCGCCCTGCTCGACGAGGCGCTGGTCCTGCGCTTCGACGAGGGCGCCAGCTTCACCGGCGAAGCGGTGGTTGAGCTGCATCTCCACGGCTCCATCGCGATCATCCGCGCGGTGCTGGACGCCATCGCCCGGACCGGGCTGGCTCGCCTCGCCCGGCCCGGCGAATTCACCCGCCGTGCCCTGATGAACGACCGCATGGACCTGCTGCAGGTCCAGGGGCTGGGCGACCTGATCGACGCCGAGACCGAGGCGCAGCGTCGCGAGGCGATGCGCGTCTATACCGGCGAGATCTCGGCCCGGGTGACCGGCTGGCGCGACCGGCTGATCCGCGCCCGCGCCCTGACCGAGGCGACCATCGACTTCGCCGACGAAGAGGTGCCGGAAGACGTGTCGCCCGAGGTCACCGCGATTCTCGCGCAACTACTCTCCGAGATCGACGCGGAGCTCGCGGGCGTGCGTGCGGCGAAGCGGATCCGCTCGGGCTTCACCGTCGCGCTCGTGGGGCCCCCGAACGCAGGAAAGTCAAGCCTTATCAATGCGTTGACGCGGTCCGATGCCGCGATCGTCTCGGATATCGCCGGCACGACCCGGGATGTCATCGAGGTCCGAACCGACCTTCGCGGTCTCGCGGTGACGTTCCTCGACACGGCCGGCATCCGCGAGACGGCGGACAGGATCGAGCAGCTTGGGGTGGAACGCGCCCGACAACGTGCCAGTGCGGCGGATCTGCGGATCTTCCTTGCAGGCGACGGCGCGGACGAACTGGGCCTCCCGGAACAGCCCGGCGATCTGCGCATTCGGACCCGGGCCGATATCGACCCGCGCGGGACGATCTCGACCAAGACGATGGCGGGCATCGACGCCCTTCTCGACAGCGTCCACGCGCGCCTGGCCGAGCAGAGCGCCGATGCCGGGCTGATCACGCGCGAGCGCGATCGCGCCGCGCTAAACGAGGCCCGCCAGCGCATCGCGACGGTTCTGGAAAATTCGGCGATCGAAGCGGAGCTGGTGGCGGCGGAACTGCAGGCCGCGGCCGACACGCTGCGGGCGATCATCGGCGGGGTTGATATCGAGGCGATTCTGGACGACATCTTCGCCTCCTTCTGCATCGGCAAATAGCGGTGTTTCACGTGAAACAGTCTTTCGACATCGTCGTCATCGGTGGCGGTCATGCCGGCTGCGAAGCGGCGCATGCCGCCGCGCGCATGGGCGTGTCCGTCGCGCTGGTGACGATGCGCGAGAGCGATCTTGGCGCCATGTCCTGCAACCCGGCAATCGGCGGACTTGGCAAGGGCCACTTGGTTCGCGAGATCGACGCGCTGGACGGAATCATGGGTCGCCTCGCCGATCGGGCCGGCATCCAGTTCCGTCTGCTTAACCGTCGCAAGGGTCCGGCGGTCCAAGGTCCGCGCGCGCAGATCGACCGCGATCTGTACCGCGCCGCGATGCAGGCGGAGATCGCCGGGACGGCGGGCATCGAGACCGTCTATGGCGAGGTCACCGACCTGCGCGAGACCGGGAATGGCGGTTCCGAGATCGTCCTTGCCGACGGCGGCATCCTCTCGACGACGAAGGTCATCCTGACCACCGGCACGTTCCTCGGCGGCGTCATCCATATCGGCGACGAACAACGGCGCGGCGGCCGGATGGGTGCGCAGGCCTCCGACATGCTGGCGGAGCGGGTCCGCGGGCTCGATATCCGCTTCGGTCGCCTCAAGACCGGAACGCCGCCCCGCCTGAAGCGCAGCAGCATCGCCTGGGACGAACTTGAAATGCAGCCGGGCGACGACGCGCCAACGCTGTTTTCCTTCCTGAGCACGGGCGTCACGGCCCCGCAGGTCTGCTGCGCGATCACCCATACAAACGCCACGACCCACGAGATCATCCGCGCCAATCTGGACCGCTCGGCAATGTATGGTGGCCATATCGGCGGCGTCGGACCGCGCTACTGCCCGTCGATCGAGGACAAGGTCGTCCGCTTTGCCGAGAAGAGCTCGCACCAGATCTTCCTCGAACCGGAAGGCGTCGAGAGCGATCTCGTGTACCCGAACGGAATCTCGACTTCGCTTCCCGTCGATGTGCAGCTGGATTATGTCCGGTCGATCCGCGGGTTGGAGGCAACCGAGATCGTCCAGCCGGGCTATGCGATCGAATACGACTATGTCGATCCGCGCGAGCTGCGTCGGACGCTCGAGCTGCGCGCCCGGCCCGGGCTGTTCCTGGCGGGCCAGATCAACGGTACGACCGGTTACGAGGAAGCCGCCGCGCAGGGGCTCGTCGCAGGTCTGAGCGCCGCGGCGCAGGCCCGGGGCGTCGATGCGCCGTCCTTCGACCGGACGCAATCCTATATCGGCGTGATGGTCGACGACCTGGTAACGCGCGGCGTGACCGAGCCCTATCGCATGTTCACCTCACGCGCCGAATTCCGGCTGAAGCTCCGCGCCGACAATGCGGATGAGCGTTTGACGGGCATGGGGATCGCACTCGGTTGCGTGTCCGATACGCGGCGCTTGGCGTTCGAGACGAAGATGCAGCGCCTTGCGGTGGCCCGCGACATGGCGCGTCGGACCAAGATCCCCGCCGTGGCACTGCGCAGGCACGGCGCAACGCTTCCCGATACCGCGCCCGACCGCGCGCTTTACGACGCGATGGCGATGCCGGGACTGGACGTTCCGACCCTGCTTGCAGCCACTGAGCTTGCGGGCGTCGAACATGACGACATGCTGCAGATTGCCCGTGAGGCCCTCTACGCCAACTACATCTTACGCGCCGATCGCGAGATCGCGGCATTGAAGAAGGACGATGCGGTCGAGATCCCCGGGGATATCGATTGGTCGACGGTTGAGGCGCTGTCGAATGAAATCCGCGCGAAGCTGAACGGCACGCGACCCGAGACGCTCGGCCAGGCGGGGCGGCTGGAAGGCATGACGCCCGCGGCGATGGTCGTCGTCTTGGCGACAGTCCGCGCCCATGCTCGTCAGTCCGCGTAGCCGATCGTGGATGTTTCACGTGAAACAACCGACCGCCTGACACGATACGAAGCGCTGCTCCGCAAGTGGAATCGGGCGATTAACCTCGTCTCGCCGAGCACGATCGACCAGATCGCGACGCGGCATATCGAAGATAGCGCCCAGATCCTCGAATTGGCCCCGCCAACCAGAGCCTGGCTCGACCTCGGATCGGGCGGTGGTCTGCCGGGCGTGGTGCTGGCGATCCTGCGCGACGATGGTCGCGATCTGACGTTGATGGAGGCTGACAAGCGCAAATGCGAATTTCTGCGCACCGTCCGGCGCGAATTGGGGCTGCACTACGAAATCGTGCAGGACCGGATCGAGAACGCCCCCGCGCAAGCGGCTGACATCATTTCGGCGCGGGCCTTGGCGCCCCTGCCGCAGCTTCTGGCCCTGGCGTCGCGCCACGCGGTCCCAAAGACACAGTATCTCTTTCCCAAGGGGCAATCCTGGCGTTCCGAGATTGAGGCAGCGCGGGAAACTTGGCAGTTTGACTGTGACGTCGTGCCCAGCCGGACAGACCCGGCGGCCGCGATCCTCTGCATCCGAAAGGTGAGCCCCGCCCCATGAAAGCCCGGATCATCAGCATCGCCAATCAGAAGGGCGGTGTCGGAAAGACGACGACAGCGATCAATCTCGGCGCGGCCCTCGCCATGCGCGGAAAGCGGGTCCTGATCGTCGATCTCGACCCGCAGGGCAATGCGTCGACCGGTCTGGGCGTGGAACGCGACCGGCGTGTGCAGAGTGTCTATGACCTGCTTCTCGGCGATGTCTCTGCCGCGAAACTGGCGCGGGAAACGGCGGTGGACGGGCTCTTCATCATCCCGTCGACGATGGATTTGAGCTCGGCGGATGGCGAGTTGATGGCCAGCAGCCGGCGCGTCATGCATCTGCGCAACGCCCTGCATCACCGGGACACGCCCTACGACTACGTGCTGATCGACTGCCCGCCGTCGCTCAACCTGTTGACGATCAATGCTTTCGTCGCCTCCAGCGGGATCCTCGTCCCGCTGCAGGCCGAGTTTTTCGCGCTGGAAGGGCTGTCGCAACTCCTTCTCACGGTGCGGGAGGTGCGGAGCACGGCGAATGCCGATCTGCGGCTCGAAGGCATCGTATTGACGATGTTCGACCGCCGGAACAACCTGTGCCTGCAGGTCGAGGACGAGGCGCGCGAGACGCTGGGCGACCTCGTCTTCGAGACCAAGATCCCGCGCAATGTCCGCCTGAGCGAGGCGCCGAGCCATGCCATGCCGGTTCTGAACTACGATCCGTCCTCTCGCGGGGCGGTGGCCTATCGCAGCCTGGCCAGCGAAGTGCTCGCGCGCCACGAACAGGAGCTGGTCGCCAATGTCTGACGGCAAACCGAACCGACCGATGGCGCGCGGCCTGTCCGCCCTGATGGCGGATGTGGGCGTCGATGCCGAGGGCGCGCGCAGCCGCCCGCCGCGGCCCGACAGCTCGGTACCGATCGAGACGGTGCGGCCCAATCCGAACCAGCCGCGCCGGGATTTCGACGAGGACGAGCTGTCCGACCTGGCGGCGTCGATCCGGCAGCGCGGGGTGATCCAGCCGATTATTGTGCGGACAGCCCGCGGCGGGGGCGATGCCCGCTACGAGATCGTCGCCGGCGAACGCCGCTGGCGCGCGGCGCAGCGCGCCGGCCTGCACGAGGTGCCGGTCGTCATACGCGAGATGGACGATACCGAGCTTCTCGAGGTCGCCATCATCGAAAACATCCAGCGCGCCGATCTGAACGCCATCGAGGAGGCGGAGGGCTTCCGCCAGCTGATGGACAAGTTCGGGCACACGCAGGAGAAGCTGTCCGAAGTCTTGGGCAAGTCCCGGAGCCATGTCGCCAACCTGATGCGGCTTCTGAAGCTGCCCGCGAGCGTGCAGGCGCATGTGCGCGAGGGCGTGCTCAGCGCCGGGCATGCGCGGGCTCTGATCAACGCGCCGGACCCGGCGGGACTGGCCGGCACGGTGATCGCGAAGGGCCTGTCCGTGCGCGAGACGGAGCGCCTGGCCAAGCGCGCGATGGAGGGCGACGCGCCGGCCACCGCTCCGAAGCGCAGCGACAAGGATGCCGACACGCGCGCGCTGGAGGGGGACCTGACGGCAGCGCTGGGGCTTTCGGTCAAGATCGACCACAAGGCCGCGAATGAGAGCGGCCGCGTCACGCTCAGCTATAGTTCGTTGGACGAGCTGGACCGGATCTGCGCCGTCCTTTCGGGCTCAGACCGGCGCTAGCTCGGCCAGGATCCGGTTCAGCAGAAGCACGCCGCTCTCGCTGGCCCGCAACCGCGCGCCGTCGCGCTCCAGGAGCTTGGCCGCGGTCAGGTCTTCAAGGGCCGCCGCGTCGACGTGCCCGCCCATGCGCCGCAGGCGATCCAGGTCGATCCCGTCGCGCATCCGCAACCCCATGATCAAGTATTCTTCTGCGATATCAGTAGTTTGAAGGTCTTCGGTCTCGGCGGTACCGGTGCCCCGTTCGGCGACATGCTCTAGCCAGGCCGTGGGCATCCGCGTCGCTTCGGTCGCGACACGCGAGCCGTTCCGCGCGATCCGGCCATGCGCGCCGGGCCCGATGCCGAGCCAATCGCCGCCGCGCCAGTAGATCAGGTTGTGCCGGCTCTCCGCGCCCGGCACCGCGTGGTTCGAGACCTCGTAGCGCGGCAGGCCGGCCTCGGCGCAGAGCGCCTGCGTCAACTCGAACATCTCGGCCGAGAGATCGTCGGAGGGCAGGCCGCGCAGCCGACCGGCCCGGAACCGGTCGCCGAAGGCCGTGCCGGCCTCGATCGTCAGCTGGTAGAGCGACAGGTGCTCGCCCGCGAAGGACAGCGCCTCGCGCAGCTCGGCCTCCCAATCGGCGAGGCTCTGGTTCTGGCGGGCGTAGATCAGGTCGAAAGACACGCGGTCGCAGACGCTCCGCGCGATATCGACGGCGCGGCGGCCCTCGGCGGCGCTGTGCAGCCGCCCGAGCGCACGCAGATCCGGGTCGTTCAGCGCCTGCAACCCGACGGAGAAGCGGTTCACCCCCGCGCCGACGAACCCGGCGAAGCGATCCGCTTCGACCGAGGTTGGATTGGCCTCCAGCGTGATCTCGATATCGTTTGCCGGGGTCCAGAGGGCCGCCACCCGGTCGAGGATCGCGCCAACGATGCGCGGCTCCATCAGGGATGGCGTGCCGCCGCCGAAGAAGACCGAGGAAAGGACGCGCCCGGGCGTGCGTTCGGCCCAGTGCTCCAGATCACGGAGGTAGGCGGCCAGCCATTCATCCTGGTCGATCCGGCGCGAGACATGGCTGTTGAAGTCGCAATAAGGGCATTTCGCGGCGCAGAACGGCCAATGCAAGTACAGGCCGAAGCCGCCTTCTTGCCAGGGCTCGAGCGCCGTCATCAGGCGCCTCTGAAGGCCGTCACCTCGACCTCGTAGCGCATCTCGGGCTGCATCAGGCCGGCGACCAGCATCGTCGCGGCGGGGCGGATCTGCCCGAGTTCGGCCCCGAGAAGCGGCAGCAGCGCGTCGATATCGGACCGGTCGGCCACGAGGTGCTGGACCCGGACGATATGCTTTGGGGTGAAGCCCGCCTCGGCCAGGACGGAGCGGACGGTGGCGTAGCAATTCGCGACCTGCGTCCCAAGATCGGCGGGCAGCTCCATCGTCGCGTAGTCGTAGCCGGTCACGCCCGCCATGAAACACCAGTCGCCCTGCACCACGGCGCGCGAATAGCCAATCTCCCGCTCGAAGGGCGAGCCGGTGGAGATCAGGCGGCGCGTCACGCCGGGTCCCCGAACACGGCCTGCATCTTCTTCAGGGCGCGGGCGCGGTGGCTGATAGCGTTCTTCTCGTCGGTGGGCATCTCGCCGAAGGTGCGGTCGTGGCCCTCGGGCTGGAAAATCGGGTCATAGCCATGCCCGTCCGCGCCGCGCATCGGCCAGACGATGCGGCCCTCCGCCCGGCCCTCGAACACCTCCTCGTGCCCATCGGGCCAGCGCAGGACCAGCGTGGCGCAGAACCGCGCGGTCCGGGGCTCGGGCGCGGCGCGGGCTTCCAGCTCGCGCCAGGCGCGCTCCATCGCGACGTGGAAATCGCGCCCCTGCCCCGTCTCGGCCCAATCCGCCGTGTGGACGCCGGGCGCGCCGTCCAGGCCGTCGATCTCGATCCCGGAATCGTCGGCCAGCGCGGGCAATCCGGTCGCGTCGACCGCGGCGCGCGCCTTGATGCGGGCATTGCCGACGAAGGTGGCCTCGGTCTCCTCGGGCTCGGGCAGGTCGAAATCTCGGTTCGACTTCACGGTGATGCCGTGCGGGGCGAGCAGGGCACGAAACTCCTCGAGCTTGCCGCGGTTGTGCGTCGCGATCAGGAGCGTATCGCCGTCGAACCGTCTCACGCGGTGGCGGCCTTCTGTGCGGCGACCAGTTCGGCCACGCCCTTTTCGGCCAGCGCCAGAAGCTCACCGAATTCGCCCTTCGAGAAGGTCGAGCCCTCGGCCGAGGCCTGGACCTCGATCATCGAGCCGGCGCCCGTCATGACGAAATTCGCGTCGGTCCCGGCCTGGCTGTCCTCGGGGTAGTCGAGATCGAGCACGGGCTGACCGGCATAGACCCCGCAGGAGACGGCGGCGACATGGTCGGTCAGCGGGTCCGTGATCACATCGCCGGCCTTCATCAGTTTGTTGACCGCCAGGCGCAGCGCGACCCAGCCGCCGGTGATCGCGGCGCAGCGCGTGCCGCCATCGGCCTGCAGCACGTCGCAGTCGACGGTGATCTGCCGCTCGCCCAGGGCGTTGCGGTCGATCCCGGCCCGCAGGCTGCGCCCGATCAGGCGCTGGATCTCCTGCGTGCGGCCCGATTGCTTGCCGGCGGCCGCCTCGCGGCGCATCCGCGTCGTGGTGGCGCGGGGCAGCATGCCGTACTCCGCCGTCACCCAGCCCTGCCCGCCGCCGCGCAGGAAGGGCGGCACCCGTTCTTCCAGCGACGCGGTGCAGAGCACATGCGTGTCGCCGCAGCGGATCAGGCAGGAGCCTTCGGCATGGCGGGTGACGTCGGTCTCGATCGAGATATCGCGCATCTGGTCGAGCGCGCGGCCGGAAGGGCGCATGAAATACTCCTGTCTGCTGTTGCCGTGTCACATGCCCACGGCGCCGGATCCATGCAACCCCGCGATTGACCACGGGGGGCGCGGTGCATAGATCCCGTTCGCCATGACCGCGAACCCGCAAATCCTGTCGGAGTTGAACGACCGTTCCCGCGAGGTGTTCCGCCGCGTGGTCGAGGGCTATCTCGGCACGGGCGATCCGGTGGGCAGCCGCACCCTGACGCGGTCCATGTCCGAGAAGGTCTCGGCCGCGACGATCCGCAACGTGATGCAGGATCTCGAGTTCCTCGGGCTCCTGGAGGCACCGCATATCAGCGCCGGGCGCATCCCCACGCAATCGGGCCTGCGGATGTTCGTCGACGGCCTGCTCGAGGCGCAGCTGGGCGACGAGGATCGCGAGAAGATCGAAGCCAGTCTCGGCGCGTCCGAGGATGACGTGACCGCGATGATGGACCGCGTGGGCAGCGCCCTGTCGGGGATCACGCAGGGCGCGTCGCTGGTGCTGGCACCGAAGCGCGAGGCGCCGATCAAGCATATCGAGTTCGTGTCGCTCGCCGCCGACCGGGCCCTGGTGGTGCTGGTCTTCGCCGACGGCCATGTCGAGAACCGCGTCTTCACGCCGCCGCCCGGGCAGACCCCGTCCTCGATGCGCGAGGCGGCGAACCTGCTCAACGCGATCATCGAGGGGCGGACGATCTCGGACCTGTCGAACCTGATGGCCGAGGAGGTCAGCGCCCGGCGGCAGGAGATCGACGCGCTGGCCCATGACCTGATCGAGAAGGGCCTCGCCGCCTGGGAGAACGAGGGCGAGCGGTCGGAGCGGCTGATCGTGCGCGGACGCTCCAACCTGCTCGGCGAAGGCGCCGACGCCGCCTCGCTGGAGCGTATCCGCAGCCTCTTCGACGACCTGGAGCGCAAGCGCGACATCGCCGATTTCCTGAGCTTGACCGAGGAGGGCGAGGGCGTCCGCATCTTCATCGGCTCGGAGAACAAGTTGTTCTCACTTTCCGGTTCATCTCTGGTGGTTTCTCCCTATATGAACGCGGATCGAAAAATCGTGGGCGCGGTCGGCGTGATCGGCCCCACCCGTCTCAATTACGGGCGAATCGTCCCCATCGTGGACTACACTGCTCAACTGGTCGGACGGATGCTGTCCGGCCCGAAACGATAGAGGATCCGAATGGCAGAGCCGAAGGAAAACCCGTTCCTCGACGACCCGGAGGCCGAGGAGGAGGAATTCGACCTCGACGCCGCGATGGACGAGGACCCGGAGGACTCCGCGAAGTCGGGCCGCGCCGCCATGGAAGCCGTCATCGCCGAGCGCGACGAGATGCGCGATCGCCTGATGCGCGCGCTGGCCGAGGCCGAGAACGTCCGCAAGCGCGCCGCCCGCGACCGGTCGGAAGCCGAGCAATACGGCGGCTCCAAGCTCGCCCGCGACCTGCTGCCGGTCTATGACAACCTGCGCCGCGCGCTGGACGCGGCGGGCGACGCGAATGACGGCGTGGTCGAGGGCATCAAGCTGACCCTCAAGGAGCTGCTGAAGGTCTTCAACAAGCACGGCATCACCATGGTCGCGCCCGAGATCGGCGACCGGTTCGATCCGCAGCACCACGAGGCCATGTTCGAGGCGCCCCTGCCCGACACCAAGGCCGGCGACATCATCCAGGTCGCGGCCGAAGGCTTCCTGCTGCATGATCGCCTGCTGCGCCCCGCGCAGGTCGGCGTGTCAAGCACGCCCGCCGGCTAGGCCTTTCAGCTCGTAGAGCAGGTCCAGCGCCTCGCGCGGGGTCAGCTCGTCGGGAAGAACCTCGCGCAGCCGGTCCTCGGCTGCGCTTTTCGTTTGCGGGGCGGGTGCCGGTGCCGGCGCGGCGCGGAAGAGCGGCAGGTCGTCGATCATCGCGCGGGCCTTGCCCCCGCCCTCGCGCTCGCCCTTCTCAAGCGCGTCGAGGACGGCGCGGGCCCGCTCGACCACGGCCGGGGGCAGGCCCGCGAGCTTGGCCACCTGCACCCCGTAGCTGCGGTCGGCGGCCCCGTCGCGGACCTCGTGCAGGAAGATCACCTCGCCCTCCCATTCGCGCACGGCGACGGTGGCGTTCTCGACCCCGTCGAGCTTGGCGGCGAGCGCCGTCATCTCGTGGTAATGCGTGGCGAAGAGCGCGCGGCAGCGGTTGACGTCGTGCAGATGCTCGAGCGTCGCCCAGGCGATGGACAGCCCGTCATAGGTGGCCGTGCCGCGCCCGATCTCGTCGAGGATCACCAGCGCGCGGTCATCGGCCTGGTTCAGGATCGCGGCCGTCTCGACCATCTCGACCATGAAGGTCGAGCGCCCGCGGGCCAGGTCGTCCGAGGCCCCCACCCGGCTGAAGAGCTGGCTGACCACGCCGATATGCGCGGCCTCGGCCGGGACGAAGGCGCCCATCTGAGCCAGCACGGCGATCAGCGCATTCTGTCGCAGCCATGTCGATTTGCCCGCCATGTTCGGCCCGGTCAGAAGCCGGATTGCGGCGCCGTCCTCGGCCGTAAGCGCGGTATCGTTGGCCACGAAGGGCGCGCCGTCGCGCTTGAGCGCGCGTTCGACCACCGGGTGTCGCCCGGCGCGGACGGCGAAGGCGCGGCTCTCATCGACCTGCGGGCGGCACCAATCCTCGGCCCGGGCGAGGTCGGCGAGCGCTGTAATCACATCCAGCTCCGCCAGCGCCCGGGCTGCGGCGAAGACCGGATCGGCGGCGTCGAGCACGGCCTGGCGCAGCGCCGCGAAGATCCGGGTCTCGATCTCCTGCGCGCGGGCGCCGGCATTGAGGATCTTCGTCTCCAGCTCCGACAGCTCGACCGTGGTGAAGCGGACCTGGTTCGCGGTGGTCTGGCGGTGGATGAAGGCGGCGTCGGCGCGCATCTTCTCGGCATGGGTCGCGGTGGTTTCGACGAAATAGCCCAGCACGTTGTTGTGCTTCACCTTCAGCGAGGCGATGCCGGTGGCTGCAACGTAGTCGGCCTGCAGCCGGGCGATGACGCCGCGGCCCTCGTCGCGCAGCGCGCGCGCCTCGTCGAGCTCGGCATCGAAGCCCGCGGCGATGGCGCCGCCGTCGCGCAGCATCACGGGCGGTTCGGCGACCAGCGCCTGTTCCAGCCGTTCGCTCAGCGCTTCCTCGCCCGCGAGCGCGGCGACGTCGAGCGGTAGATCCGTCTCGAACACGGCGGAAAAGACGCTTTGCCCGGCCGCCAGCCCGTCCCGGATCGCCGCCAGGTCGCGCGGTCCGCCGCGGTCGAGCGACAGGCGCGACAGGGCCCGGTCCATGTCGGGGGCGCGGCGCAGCATGTCGCGGAGCTGCTGGGCCAGCGCATCGTTGCGCACGGCCCAGTCGACCGCGTCGAGCCGGGCGCGGATCGTCTCGACATGCGCCGACGGCGCGGCGACGCGCCGTTCCAGGAGCCGCGCGCCGCCGGCGGTCACGGTCCGGTCGATCGCCCAGAGGAGCGAGCCGTCGCGCCCGCCCCCGGCCCCGCGGGTCAGCTCGAGATTGCGCCGCGTGGCCGCGTCGATCGCCATCATCGCGCCCGCCGCCTCGCGCCGGGGCGGGCGCAGGAGCGGCAGCCGGCCGCGCTGGGTGATCTCGACATATTCGATCAGGGCGCCCATCGCGCCGAGCTCGGCGCGCGAGAACTGCCCGAAGCTGTCGAGCGATTTCACCTTGAATAGAGCCTTCAGGCGGGTTTCGGCCCCGGCGCTGTCGAAGGCGCTGCGGCCCAGCGGCGTCACCGAGGCGCCCTGCTCCTCGGCCACGGTTGCGCCTTCCGCGCCCTCGCCCAGGATCAGCTCGGCCACGCCGAGCCGCGCCAGGTCGGGCCCCAACCGGACGCGCGGACAGGCGGCGACGTGGAACGCGCCGGTCGAGATATCGGCCCAGGCCAGCGCCCCCTCGCCCCGCACCTCGTGGAAGGCCGCGAGGTAGTTATGCGCCCGCGCCTCCAGCAGCGTGTCCTCGGTCAGCGTGCCGGGCGTCACCAGCCGGACGATCCCGCGCTTCACCACCGATTTCGAGCCGCGCTTCTTCGCCTCCTCGGGGCTTTCCAGCTGTTCGCAGACCGCGACGCGGAAGCCCTTGCGGATCAGCGTCATCAGGTAGTTCTCGGCGGAATGGACCGGCACGCCGCACATGGCGATATCCTCGCCCAGATGCTTGCCGCGCTTGGTCAGTGCGATGTCCAGCGCCGCCGACGCCGCCACCGCGTCGTCGAAGAACAGCTCGTAGAAATCGCCCATCCGGTAGAACAGGAGGGCGTCCGGCGCTTCCGCCTTGATCTCGAGATACTGGGCCATCATCGGCGTGACGGACATGGCTTCCCCCCTTCGCGGCGGCGACCCTACCGCCCACCGGAACCCTCCGCTACCGTGAAGCGAAACCGGGGAGGACCGCATGGCCGGACGCACCAAGATCACGCGCGAAGAGGCGCTCGCCTACCATCTGGAGCCGCGGCCCGGGAAGCTGGATATCAGCGCCTCGACCGCGATGGCGACGCAGCGCGATCTGAGCCTGGCCTATTCCCCCGGCGTGGCCGTGCCCTGCGAGGCGATCGCCGCCGATCCCGCCACCGCCTACGACTACACGACCAAGGGGAACCTCGTGGCCGTGATCTCGAACGGGACGGCGGTGCTGGGGCTCGGCAACCTTGGCGCGCTGGCCTCCAAGCCGGTGATGGAAGGCAAGGCGGTGCTGTTCAAGCGCTTCGCCGACGTCAACTCGATCGATATCGAGCTCGACACCGAGGAGGTCGACGAATTCGTCGCCGCGGTGAAGCTGATGGGTCCGAGCTTCGGCGGCATCAACCTCGAGGACATCAAGGCGCCCGAATGCTTCATGATCGAGAGCCGCCTGAAGGAGGAGATGGACATCCCCGTCTTCCACGACGACCAGCACGGCACGGCGGTGATCTGTGCGGCCGGTCTGATCAACGCGCTGCACCTGTCGGGCAAGAAAATCGAGGATGTGAAGATCGTGCTTAACGGCGCGGGCGCGGCGGGGATCGCCTGTATCGAGCTGCTGAAGTCGATGGGCGCGCGGCACGAGAACTGCATCGCCTGCGACACCAAGGGCGTGATCTACCAAGGCCGCACCGAGGGCATGAACCAGTGGAAATCGGCCCATGCGGTCAAGTCCGACCTGCGCACGCTGGAAGAGGCGATGGCCGGGGCGGACGTGTTCCTGGGCGTGTCGGCCAAGGGCGCGGTCACCCAGGCCATGGTCGAGAGCATGGCCGAGGATCCGGTGATCTTCGCGATGGCCAACCCCGACCCCGAGATCACGCCAGAGGAAGCGCATGAGATCCGGCCGGATGCGATCGTGGCGACGGGACGCTCGGATTATCCCAACCAGGTTAACAACGTGCTGGGCTTTCCCTATCTTTTCCGCGGCGCGCTCGACATCCATGCCCGCGCCATCAACGACGAGATGAAGATCGCCTGCGCCGAGGCGCTGGCCGAGCTGGCGCGCGCCGACGTGCCCGACGAGGTGGCGATGGCCTATGGTCGCAAGCTGAGCTTCGGGCGCGACTACATCATCCCGACGCCCTTCGACCCGCGCCTGATCCACGTCATCCCGCCCGCCGTGGCGCGCGCCGGCATGGATACCGGCGTGGCGCGGCGGCCAATCCTCGACATGGACGCCTATACCCACGCCCTGGCCGCGCGGATGGATCCCACGGCCAGCATCGTGCAGGGGATCAGCGCGCGGGCCCGGCAGGCCCAGGCGCGGATGATCTTCGCCGAGGGCGACGACCCCCGCGTGCTGCGCGCGGCGGTCGCCTATCAGCGCTCGGGCTATGGCCGCGCGCTGGTCGTCGGGCGGGCCGAGGACGTGAAGGCCAAGCTCGACGCCGCAGGCCTCGCCGATGCCTCGCGCGAGCTGGAGGTGGTGAACGCCGCCAACACGCTGCATCTCGAGACCTACAAGACCTTCCTCTACCAGCGGCTGCAGCGCGAGGGGTTCGACCGGCAGGACGTGCACCGCCTGGCCAGCCGCGACCGGCATGTCTTCGCCGCGCTGATGCTGGCGCATGAGCATGGCGACGGGCTGGTGACCGGCGCGACGCGCAAATCGGCCCATGCGATGCGGCTGCTCGACCATGTCTTTCCGATCCACGGCAACCCGGAGGCCGTCGGCATCACCGCGCTGCTGCATCGCGGGCGGATCGTCCTGATCGGCGACACGCTGGTCCATGAATGGCCCGACGAGGAGGGGCTGGCGACCATCGCGCAGGCCGGCGCGCGCGTCGCCCGCGCCATGGGACTGGAGCCGCGGGTGGCCTTCGTTAGCTTCTCGACCTTCGGCTACCCGGTCTCCGAGCGTGCCGAGAAGATGCATCACGCCCCCGCGGTGCTGGAGGCGCGGGGCGCGGATTTCGAGTTCGAGGGCGAGATGACCGTCGACGTCGCGCTGAACCCGGAGGTGGCGGCGAACTACCCGTTCTCGCGCCTGACCGGGCCGGCCAACGTGCTGGTGGTGCCGGCGCGGCACTCGGCCAGCATCTCGGTCAAGCTGATGCAGGAGATGGCGGGCGCCACGGTGATCGGCCCGATCCTGACCGGGCTGGACCAGCCGATCCAGATCGCCTCCACCGGATCGACGGCGAGTGATATCCTCAACATGGCGCTGCTCGCGGCCTGCCGCGTGGGGAACTGAGCGCGGTGCGAAGCGGGTCGGGCTTCAGGCCGCGGCGACCCGGCCCATCAGGTCGCGCAAGTCGCCGAAATAGCCGCCGGAGCGGGCCGGCCGGGTCGGGTCGGATGTGATCACGAGGGCCGTGTCGATGCGCGGCATCACCGCCATCACCTGCCCGCCATAGCCGCGCGCGTAGTGGACGGGCGTGCCCCCGAGCCGCGTCAGGAACCAGCCGTAGCCATAGCCATCGCCCGACCAGGGCGAGCGGGCGCGGGGCTGCCAGGCGCGGTCGAACCAGGCGGGGTCGATCACCTGCCGGCCCTGCCATTCGCCCCGGTTTAGGCACATGCGCGCGACCCGGCCCAGGTCGCGCGGGCTGAGCGCCATGTCGTTCCCGCCGAGATAGTTGCCCTGCGGATCGGCGACCCAGGGCGCGAAGTCGATCCCGAGCGGGGCGCCCAGCCAGCGGCGCGCCAGCGTCAGAAGGTCGGCCTCGGCCGCGCGCGACAGCGCGGCGCCCAGCAGGTGGGTCGCGCCGGTCGAGTAGATGAAGCGCCCGCCCGGCTCGGATTCGAGCGGCTGGTTCAGGACGTATTCCACCCAGTTCGGGCTGGAGACCCAGGCACCGTAATTCGGGCCCGAGGTGCTCGCCAGCCCGCCGCGGAGCGACAGGAGGTCGGCCACGGTGATGGCGTCGCGCGCATCGCCGGCCGGCCCGCGACCGAGGAGCGGGAGCACGCGGTCCTCGACCGACAGCAGTTCGCGCTGGGCGGCGATCCCGACGAGGAGCGACAGAAGCGTCTTGGAGACGGATTTCACATTGGCCACGCGGTCCAGCCCGGGGCCGCCGAAGCGTTCGGCCAGCACCTCGGTGCCGCCGCGCCAGACGATCAGGCTGTGAAGCTGGTCGAGGGCCGCCGCGCTGTCGCGCAGCTCCGGCAGGGTCTGCGCCCGCAGGATCGCGGGGCAGGCCAGCGCCGCGCCGAGGCATCCCAGCGCGGCGCGGCGTCTCATTGCGTCATGCCGTCCCAGAAGCCCTTCACCTTGCGGAAGAAGCTGTCGCCCTGGGGATTGTTGTCGGCGTCGATCTTCTCGAACTCGCGCAGAAGCTCGCGCTGCTTGGTGGTCAGGTTCACCGGCGTCTCGATGGCGAGCTCGATGAACATGTCGCCGCGCGCGCCGCCGCGCAGCGCGGGCATACCCTTGCCGCGCAGGCGCATCTGGCGGCCGGTCTGCGAGCCGGCGGGCACCTTCACGCGGCTGCGGCCGCCCTCGATGGTGGGCACCTCGACCTCGCCGCCCAGCGCGGCCGCGGTCATCGCCACGGGAACCTGGCAATAGAGGTTTACGCCGTCGCGCTGGAAGATCGGGTGATCGGAGACCTCGATGAAGATGTAGAGATCGCCCGTCGGCCCGCCGCGCAGACCCGCCTCGCCCTCGCCCGAGAGCCGGATGCGGGTGCCGGTCTCGACGCCCGCGGGGATGTTGACGGAGAGCTGGCGCTCCTTCTCGACCCGGCCGACGCCGCCGCAGACATTGCAGGGGTTCTTGATGATCTGGCCCGCGCCCGAGCAGGTCGGGCAGGTGCGTTCGACCGTGAAGAAGCCCTGCTGCGCGCGCACCTTGCCCATGCCCGAGCAGGTCGGGCAGGTGGCGGGTTCGCTCGCGCCCTCGGTGCCCTTGCCCTCGCAGGTGCTGCAGGTCACGGCGGTCGGGACGGTGATCGTCTTCTGCTCGCCGGCGAAGGCCTCTTCGAGCGTGACGCGCATGTTGTAGCGCAGGTCCGAGCCGCGCGTGGCGCGCGTGCGCCCGCCGCCCCGGCCCGGGCCGCCCTGCCCGCCCATGAAATCGCCGAACAGGTCCTCGAACACGTCCGAGAAGGCCGACGCGAAATCGCCCTGCCCCGGCCCGCCGGCGCCGCCCGGACGGCGCGGACCGCCGCCGCCCATTCCGCCCTCGAAGGCGGCATGGCCGAAGCGGTCATAGGCGGCCTTCTTCTCGGCATCCTTCAGGACGTCATAGGCCTCGTTCGCTTCCTTGAACTGCGCCTCGGCATTCGGGTTGTCGGAATTGCGGTCGGGATGCAGCTCCTTCGCCTTACGGCGGTAGGCCTTCTTGATCTCGTCGGCGCTGGCGCCCTTCGAGACACCGAGCGTCTCGTAGTAGTCACGTTTCGCCATCATTCATTCTCCAACGAGAAGGCCGGCCCGCGTCGGGGCCGGCCTTCTGTGTCGCCCTCATGACCGGAAAGGCTCAAGCCCGCTTCTGGTCATCGTCGAGATCTTCGAAATCGGCATCGAGGATCTCGTCATCGTCGGACTTGCCGCCTTCGGCTTCGTCGGTCGCGGCGGTGTCGGACTCGCCGCCCTCGGCTTCGGCCTGCGCCTTATAGATGGCTTCGCCCAGGCGCATCGACGCCTCGGAGACGTTTTGGATGCCCGACTTGATCTTGCCGGCGTCGTCACCCTCCATCGCCTCTTCCAGCGCGGAGACGGCCAGTTCGATCGCCTCGACCGTGGACGGGTCGACCTTGTCGCCGTGATCCTCGAGCGATTTCTTCGTCGCGTGCACCAGGCTTTCGGCCTGGTTCTTGGCCTCGACCAGCTCGCGACGATTGCGGTCGGCCTCGGCGTTCTCCTCGGCCTCCTGCACCATGCGCTCGATATCCTCGTCGGTCAGACCGCCCGACGCCTGGATGGTGATCTGCTGCTCCTTGCCGGTCGCCTTGTCCTTGGCGCCGACCGACACGATGCCGTTGGCGTCGATGTCGAAAGTCACCTCGATCTGCGGCATGCCGCGCGGGGCGGGCGGGATGTCTTCCAGGTTGAACTGGCCGAGCATCTTGTTGTCGGCCGCCATCTCGCGCTCGCCCTGGAAGACGCGGATCGTCACCGCGTTCTGGTTGTCCTCGGCAGTCGAGAAGACCTGGGACTTCTTCGTCGGGATCGTCGTGTTGCGGTCGATCAGGCGGGTGAACACGCCGCCCAGCGTCTCGATGCCGAGGCTCAGGGGCGTCACGTCGAGCAGGACCACGTCCTTGACGTCACCTTGCAGAACGCCGGCCTGGATGGCGGCGCCCATGGCGACGACCTCGTCGGGGTTCACGCCCTTGTGGGGCTCCTTCCCGAAGAACTTCGTCACTTCCTCGATGACCTTGGGCATGCGGGTCATGCCGCCGACCAGGACGACCTCGTCGATCTCGCTCTTGTCGATGCCGGCATCCTTCAGCGCGGCTTGGCAGGGCTTGATCGACTGCTTGATCAGATCGCCGACCAGGCTTTCCAGCTTGGCGCGGGTCAGCTTCATCACCAGGTGCAGCGGCTGTCCGTTGGTCCCCATCGAGATGAAGGGCTGGTTGATCTCGGTCTGCGACGAGGAGCTGAGCTCGATCTTGGCCTTCTCGGCCGCTTCCTTGAGGCGCTGCAGGGCCATCTTGTCCTGCGTCAGGTCGGCGCCGTGCTCCTTTTTGAACTCGTCCGCGAGGTAGTTGACGATGCGCATGTCGAAGTCTTCGCCGCCCAGGAACGTGTCGCCGTTCGTGGACTTCACCTCGAACAGGCCGTCATCGATTTCCAGGATGGTGACGTCGAAGGTGCCGCCGCCGAGGTCGTAGACCGCGATGGTGCGCGCTTCCTTCTTGTCGAGACCGTAAGCCAGCGCGGCGGCCGTCGGCTCGTTGATGATGCGCAGCACCTCGAGACCGGCGATCTTGCCGGCATCCTTGGTGGCCTGGCGCTGGGCGTCGTTGAAATAGGCGGGCACGGTGATAACGGCCTGCGTGACCTCCTCGCCCAGATAGCTCTCGGCCGTCTCCTTCATCTTCTGAAGGATCAGGGCGCTGACCTGCGCGGGGGAGTATTTCTCGCCGCGAACCTCGACCCAGGCGTCGCCGTTCGAACCGGCGATGACGTTGTAGGGGAGGTTCTTCTTGTCCTTGGCGAGATGCTCGTCTTCGAAGCGACGACCGATCAGGCGCTTGACGCCGAAGACGGTGTTCTCGGGGTTGGTGACGGCTTGCCGCTTGGCGGGCTGGCCGACCAGGCGTTCGGACTCGGTGTAACCCACGATCGACGGCGTCGTGCGCGCGCCTTCCGCGTTCTCGATCACGCGGGGTTGGGACCCGTCCATGATGGCGACGCAGGAGTTCGTGGTCCCGAGGTCGATACCGATGACTTTTGCCATTTCGAATATCCTCTCTTGGCGATCTGTGAGGTCCGGGACCCGCTCAGGCATCCCGGTCCATATCCCTTTCGAATACGGTCCGAATTGCCCCGGCCCGCGGTTCGGAGGGTATATAAGGAGGGGGTCTGGACCTCGCAAGGACGTGAAGAGGCACAAATTGAGCGATGGCGATGCCCCGCGGGGCGCGGTGATCCGGGGCGTCCGCCTGTTGCCCGGCTGGCTGGATCGGACGGCCCAGGCGGCGATGGCGGAGGATGTGCGCGCCATCGCCCGCGCCGCGCCCTTCGTCACCCATGTGACCCGGTTCGGCCGGCCGATGTCGGTGCGCATGACCGCGGCCGGCCGGTTCGGCTGGGTCGTCGAGCGCGGCCGCTACGGCTATGCCGAACGCCATCACTCGGGCGTCGGCTGGCCGCCGATCCCCGACAGCGTGATGGCCGTCTGGCGCGCCGTCGTGCCGGACGCGCGGGACCCGGAATGCTGCCTGGTGAACTGGTACGGGCCTGAGGCGCGGATGGGCCTGCACCAGGATCGCGACGAGGCCGATCTCGCGCAGCCCGTCGTCTCGATCTCGCTAGGCGATGACGGGCGCTTCCGGATCGGCAATCTCGAACGCGGCGGCCGCACGGAGGCGGTATGGCTGCGATCCGGCGACGTGGTGGTGCTGGAGGGCGCGGCGCGGCTGCGCTTTCACGGGGTGGACCGGATCGCGCCGGGGACCTCGACCCTGCTGGACGCGCCGGGGCGGATCAACCTGACGCTTCGGGTCGTGACATAGTTATTGCGAAAGCGTGCAGCACCCCGAAAGCACCGCGCCCTCGAAGATCGCGTCGACGGCCAGCCCGTATTCCCGGTCGCTCATCCCGTCGTTGCAGGCGCGGTTGGCGATGACGCCGCTGAGCGGCGCGCCGCCGAGATCGGCCGTCAGCCCGAACCGATCCCGCCGGTTGGCGGATCCCAGCCGCGCCGTGACGCGGCCCGCGACAACGCGCTCCGGCGTAGACATCCGCGCGGCGTCGCCGTCGATGGCGAGGGTCCAGAACGGCTCGGTCCCGAAGCAGCTGGCGACTTGTGGGAAAGCCCGGTCCCACTGGCCCGGCCGGCGCGCGAGATAGCGCAGCGAGACCCAGGCCGTGCCCTCGCCCGTGTTCACGAGGCCCCAGCGCTGCCGCGCGTCCGGGCGGATCACCTCGATCCCGGTCGCGTCCGGTGCCAGCCGGCCCACGACCCGCGCGCTCGGCCCGGGCGCTGCGCGCAGGTTGAGCACGTCGTCCGCCGCCACGCCGATCACGTCGAAAAGCGCGGGCCAGCCGTCCTGCGTGGCGAGCGCCGGCGCCGCGAGCCAGAGCCAGAGAAGCAGCGCGCGGATCACCGCGTCGCGAACCACGAGATCGAGGTGTGCTTGCGCGAGAAATGCTCGCCCATCATGCCCAGCACGAGCAGGACCACGCCCACGATCAGCGCGTATTGCCAGCTCGTATAATGCGGATTGTAGTTCACGAAGGTGAAGCCCCGCGCCTGGTCGATGGTGTGGAACAGTGGGTTCCAGCTGAAGAAGGAGAGCATCGTCGCCGAAAGGGTGTTGGCCACGAACATCTTGCCCGAGGCGATCATGTTCATGCGCTGGTAGATCGACGAGCCGATGCTGCAGAAATTCGGGAACCACGGCTTGAGCGCGAGGAAGCACAACCCGATCGCGCAGCCCGTGAACCAGGCCAGGATGAACATCAGCGCCGCCTGCGCGGGATCGGTGATCACCACCGGCTCGAGCGCGACATGGGTGAAGAACAGCACGATCAGCATCGAGAAGGTCTGCAGGTAGAGGCAGGACAGCGCCGCCGCCGCGATCGAGACATAGGTGTTCATCGGGCCGTGCAGCATCATCGGCGAGGTCGAGCTCTCGGCGCTTGAGACGGCACCCACGGCCTTGGTATGCGTCAGGAACAGGAAGATTCCCGACAGCAGGAACAGGACGAAATTGCCGCGGATCGCGATACCGCGCAGGCCGAGGATGGAAAACATCAGCCAGAAGGCGCCCACGAAGATCGCCGTCTGCAGCGTCGCCATGCCCAGCGCCATCAGGCCGGAGCGATGGCCCTTCTTCGTCTGGCGGACGGTGGCGTGGAAGATCAGGTCGGCCATCCGGAAGGCCGCGCCCCACATCGTCTGGCGGCGATGCTGCCTGAACATGGCCGTCCTCCTGCTGCA
This sequence comes from Jannaschia sp. GRR-S6-38, assembly GCF_029853695.1. Taxonomy (NCBI): domain Bacteria; kingdom Pseudomonadati; phylum Pseudomonadota; class Alphaproteobacteria; order Rhodobacterales; family Roseobacteraceae; genus Jannaschia; species Jannaschia ovalis. Next base: position 1,656,083 of record NZ_CP122537.1, read on the forward strand.
CGCTTGCTCCGAAGCGCTTCCTTACCATAAGCAGAACCGGGTCCAAAAGGGCGCGACGATCCTGATCAGCTCGACTCCGGGGACAGATAGGCATGGATTTTGACCGAATGATGGTGACGCTGCGGCGTCTCGCGCTCGAGGCCGGTGACCGGATCATGGAGATCTACGAGGCCGACGATTTCGAAGTCCGCTCGAAATCCGACGACAGCCCCGTGACCGCGGCGGACGAGGCGGCCGACGCGCTGATCTCGGCCGGGCTGCGCGACGCCTTCCCGGATGTGGCGCTGGTGACCGAGGAGCAGGCCGAGACGCATGGCCAGGACGTGAGCGACTTCTTCATCGTCGACCCGCTCGACGGCACCAAGGAATTCGTCCAGCGCCGCGGCGATTTCACCGTCAACATCGCATGGGTGCATGGCGGCGTGCCGGTGCGCGGGGTCGTTTATGCCCCGGCGCGCAAGCGTCTGTTCTGGACCGATGCGGAGGGCCATTCGGTCGAGGAGGCGGGCCCCTTCGACCCCTACGCCGCGGGCGCGACCACGCGGATCCGCGTGCGCCAGCCCGATCCCGCGGCCCTGCTGGTGGTCGCGTCGAAATCGCATCGCGATGCCGCGACGGACGCCTATATCGCCAAATACCCGGTGGCCGACATGCGCTCGGCCGGGTCGTCGTTGAAATTCTGCCTCGTGGCGACCGGCGAGGCCGACCTCTACCCCCGGCTCGGACGCACGATGGAATGGGACACGGCCGCGGGCCACGCGGTGCTGGCCGGCGCGGGCGGCGAGGTCGTGCGCTTCGACGATCACAGCCCGCTGCGCTACGGAAAGCCCGGCTTCGAGAACCCGTTCTTCATCGCCCACGCGCCGGGCTTCGAGTTGAAACCCGGCTGAAGCCCAAATTCGGGCACAATTGCCTGACAATTTCGCACGCGACGGTCGATTGTTTCGGGAGGATCAGGAAATGCAGCGCAAGGTCACGAAGGCGATCTTCCCGGTCGCGGGGCTGGGAACGCGGTTCCTGCCCGCCACCAAATCCGTCCCGAAGGAGATCATGACCCTCGTCGACCGCCCGTTGATCCAGTACGCGATCGACGAGGCCCGCGCCGCCGGGATCGAGGAGTTCATCTTCGTCACCTCGCGCGGGAAATCCGCGCTGGAGGATTATTTCGACGACAGCCCCATGCTGGAGGCCGAGCTGCGCGAGAAGGGCAAGCACGACCTGCTGGACGAGCTGGCGCGCACCGACATGGAGTCGGGCAAGATCGCCTATGTCCGGCAGCGCAAGGCGCTGGGTCTCGGGCATGCGGTCTGGTGCGCCCGGCGCATGATCCATGACGAACCCTTCGCGGTGATCCTGCCCGACGACGTCATCGCCGCCGAGACGCCCTGCCTCAAGCAGATGGTCGACGCCTATGCCGAGACGGGCGGCAACATGGTCGCCGCGATGGAGGTCAGCCCGGACCGGACCTCGGCCTACGGCATCCTCGATGTCGAGGAGGGTGAGGGCCCTGCCCTGCGCGTGCGCGGCATGGTCGAGAAGCCGCCCGCCGGGACCGCGCCGTCGAACCTCGCCGTGATCGGCCGCTACATCCTGGCGCCGCAGGTGATGAAGCATCTCGAGGAAATCGAGAGCGGCGCCGGCGGCGAGATCCAGCTCACCGACGCCATCGCCCGCGAGATCGGCAGCAATCCCGGCGTCTACGGCTTCCGGTTCCAGGGCCAGCGCTACGATTGCGGCTCGAAGGCGGGCTTCCTGCAGGCCACGGTCGCCTTCGGCCTGTCCCGGCCCGATCTCCGCGACGAGCTGCGGGGCTTCCTGCAGGATCTGGCCGCCATCGAGTACGAGACCGGCTGAGCCGCCCCGTGACCGCGGCGGCAGAGTTCTGGGCGGCCTACAAGCTGCGCTGGCGCCGCCGCCGCCTGCTGGCGCGGTCCTTCGCCAAGCGCGGCCAGCTCCGGGTCCGCGCTGACCGGATGGCGGGCCTTGCGCCCGATGCCATCCTCGCCTTCGCCACCGTCCGGAACGAGGCGCTGCGCCTGCCGCATTTCCTCGATCATCACCGCAAGCTGGGCGTCGGCCATTTCCTCGTCATCGACAATGCCAGCACCGACGGCAGCGCGGATTTCCTGCGCGACCAGCCCGACGTCTCGCTCTGGTCCACGCCCCACGGCTACAAGGCGTCGCGCTTCGGCGTCGACTGGCTGACCGTCCTGCTGGCGCGGCACGGGCACGGGCGGTGGTGCCTGACGCTCGATGCCGACGAGCTGTTCCTCTACGCCCATCACGAGAAGCGGCCCTTGCGGGCGCTGACCGACTGGCTGGAGCTGACGGGGCGCGAGGCGATGGGCGCGCTGATGCTTGACCTCTATCCGCGCGGCCGCCTCGGCGCGGCCCGCTACCGGGCGGGCGAGGATCCGCTCGACGCGATCCCGTGGTTCGACGCGGGCAATTACGTCTCGCTGCGCCAGCCGAAGCTGCAGAACCTCTGGGTGCAGGGCGGGCCCCGGGCGCGCGCCTTCTTCGCCGGCGACCCGCGCCGCGCGCCGACCTTGTCCAAGGTTCCGCTGGTGCGCTGGAACCGCCGTTATGCCTATGTCTCCTCCACCCATTCCCTGCTGCCCCGGCGGCTGAACCATGTCTGGTCCGAGGGGGCGGCCGCGGCGCCGACGGGGGTCCTTCTGCACACTAAGTTCCTGCCCAACGCGCCGGCCAAATCGGCGGAGGAAAAGGACCGCCGCCAGCATTTCGAGAACTCGGATCTCTACGAGGGCTACTACGACGCGCTGGTCGGCGACCCGGTCCTGTGGTCCGAATGTTCGTCCCGCTTCGCGGATTGGCGCCAGTTGGAGGGGCTGGGCCTTATGTCGCGTGGCGGCTGGAATTGACCGGATCGAAACAGTTGCGAAATGGAATCATGCCATCGCGATCACGTCGCGGCACGTTGCCTTCGTGCCGAAATCCCACGCAAAGAGGGGCCGTGTTGAACTGGTCGCGTAGCGAGGAAAGCGGCGGTCCGAACCGATGGGTCTGATCTCATCCTACAGGATGCGCCTGCGCCGCAAGTACTGGCGCATCCGGGCCCTGCGGCGGCGCCGGCAGCTGGCACCCGTCCGCAATCGCACCGACACCGTCGCCCGCGGCGCCATCCTGTGCTTCACCACCGTCCGGAACGAGCGGGTGCGCCTGCCCTATTTCCTCGACTACTACCGCAAGCTGGGCGTGGATCATTTCCTGTTCGTGGACAATGACAGCACGGACGGCACGCGCGACTACCTCGCCGCGCAGCCCGACGTGTCGCTCTGGACGACGAAGGCCAGCTACGCCAAGGCGCGGTTCGGCGTGGACTGGCTGAACTGGTTGCAGCGGCAATACGCGCATCGCCACTGGTGTCTGACCGTCGATGTCGACGAGTTCCTGGTCTACCCGTTCTGCGACACCCGGCCCCTGCGGGCGCTGACCGACTGGCTGGATGCCAGCCAGGTGCGATCCTTCGGGGCGATGCTGCTCGACATGTATCCCAAGGGCCCGATCGGCGCGCAGACCTATGCCGAAGGCCAGGACCCGTTCGAGATCGCCGCCTGGTTCGACAGCGGCAACTACGTGATCGAGCGCAATTCCCGCTTCGGCAACCTCTGGATCCAGGGTGGTGTCCGGGCGCGCAGCTTCTTCGCCGAGACGCCGAAGAAGGCGCCCGCGCTCAACAAGATCCCGCTGGTGAAGTGGAGCCGCGAATTCGTCTATACCAGCTCGACCCACCAGCTTCTGCCGCGTGGGCTGAATCTGACCTATGACGGCCATGGCGGCGAGAAGACGACGGGCGTGCTGCTCCATGCGAAGTTTCTCAACATGATCGTCGACCGCGCCGAGGAGGAGGCCCGGCGCTCGGAGCATTATCGCGGCGGCGCGGAATACGCGGCCTATCGCGGCGGCCTCGATCCGACGGCGAACCTCTGGTGCAAGTGGTCCGAGCGCTACATCAACTGGCGTCAGCTCGAAATTCTGGGCCTCATCTCCAAGGGGAACTGGGCATGAGCCTCGGGTTCGTCATGCTGGTGCACACGGCCTTCGACCGCGCCGAGCAAGTCGCCCGCTACTGGGCCGACCACGATTGCCCCGTCGTGATCCATGTCGACGGAAAGGTCCCGATGAAGGCCTTTCGCGCCTTCCGCGACCGGTTCCGGGGCGAGCCGAAGGTGCGGTTCTCCAAGCGGGTGCGCGTCGAATGGGGCACCTGGTCGCTGGTCCGGGCCACGCAGCTGGCGACCGAGCGGCTGCTCGACAACTTCCCGCAGGTGCGCCACGTCTTTCTCGCCTCGGGATCCTGCCTGCCGCTGCGGCCCGTGGGCGGGTTGCAGGCCTATCTCGCCACGCATCCCGAGACCGACTTCATCGAAAGCGTCACCACCGACGAGGTCACCTGGACCGTCGACGGGCTGGAGCGGGAACGCTTCACGCTGCGCTTCCCGTTTTCCTGGCGTCGGCGTCGGCGCCTGTTCGACCGCTATGTCGCGATCCAGCGCGCGCTGGGGCTGAAGCGGCGCATCCCCGAGGGCGTCAGCCCGCATCTGGGCAGCCAGTGGTGGTGTCTCACGCGGCGCACGCTGGAATCGATCCTGAACGCGCCCGACCGCGCCAAGATGGACCGCTATTTCGCCAAGGTCTGGATCCCCGACGAAAGCTATTTCCAGTCTCTCGCGCGGCGGTATTCGCCCGCGATCGAAAGCCGCTCGCTCACGCTGTCGAAATTCGACGTGCAGGGGAAACCGCATGTCTTCTACGACGATCACGCCAAGCTCTTGGAGCGGTCGGATTGCTTCGTCGCGCGCAAGGTCTGGCCCCGGGCGGACCTGCTCTACCGCACTTTCCTGACCGATGACCGCCCCGCCGCGAAGCGGGCGGAGCCCAATCCCGGCAAGATCGACCGCGTCTTCTCGAAGGCCAACGAACGCCGCGGCCAGGGGCGGCCCGGCCTCTACAGCCAGGCGCGCTTCCCCGCCGCCGGCTGGGAGAACGGGCTGACCTGCGCGCGCTACAACGTCTTCGCGGGCTTCGGCGATCTGCATCCCGGCTTCGCCGACTGGCTGGCCCGGCGCATCGGCGGGCGGGTGCACGGCCATCTCTATCATCCCGACCGCGTTGAATTCGCGGGCGGCGAGACGGTGATGAACGGCTGCCTGACCGACAGCGCGACCCTGCGCGACTACCGGCCGACGCAGTTCCTGACGAACCTTCTGTGGTCCACGCGCGGCGAGCGGCAGAGTTTTCTCTTCGGGCCGCGCGACACCCAGGAGATCGTGGACTTCATGGCCCGCGATCCGAATGCCACCCTTGCGGTCGTCTCGGGTGCCTGGGCGGTGCCGCTGTCGCAATCGCAGGCCCCCTTTCCCGAGATCCGCGCCGAGGCCGCGCGGCTGCAGCGGATCGAGCTGGAATTCCTCAAGGCGCTGCGCGACCGCCATGTCTCGGCGCGCGTGCATCTGTGGACGCTGGCCGATTACGTCGCGCAACCGATGGAGAAGCTGCAGGGCGTGCTGGACGAGATCACGGGGCCCGGCCCGCGGCGTCTGACGACGGTGCCGGACATGCGCCCGCTCGACGACATCCCGGCCTTTCTGCAGCGCCTGCGCAACGAAGGGGTGAAGCCGCAGGTGACGGGCGATTTCGCCTCCCTGCCCGCGCGCCGCCCCGCGCCCGAGGCCGAGGCGCAGGTGCGCGATGCCGGCTAGGTTTCGGGGTTTCGTTCTGTTCGCCGAGATGCGGACCGGCTCCAACCACCTGGAGGAATCGCTCAACACCCTCTCGGATGTCCGGAGCTTCGGCGAGCTCTTCAACCCGGTCTTCATCGGCAAGCACAACCAGTTCGCGCTGTTCGGCATCGACATGGCCGCGCGCGCGGCCGACCCGGTGCCCCTTCTGGACAGGGTCCTGGCCGAGGACGGGCTGACCGGGTTCCGCTTCTTCCACGACCACGATCCGCGGGTGCTCGACCGGGTGCTGGAGGATGCGTCGATCGCGAAGCTGGTCCTGACGCGCAATCCGCTCGACAGCTACGTGTCGCTCGCCATCGCGTCGCGGACGGGGCAATGGCGGCTGACCAATCCGAAGATGGCCAAGGCCGCCCAGGCGCGGTTCGATCCCGCCGCGTTCGACCGCATGGTCGCGGCGCAGCGCGAGTTCCGCGATCGGCTGCAGCGGCGGCTGCAGGTCACGGGGCAGACCGCGTTCTGGCTCAACTACGAGGAGATTGGGGATCTGGAGGTGCTCAACGGCCTCGCCGCCTTCCTCGGCAGCCAGGACCGTCTGGCCGAAGTGCCGGGCAAGCTGAAGAAGCAGAACCCGGGCGCGGTCGACGAAAAGGTCGAGAATCCCGACGAGATGCGCGCCCACCTGGCGACGCTGGATCCCTTCGCGCTGACGCGCTCCGTCCATATGGAGCCCGTGCGCGGCCCGGCGGTTCCCAGCTTCATCGCCGCCGCCGAAAGCCCGCTTCTCGCCCTGCCCCTGCCCGGCAAGTCGGACGCCGCCCTGCGCGACTGGCTGACGCGGCTCGACGGCGCCGCGCCGACAGGCGGGATGACGCAGAAAGGGCTGAAGCCTTGGATGCGGCGGAACAAGGATTTCGTCAGCTTCGCCCTGCTGCGCCACCCGCTGGCGCGCGCGCATGACGCCTTTCGCGCGGTGCTGTCGGACACCGGCCCGCGGGCCAGCACGGTGCGCCGGGTCCTGACCAACCAGCACGGCATCGACCTGGAGGGGCCGCCGGACGTCGCCTTCCTGGGCTTCCTGACCTTCCTGAAGGCCAATCTGGGCGGCCAGTCCGCCCTGCCCGTCGCGGCCGAATGGGCGACGCAGACCGCGCTTCTGGCGGGAATGGCGCAAGCCGTCCTGCCCCAGCGCCTGATCCGCGAGGCGGAGGCGCAGGCCGAACTCGACCGGCTTGCGGATCTCGCGGGCCGTCCCCGTCAGCCCTTCGCGATGCCGTCGCCGGACTGGGCCGCGGGCCAGCTGGCCGACGAGATCGAGGATGCCTGCATCGCCGCCTACCGGCGCGATTTCATGCAGTTCGGGTTCCGGCGCTGGAAGAACAGCTGATCCGCCTCACTTGGGCGGCATGCGGTGGACCGGCTCCTCGCGGTCATGGGCATGGCCGATCGCCTGCGCCAGCTCGGGCGGCAGCGCCGCGACGTTCAGCATCACCTTGCCGTCATGCACGGAGGCGATCTGGTCGACGGTGATCTTGGCCTCGCCGAAATTCTCGAAATGGATCAACACGTGATCGTTCCGAATTGCGCGGACCGCCCCGACATTCACGTCGCCCTCGCGCGCGAAAACCGGCTGATCGCGCTCGATATCGCTCAGTCTCATGCCTTGCCCTCCCTGCTGGTCGCACCCCGATCATAGCGCGCGCGGGGCCCGGCGTCAGGCAGCCTCGGAGGCCTGGGCTTCGGTCAGCAGGGTATAGAGCAGCGCGGGCTCGGAATTCGCACGCAGTTTCGCGCAGAGCCCGGGATCGCGCAGCGTCCGCGACACCAGCGCCAGCGCCTTGAGATGCGCGACGCCCGCGCCTTCGGGCGCGAAGAGCGCGAAGATCAGGTCGACGGGCTTGCGGTCCATCGCCGAGAAGTCGATCGGCTGCTCGAGCTTCACGAAGACGCCGCGGACCTCGTCCAGCCCGGCCAGCCGAGCATGCGGCAGGGCCACGCCCTCGCCCACGCCGGTCGGACCCAGCGCCTCGCGGTCCTGCAGCGCGCTAAAGGTCGCATCGTATTCCAGCCCGTGAACCGACTTGGCGATCTCGGCGAGATCGCACAGCAGACGCTTCTTGCTGCTGGCCCGGGGCAGGATTTTCACCGCACCGGGGACCAGGATTTCGCTCAGACGCATCTGTACTGCCCTCGCTCGCGCGCCCCTGTCCCGGGGCCTTGCTCAGGTGCTCGCGGCAGGGTCGATCCAGCCGACGTTTCCGTCGTCGCGCCGGTAGACCACATTCACGCCGCCGCCCTTTTCGTTCTTGAAGACCAGCACCGGGGCGCCGGCCAGTTCCATTTGCATTACCGCCTCGCCGACGGACAGGGACGGGATCTTGGTTTCCATCTCCGCCACGATCATCGGCGCGAGGGTGTCGGGTTCGTCACCCTCGCTCTCGGCGGCGAGGATATAGGAGGACGCGCCGGAGAGTTCAACCGGCTGGGACCGTTCCTGGTGATGGTTCTTCAAACGCCGCTTGTAGCGGCGCAACTGCTTCTCCATCTTCTCGCTCGCCGCGTCGAACGCCGCGTAGATCTCGGTCGCCTTGGCCTTGGCCGTCGCGGTCAGGCCGGTGCTCAGATGGACCGTGGATTCGCAGACGAATTCGTGGGCCGATTTCGAGAAGGTCACCTGCGCGTCGGTCGGACGGCCGGCATATTTCTCGATCACGCCGCCCAGCTCGGTCTTCACGTGGGTCTGGAGGGCTTCGCCGATATCGATCTGCTTTCCGGTGATCTGGTAGCGCATGGTTCCTCCTTCGGGGGCGTGCGGCCGTGCGCGCGGGATGCGCGTCAGGTCGGGAATCCTGGATGTTGCCGGAGACGGGCCTGGAAGCGGTGAGCGGCGTGGCGCCTGCGCGTTCGGGGCGGATCGGTCCTGTCGAGAGATCGGGTCTCCATCCGTCAATTGGGCGCTTTCGGCGGGAAACTGTCAATGGCCGCGATGCGGGCTCCTCAGCGCGAGAACCCCTCGCCCAGATAGACGCGCCGGACGCCGGCATTCGACACGACCTCGTCGGGGCTGCCCGACATCAGCACGCCGCCATCGTGCAGGATGTAGGCGCGATCGACGATCTCCAGCGTTTCGCGGACGTTGTGGTCGGTGATCAGGACGCCGATGCCGCGCTCCTTCAGCTCGATCACGAGGCCGCGGATATCGTTCACCGCGATCGGGTCGACGCCCGCGAAGGGCTCGTCCAGCAGGAGGTAGCGGGGCTTGGCCGCGAGGCAGCGCGCGATCTCGACCCGGCGCCGCTCGCCACCCGAGAGCGACATGGCCGAGGCGCGGCGCAGATGCTCGATATGGAATTCGCCCAGAAGCTCTTCCAGCCGCTCGCGCCGGCGGTGTCGCTTGGGCTCGGCCACTTCGAGAATGGCCATGATGTTCTGCTCGACGCTCAGCCCGCGGAAGATCGACATTTCCTGCGGGAGGTAGCCGATCCCGGCCTTGGCGCGGCGATACATCGGCAGCCAGGTCACGTCCTGCCCGTCCAGCGTGACCTTGCCGCCATCCGGCGCCACCAGCCCGGCGATGCAGTAGAAGCTGGTCGTCTTGCCCGAGCCATTGGGCCCCAGCAGCGCCACGACCTCGCCGCGGGCGAGATCCATGGACACGTCGCGGATCACGGGCCGCTTTTTGTAGGACTTGCGCAGGTTGCGAATCCGCAGGCCGCCATCGCCCTCGATCACCGAGGGGCCGGGTTTGTTCGCGGCGCTCACGGTTGCAGCGTGGTCCGCACGCGGCCCGTCACGGTGCCCGCGCCCGAGTCGAGGTTTACCAGGAGCCGGTCGCCCGCCAGCGTGTTGCCCTGCTGCGTGACGACCACGTCCCCGGTCAGCACGATGTCGGAAGAGCCGAGCGTGTAGACCGCTTCCTGCCCCTCGGCGGCATCGGCGCCCGCGACGATCAGCACGTCGCCCGAGGCGTTCAGCCTCTCGATCCGGCGGTCGCCATTCGCGGTCGCGTAATCCACCACCACCTGGTTGGCGGCCAGTCGCAGCTCGCCCTGCACGATGACGACATTCCCGGTCAGCACCGCGCGGCCGTTCGATTGGTCGACTTCCAGCGTGTCGGACGCGACCTCGACCGGGGCCGAAGCGTCATGCCCGCCGCCGCCGAATCCGACGGTCGCCGTCTGCGCCATGGCGGGCCCCGCGAGCAGGGTCAGGAAAACGAGAAATCGGGACAACATGCGCGGCATCCTATGGCGTCGGGGGGTATATAGCAGATCGACGCCATCGGTGAAGACCAGCCGCCCCCGGCCGGTCGCGTCCTCGTCCAGCCGCATCGATCCGGCGCGCAGATCGCCGAGCGGGCCGTCCCCGGTCACCTCGCCGGGAGCGAAGATGTCCAGATCGCCCAGCGACCCCTGCAGCCGTTCCGTCCGCAGCGTGTAGCCGGTCGAGGTCTGCACCCGGACGGCGCCGCGTAGGTCGACGGTGCGCGCGGCGGAATCGATCTGGCCGCCCAGGGCCGAGACGGTGGTTCGGTCGCCATCGGCGCCTTCCAGCACGAGCCGCATCGTCTCGACGCTCAGGCGGCGGGGATCGTCGGGGTCGGGCCGGGCCGTCGCCGCCGAGAGGGCGAAGGCGGTGCCGTCCTCGCTCAGCCCCGACAGGCGGGGCGTCGTCAGCTGCCGGTCGCGGGCACGCTCGCTGACGTCCACTTCGGCGAAGGGGATCGCGTCCGACGGGTCGACCGTGCGTGCGAGCATGAACACCGTCGACAGAAGCGCGAGCGCCGCCACCGGCAGGATGATGGTCGCCAGCCGGACGACGCGGCTGTGGAGTTTCTGGCGATTGCGCGTCGGCATCGGACGCATCCTGTCAGGAATGGGCGAAGATGTCCGTCTCCGGATAGCCGATCAGGTCCAGCTTGGCCCGGGTCGGCAGGAAATCGAAACAGGCCTGCGCGATCTCCTGGCGCTCCTCGCGGGCCAGCCTTGCGTCGAGCGCGTCCTTCAGGCGGTGCAGATAGAAGACGTCCGAGGCGGCATAGGCCATCTGCGCCTCGCTCAGCTCCTCCGCGCCCCAGTCCGAGGTCTGCTGCATCTTCGAGATATCCTCGCCCAGCAATTCCGACAGCAAAGCCTTGAGCCCGTGGCGGTCGGTATAGGTCCGCACCAGCCGGCTGGCGATCTTGGAGCACCAGACCGGCTGCGCCAGCGCGCCGAAGGCGTGGTACATCGCGGCGATGTCGAAGCGGCCGAAATGGAAGAGCTTCAGCACGGTTTCGTCGCGCAGCAGCGCCTCGAGCCGCGGCGCCGATGTCTGTCCCTTCGCGATCTGCACCAGGTGGGCATGGCCGTCCCCGCCGGACAGCTGCACGAGGCAGAGCCGGTCGCGATGCGGGTCCAGGCCCATCGTCTCGCAATCGATCGCGACGCCGTTCGGGAAGTGCAGCCCTTCGGGCAGGTCGCCTTGGTGAAGGGTGATATCGGACTGGCTGATCGTCATCGCGCGCTCCTGAGCTCGGCCCGCGGGCTTGGGCGCACCGGGCGCGGGTCTCATAGCGAGCGCGAGCCGTGGATCGCAAGGCGCGCGGACGCGCCTGGAGCCTAGAACTCGATCACGAAGCCGCAACCGACCGAGGTGGCCAGCAGGTCGTCCCCGTCCGCCGTGCCGCGCCCGGTGGAGTCCCAGGCTTCCTTGGCCAGGCCTAGGCCAATCGCCGCCATGCATCCCTTGACCTGGCTGCCGGTCATCTCGGCGACGGCCTGCGAGGTGACGACGCCGGCGGCGGCATGCTTCGCCTTGTCCTGTCCGCAGGCGGGCAGGGCGAGGCAGAGGGCGAGGAGGGAAAACCGGAGCATGGCGCTGACCTTTGACTAACGAAACGTTAAGCCGGTCTAGCCGAGAAAAAGACGAATGAAGACAAAGTCTTGCGTTAACCATTAACGCATGGAGAGCGCGCCGAGCCTGCCGCCGCGCCCGGCCCGGAAAAAGGAAACCCCCGAGAAACCAACGGTCCCCGGGGGTTTTCTTTTCCGTGGTGCCCAGGAGAGGACTCGAACCTCCACTCCCTTGCGAGAACTGGCACCTGAAGCCAGCGCGTCTACCAATTCCGCCACCTGGGCTTCCACGGTGCGCGGTGCGTATCCCCGGCCCCCGACCGTGTCAATCACCCGCGGGCGGAAAATCGCGGCCCTTGCCCGGGCCTTGTGCGGGGGGTATCGGACGGGCGACCGGACAGGAGGGCCCCATGCAAAAGCTCGTCACGATCTTCGGCGGTTCGGGCTTCGTCGGCCGCTATATCGCGCGCCGCATGGCCAAGGCCGGCTGGCGCGTGCGCGTCGCCGTGCGACGTCCCAACGAGGCGCATTTCGTCCGCATGTATGGCAGCGTGGGCCAGGTCGATGCGGTCTTCGCCAATATCCGCGACGATGCCAGCGTCGCCGCCGCGCTGACCGGGGCCGAGGCGGTGGTCAATTGCGTGGGCATCCTGGCCGAAGGCGGCAAGCAGAGCTTCGACGCGGTGCAGTCGCAGGGCGCCGCCCGCATCGCGCGCATCGCGGCCGAGATGGGCGTCGGGCGGATGGTGCAGATCAGCGCGATCGGCGCCGATGCCGAGAGCGACAGCGCCTATGCCCGGACCAAAGCCGCGGGCGAGGCCGCCGTCCTCGACGCGATGCCGAACGCGGTGATCCTGCGCCCGTCCATCGTCTTCGGCGCCGAGGACCAGTTCTTCAACCGCTTCGCCGGGATGGCCCGGCTGGCCCCGGCGATCCCGGTCGTCGGCGCGAAGACGCGCTTCCAGCCGATCTTCGTCGACGATGTGGCCGCCGCCGCGGCGATGGCCGCGCAGGGCCGCGCCAAGCCCGGCATCTACGAGCTGGGCGGCCCCGATATCGAGAGTTTCCGCGGCCTGATGCAGACCATGCTGCGCGTCATCCGCCGCCGCGCGCTGATCGTGCCGGTGCCGTTCTTCGCCGCGAAGATCATGGCGGGCGCCTTCGACCTGCTGCAGGCCGTCACCTTCGGTGTGTTCCAGAACGGCGTCCTGACCCGCGACCAGGTCCGCAACCTGGCGCGGGACAACGTGGTGAGCGGCGACCATCCGGGCTTCGAGGCCTTCGGGATCGAGCCCATGGCGATGGAAGCCGTCCTGCCCGACTATCTCTGGCGCTTCCGTCCCTCGGGCCAGTATTCCGACATCACCGAGAGCGCCCGCAAGCTGAAGGGCTGACACGCCCCCGCGCCGCGCTATGTCCCTCCGGGTTGCGAGGAGAGACGGGCATGGCACGACGGACGCGCGATCTGACGGAAGGACCGGTCTGGAAGGCCATCGCCCTGGTCGCGGGGCCGATGGTCCTAGGGATTGCGGCGGTGCTCTCGACCGGGCTGGTCGATGCGTATTTCCTCGCCAAGGTCTCGCCCGAGGCGCTGGCAGCCGTCGGCTTCATCTTCCCGCTGACCACCACGATCACCTCGCTCTCGATCGGCCTTTCGGCCGGGGCCAGCGCGGTGATCAGCCAGGCCCTGGGCCGCAAGGACGCCGAGGACGACGTCACTCGCCGGGGTCTGCACGCGCTGGGCTTCGGCATCGGGCTCGCGACGCTGGCGTCGCTCGCGTTCTGGCTGCTCGACGGCTGGATCCTCACCCTGATGAACGCCGATGACGACGTGCGCGACGTGGCGCTGCGCTACACGCCGCTCTGGTGTCTCAGCTTCCCGTTCCTGGTCGCGATGATGCTGATCAACGCGGTCTTCCGCGCGCATGGCAATGGCGGCGTCTCGGCGGGGGTGATGGTCGCCTCGGCCGTCGTCAACGTGGGCACGACCCCGGTCTTCATCCTGGGCCTCGGTCCGGTGCCCGAACTGGGCATCGCCGGCGCGGCGCTCGGCACGCTGGTCGCCATGGTCGCCGGCGCGGCGATCGCCGGTTGGCTGGCCTGGAGCGACGGCATCCTGCAACCCTGCGAGGAACCGCTGCGCGACCTCGGGGCGAACGCGAAATCCATCCTCGGCGTCGGCGGTCCGGCGGCGGCGTCGAACGCCATCCGGCCGGGCGGCATGGCGCTGGTGACGGCCGCGGTGGCCGTGGTCGGGTCGAATTACGTGGGCGGCTTCGGCGCGGCGACCCGGGTGCAGAGCCTCGTCTCCGTCCCGCTCCTGGCGCTCAGCTCGGGCATCGGACCGGTGGTCGGGCAGAACTGGGGCGCGGGGGCGAAGGATCGCGCGCGGCTGGCGCTGAAACTCTGCTTCGGCTTCTCGCTTGGCTACGGCCTTCTGGTCGCGCTGCTGCTGTTTTTCTTCGCCGCACCGATCGCCGGCGCCTTCGGCGCGTCCGAGCAATCGACGGAGGCAGCGGCGGCCTATCTGCGGATCGTCGGCTGGTCGCTCTTCGGCTTCGGGATGCTCGTCACCGGCAACGCGGCGCTCAACGCGATCTCGAAGGCCGGCCACGCCATGACGCTGTCGATCACGCGGGTGATCGCCGTCTACGTGCCGCTCGCCTGGCTCGGGGTCACCCTGTTCGGCTATACCGGCATCCTCGGCGCGGCGGTCATCGCCAATTGCTTCGGCGCCTGGGCCGTTCTGGTCGCGGCGCGGGCCGTGGGCCTCCTGGAGACGAATTTCGTCGGCGTCTCCGGACCCGCGCGGGTCGTCCCGGCCTGAGCGGTCAGGAATAGGCCCAGGCCAGCAGCACCGTCCCCAGCGCGATGCGGTAGATCACGTAGGGCGTGAAGCTGACCGATTGAAGCAGCCGGAACATCAGCTTCAGCGCCAGGAGCGCCGCGCCGAAGGCCATCAGCGCGGCCAGCGCCGCGTCGCGGGCCACCGCGCCATCCGCCTCCGCCGCGACGTCGAGGCTGAGCAGCACGCCCGAGGCGAAGATCGTGGGGATCGACATCAGCATCGCGATCCGCGCCGCCTCGTGCCGGTCGTATCCCATGGCGCGCGCGCCGGTGATGCAGATCCCCGAGCGAGAGGTGCCCGGGATCAGCGCGACAGCCTGCCAGAGGCCCAGCTTCGCGGCCTGGCTCAGCGACCAGTCCGGCAGCGCCTTCGCCTGTCCGCCGCGCCGGTCGAACCACCACAGGAGCAGGCCGAAACCCAGCGTGGTCCAGCCGATCAGCGCGACCGAGCGCAGAGCTCCCGAACCGATGGTCATCTGGATCGCGAGCCCGGCCAGGATGACCGGGACCGTCGCGACGGCCAGCGCCGCGGCCAGCCGCTCCGCCGCGCCGAAGCGCCCGCGCAGAAGGCCCAACGTTCCGGCCAGCGCCCGGCCGACATCGTCGCGTAAGAACAGCACCACCGCGCCCAGCGTGCCGACATGGACGGCGACATCAAGGACGGGGCCCTGGTCCTGCAGGCCGGTCAGGGCGGGCAGCAGGATCAGGTGCCCGGAGGAGGAGATCGGCAGGAACTCGGTCACGCCCTGGAGGACGGCTAGAAGGATGAGATGCCAGAGAGCCATGCCTGATTCGCCTCGTTTTCGGGGACTGTGGCGGAGGCGTGTGACAAGGGAAACAGGGACGATAGGTCCGATGTGGATCTAAAATCTGGGCGAAATCCGGCGCATGGGCCTTCCCCTGCGTCGAAAATACGCAATTAGGACAGCCCTACTGACTTTATCTTTCCGCGAGCCTTGTCTAGACGGGCATCTCGCAGTGAGGGAGGCTTTGATGGCTGGCAACAAGATGCTCCAGTTCGTGACGGTTCCGCGGGCCACGCCGGAGAAGCGGGGGGTCGAGGATCGGAAGGACGATTTCGGCGAGATCTATCGCGAGTTCGCGGCCGAGCGCGCGGCGGAGCAGGCGGCGCGCTGCAGTCAGTGCGGCGTCCCCTATTGCCAGAGCCATTGCCCGCTGCACAACAACATCCCTGACTGGCTGCGCCTGACCGCCGAGGGGCGGCTGCGCGAGGCCTATGACATCAGCCAAATCACCAATACCTTCCCCGAGATCTGCGGCCGGATCTGCCCGCAGGACCGGCTCTGCGAGGGCAATTGCGTGATCGAGCAGTCGGGCCACGGCACGGTCACCATCGGCGCGGTCGAGAAATACATCACCGACACCGCCTTCGAGGAGGGCTGGGTCGAGCCGATCCGCCCGCAATCCGAGCGCCCCGAGAGCGTCGGCATCATCGGCGGCGGGCCCGGCGGGCTGGCCGCGGCGGACATGCTGCGCCGCGCCGGCGTGCAGGTCACGGTCTACGACCGCTACGACCGCGCGGGCGGGCTGCTCAGCTACGGCATCCCCGGCTTCAAGCTGGAGAAGGAGATCGTCGAGCGCCGCAACCGGCAGCTGGAAGACGGCGGCGTGCGCTTCGCGCTGGGCGTCGAAGTGGGGCGCGACATCACCTTCGCCGAGATCCGCGACAAGCATGACGCGGTGGTCATCGCCACCGGCGTCTACAAGTCGCGCGAGCTGGAGGGGCACAATCACGATGCCTCCGGGATCGTGCGCGCGATCGACTATCTCACCGCGTCGTCGAAGAAATATTTTGGCGATGCCGTGCCCGAGTTCGATTCGGGCGAGCTGAATGCCGACGGCAAGCGCGTGGTCGTGATTGGCGGCGGCGACACCGCGATGGACTGCGTGCGCACCGCAATCCGGCAGGGCGCGACCAGCGTGAAGTGCCTGTATCGCCGCGACCGCGCCAACATGCCCGGCTCGCAGCGCGAGGTGCAGAACGCCGAGGAAGAGGGCGTCGAGTTCGTCTGGCTGACGGCCCCCGCCGGGTTCGAGGTCGGAGCCGGCGAGGCGATGAAGGGCGGCCCCGCGATCGACCTGCGCGTCAGCGAGGCCGAGACGGTCGGCCACCCGGTCGCCGTGGCCGGCGGCGCGCCCGTTGCGGGCGTGCGGGTGCAGCGCATGAAGCTGGGCGAGGCCGATGCGACCGGCCGCCAGCGCCCCGAGATCATCGAGGGCGCGGATTACGTCGAGGATGCGGACCTGGTGGTGAAGGCGCTGGGCTTCGAGCCCGAGGACCTGCCGACGCTCTGGGAGGAGCCGGAGCTGGAAGTGACCCGCTGGGGCACGATCCGCGCCGATTTCCGCACCCACGAGACGGGGCTCGAGGGCGTCTATGCCGTGGGCGACATCGTGCGCGGTGCGTCGCTGGTCGTCTGGGCGATCCGCGATGGGCGCGAGGCGGCGGAAGCCATCCTCGACCGCTTCGCCGCGGCGCAGGCCTCGGTCGCGGCCGAATGATCGGGTCTGCGACAGATGCGCGCTGCGTGGGCGTCATACCGGGCCGGCCGGACGGGGCGGAATACGTGGGTGATCCATGTCGGATCTGTGTCGGACGCGGCCGGTTTGCGCTCCGTGCAACGGGTCAGTCCTGCTGACCCGATCCGCGGTTAGGGAGATCTTCATGGCTCAGGCCATCCAGACCGTTCTGCGCGACGATGCACTGGTGCTGCGCTTCCTGAAGGGGCAGGGCAGCCGGCTCGTCGTGGTGTTCACGGGGATCGGTGCGGGCTTCGGGGATCGCAGGCTGGACGAATTCGCGGCCTCGGCCTCGGACGGGGGCGCGAACAACGTTCTGTTCGTCACTGACCGCGCGGCGAGCTGGTACGCGGCGCCGGGCCTGTGGGACCGGATCGTCGACCTGATCCGCGCCACCTGCGAGCACGAGGCGACGACCGAGCTGGTCACGCTGGGCAATTCGATGGGCGGCTACGGCGCGATGCTGGCCGCGCGCGACCTGCCGGTGGCGCGGGCCATCGCGTTTTCGCCGCAGGTCACGATGGATCGCGACCTTCTGGCCGACGCGCGCTGGCCCGACGTCGCGGCCAAGTTCGGACCGCTGCCGATCCGCTCGACCGCCGAGCTGGTGGGGCAGGGCGAGACGCGGTTCTTCGTGGCCGTGGGCGGCGATTGCGCGCCCGACCGCGCGCATGTCGATCTGCTGCCCGCCCATCCCAACCTGCACCGCTTCGTGCTGCCGGTCGCCGCGCATAACCTGGCGCGCAGCCTGAAAGAGGCGGGCCAGCTGTCGCAGATCATCGCCGCGATCATCCGCGGCCGGACGCGGCGGGTGACGACCATCTTCAATCGCTACGCGCGCGGGGTGGCGGCATGAATATCGACGAGTATCGCAGCGCGGGCCGGCTGGACGGCCGCTGCCTGTGCGGCGCGGTCGAGATCGTCGTGGACGGGCCGCATGTCGCCGCCGTCGGCGCCTGCCATTGCGCGATGTGCCGCCGCTGGTCGGGCGTGATGCAAGCCGGGTTCGAGGCCGATGCGGGCGCGGTGACGGTGACCGGCGAAGTGGCGCGCTACCGCTCCTCGTCCTTCGCGGAGCGGGCTTTCTGCCCGCGCTGCGGCAGCCACCTTTGGTTCCGCGATATCGGCGACGACACGGCTTACGAATTTCTGCCCGGCATCTTCGCCGCCGCGCATGACTTTCCGCTGATCTCGGAAATCTACATCGATCGGGCGCCGTCCTACGCGCGCCTGGCCGGAGAGCACCGGCGCGCCACGCGTGCCGATTACGAATCCCGCAAGCCCTTCGTGGAAGGAGACGACCCATGACGCATTACTTCACCGAATGGGAGCGCGAGCAGGTCGAGGCCCGCGCCCGGATCGCCGGAACCAGTCTCTATCACGAGGAATCCGAGCATTCCTCCTGCGGGGTGGGCCTGGTGGTCGACCTGAAGGGCGAGCGCAGCCAGAAAGGTCGTGCAGGCCGGGATCGACGCGCTGAAGGCCATCTGGCACCGCGGCGCGGTCGATGCCGACGGCAAGACCGGCGACGGCGCGGGCATCCACGTCCAGATTCCATACAAGTTCTTCGGCGAGCAGATCGCGCGCACCGGCCATGACGTGCGCGACGAGACGCTGGCCGTGGGCCAGGTCTTCCTGCCGCGCAACGATTTCGGCGCGCAGGAGGTCTGCCGCACGATCGTCGAGACCGAAGTCCTGCGCATGGGCTACTACATCTATGGCTGGCGGCACGTGCCGGTGAATATCGAGGTGCTGGGCGAGAAGGCCAACGCCACCCGGCCCGAGATCGAGCAGATCCTGATCTCGAACGCGAAGGGCGCCGACGAGGAGACCTTCGAGCGCGAGCTCTACGTGATCCGCCGGCGCATCGAGAAGGCGGCCATCGCCGCGCAGATCGCGGGGCTGTATATCGCGTCGCTGAGCTGCCGGTCGATCATCTACAAGGGCATGATGCTGGCCGAGCAGGTGGCCGAGTTCTATCCCGACCTGAAGGACGACCGATTCGAGAGCGCCTTCGCGATCTATCACCAGCGCTACTCCACCAACACCTTCCCGCAATGGTGGCTGGCGCAGCCCTTCCGCATGCTGGCCCATAACGGCGAGATCAACACGCTGAAGGGCAACGTGAACTGGATGAAGAGCCACGAGATCCGGATGGCGTCGAGCGCCTTCGGGGACCTGGCGGGCGACATCAAGCCGATCGTGCCGCAGGGGGCGTCGGATTCGGCGGCGCTGGATTCGGTGTTCGAGGTGCTGGTGCGAGCGGGGCGCAATGCGCCGATGGCGAAGACGATGCTGGTGCCCGAAAGCTGGTCGCAGCAGGCGATCGAGCTGCCGCAGGCCTGGCGGGACATGTATTCCTATTGCAACTCGGTGATGGAGCCCTGGGACGGGCCCGCTGCGCTGGCGATGACCGACGGGCGCTGGGTCTGCGCGGGGCTGGACCGCAACGGGCTGCGGCCGATGCGCTACACGGTGACGGGCGACGGGCTGCTGATCGCGGGCTCGGAGGCGGGCATGGTGCCGGTCGACGAAGCCACCGTGGTCGAGAAGGGCGCGCTGGGGCCGGGCCAGCTGATCGCGGTGGACATGGTCGAGGGCAAGCTGTTCCACGACACCGAGATCAAGGACCAATTGGCGGCCGAGCTGCCGTTCGGCGACTGGGTCGAGAAGATCACCGACCTGGAAGAGGTCACCAAGGGCGTGGCCGAGAGCGCGGTGCATTCCGGCGACGAGCTGCGCCGGCGGCAGGTCGCGGCGGGCTATACCGTCGAGGAGCTGGAGCAGATCCTCGCGCCCATGGCCGAGGACGGCAAGGAGACGCTGGCCTCGATGGGTGACGACACGCCCAGCGCGGTGCTGTCCGAGCAGTACCGCCCGCTGAGCCATTTCTTCCGCCAGAACTTCAGCCAGGTCACCAACCCGCCGATCGACAGCTTGCGCGAGTTCCGGGTGATGAGCCTGAAGACGCGGTTCGGGAACCTGAAGAACGTTCTGGACCAGGACTCGAGCCAGACCGAGATCCTGGTGCTGGACAGCCCCTTCGTGGGCAACGCGCAGTTCCAGGCGATGATGGACCATTTCGAGGATTCGGTGGTCACCATCGACTGCACCTTCCCGGTGGGCGGGCAGGCCAACGCGCTGCGCGACGGGCTGGAGCGGATCCGCGCCGAGGCCGAGGATGCGGTGCGGTCGGGCGCGGGACACCTGGTGCTGACCGACCGCTTCCAGGGCGAAGAGCGCGTCGCGATGCCGATGATCCTGGCCACCAGCGCGGTGCATAGCTGGCTGACGCGGAAGGGGCTGCGGACCTTCTGCTCGATCAACGTGCGCTCGGCGGAATGCATCGACCCGCATTACTTCGCGGTGCTGATCGGCTGCGGCGCGACCACGGTGAACGCCTATCTGGCGCAGGACAGCCTGGCCGACCGGATCGAGCGCGGGCTGCTGGATTGCAGCCTGGACGAGGCGGTGGCGCGCTACCGCTCCGCCATCGACCAGGGCCTTCTGAAGATCATGGCCAAGATGGGCATCTCGGTCGTGTCCTCCTATCGCGGCGGTCTCAACTTCGAGGCAGTGGGCCTGAGCCGGGCCATGGTGGCGGAGTATTTCCCCGGCATGCTGAGCCGCATCTCGGGGATCGGCGTCATCGGCATCCAGCGCAAGGCCGAGGGCGTGCACGCCCGCGGCTGGCTGACCGGCGGGGCGCGCAACGTGCTGCCCATCGGCGGCTTCTACAAGGCGCGCCGCTCGGGCGAGAAGCACGCTTGGGAAGCGCAGACCATGCACATGCTTCAGGCCGCCTGCGACCGCGGGTCCTACGAGCTGTGGAAGCAGTTCTCGTCCGCGATGCAGGCCAACCCGCCGATTCACCTGCGCGACCTGCTGGCGATAAAGCCCAAGGGCGAGCCGATCCCGATCGAGGAGGTCGAGAGCATCACGGCGATCCGCAAGCGCTTCGTCACGCCGGGCATGTCGCTGGGGGCGCTGTCGCCCGAGGCGCACAAGCTTCTGAACGTGGCGATGAACCGGATCGGCGCGAAGTCGGATTCGGGCGAGGGTGGCGAGGACCCCGCGCATTTCGTGCCCGAGCCCAATGGCGACAACCCGTCGGCCAAGATCAAGCAGGTGGCGTCGGGCCGCTTCGGCGTGACCGCCGAATACCTGAACCATTGCGAGGAGCTGGAGATCAAGGTCGCGCAGGGTGCGAAACCCGGCGAGGGCGGCCAGCTGCCCGGCATGAAGGTCACCGACCTCATCGCGCGGCTGCGGCATTCGACGAAGGGCGTGACGCTGATCTCGCCCCCGCCGCATCACGACATCTATTCGATCGAGGACCTGGCGCAGCTGATCTACGACCTCAAGCAGATCAACCCGCGCGCCAAGGTGACGGTGAAGCTGGTGGCGAGCTCGGGCGTCGGCACGATCGCGGCCGGCGTGGCGAAGGCCAAGGCCGACGTGATCCTGATCTCGGGGCATAACGGCGGCACGGGCGCATCGCCCGCGACCTCGATCAAATATGCGGGTCTTCCGTGGGAGATGGGGCTGACCGAGGCGCACCAGGTCCTGGCGATGAACAAGCTGCGCGAGCGGGTGACCCTGCGCACCGATGGCGGGCTGCGCACCGGGCGCGACATCGTCATGGCGGCGATGATGGGGGCCGAGGAATACGGCATCGGCACCGCCGCGCTGATCGCGATGGGCTGCATCATGGTGCGGCAGTGCCAGTCGAACACCTGCCCCGTCGGCGTCTGCACGCAGAAGCCAGAATTGCGGGCCAAGTTCACCGGCACGGCGGACAAGGTGGTCAACCTGATCACCTTCTACGCGCAGGAGGTGCGCGAGATCCTGGCCTCGATCGGGGCGCGGTCGCTGGACGAGGTGATCGGGCGCGCCGACCTGCTGACGCAGGTGTCGCGCGGGTCGGCGCATCTGGACGACCTGGACCTGAACCCGCTGCTGATCACCGTCGATGGCGCGGACCGGATCCGCTACGACCGGACCCGCCCGCGCAACGCGGTGCTCGACACGCTGGACGCGCAGATCGTGCAGGACGCGCAGCGCTTCCTCGACGATGGCGAGAAGATGCAGCTTTCCTATGCCGTCCAGAACACCTGGCGGACGGTGGGCACGCGCACGTCCAGCCATATCGTGTCGAAATTCGGCATGCGGAACGGGCTGCAGCCCGATCACCTGACGGTCAAGCTCCAGGGCTCGGCCGGGCAATCGCTGGGCGCGTTCCTGGCGCCGGGCCTGAAGCTGGAAGTGTCGGGCGATGCCAATGACTATGTCGGCAAGGGCCTGTCGGGCGGCACCATCGTGGTGCGCCCGCCGATGGCGAGCCCGCTGAAGGCCGACGACAACACGATCATCGGCAACACGGTGCTCTACGGTGCGACCGACGGCTATCTCTTCGCCGCCGGCCGCGCGGGCGAGCGCTTCGCGGTCCGCAACTCGGGCGCGAAGGTGGTGATCGAGGGCTGCGGGTCGAATGGCTGCGAATACATGACCGGCGGGGTCGCGGTGATCCTGGGTCGGATCGGGGCCAATTTCGGCGCCGGCATGACCGGGGGGATGGCCTATCTCTACGATCCCGACGGGCTGGCCTCGAGCCTGATGAACCCCGAGACGCTGGTGACCTGCCCGGTGACGGTGGCGCATTGGCAGGAGCAACTGCGCGGCCTGGTCGAGCGGCACGCGGCCGAGACCGGGTCGAAGAAGGCGCGCGCGATCCTGGGCGACTGGGAGCGCGAGCTGGGGAACTTCCTGCAGGTCTGCCCGAAGGAGATGCTGGTGCATCTGCCCGCGCCGCTGAGCGACGAGGTCGGCGCGATTCCCGCGGAATAGGGTCGCATTCGGGCCACCTTCGCCCCGTCCGCCCGACCGGCGGGCGGGGTTTTTCTTGACCGCCGCCGCGGCAGCGGTTTGGTGGGCGCGTGACGAAACGCCGAACCTCCCGAAAGCGCAGCGCGACGCGACCCGGCCTGCGGGCGCGGCTGGCCGGACTGCTACGCGCCACCGGGCGCTGGGCGCTGCGCGGGGCGATCGGGGTGGCGGTTCTGGTGGTGCTCTGGGTGGCGGCCTATCGCTGGATCGACCCGCCGACGACGCCCTACATGCTGTCGGAGCGGCTGCGGCTGGGGGCGGTGGCGCAGGAATGGCGCGACCTCGACGCGATCGCGCCCGCGCTGGCCCGATCGGTGGTGGCGGCGGAGGACGCGAATTTCTGCCTGCATTGGGGCTTCGACGTCGACGCGATCCGCGACGCGATCGAGGCGGGGGCCGCGCGCGGCGCCTCGACCATCAGCCAGCAGGTGGTGAAGAACGCCTTTCTCTGGCAGGGCCGGTCCTGGCCGCGCAAGGCGCTGGAGACCGTGATCACACCTTTGATGGAGGCGCTTTGGCCGAAGCGGCGGATCCTGGAGGTCTATCTCAACGTGGCCGAGACGGGCGAGGGCGTGTTCGGCGCGCAGGCCGCGGCGCGGCATTGGTTCGGCGTCGATGCCGCCGATCTGAGCCCGGGGCAGGCGGCGCGGATCGCGGCGATCCTGCCGGCGCCGAAGGACCGCGACGCGGCGCGGCCCTCGGAGCCGATCCGCCGCAAGTCGGCGCGCGTCGCCGATGGCGCGGCGACGATCCGCGCCGACGGTCGCGCGGCCTGCTTCGAGGATTGAAAAGCGCCGCCGCGCGGGGCATTCCCGTGCCATCATGATCCAGCTTCACCAGTTCCGCCTGTCCCCGTTCAGCCGCAAGGTGCGCCTCGTGCTGGCCGAGAAGAAGCTGGAGGTGGAGCTGATCGACGAGCCCTATTGGGAGGCTGCGCCGGAATTTTTGCGCCGCAACCCGGCGGGCAAGGTCCCGGTGCTGCGGATCGACGGGCTGACGCTGCCCGATAGCGGCGCGATCTGCGAATATCTCGAGGAGACGGTGCCCGAGCCCGCGCTGATGCCGAAGGAGCCCGCCGCGCGGGCCGAGGTGCGGCGGCTGGTGGGCTGGTTCGACGACAAGTTCCACCAGGAGGTGACGTCGAAGCTGGTCTACGAGCGGATCAACAAGAAGCTGACGCGGCAGGGCTATCCCGACGGGGCGAACGTCAAGAGCGGGGTCAAGGCGATCCGCTTCCATCTCGACTATATGGGATGGCTGCTGGACCGGAACCGTTGGCTCGCGGGGGCCGAGATGTCGCTCGCGGATTTCGCGGCGGCGGCGCATCTGAGCTGTCTCGACTACAGCTCGGACGTGGACTGGAACCGCAATCAGGCGGTGCGGGACTGGTACGCCAAGATCAAGTCGCGCCCGGCCTTCCGCTCGATCCTGGCGGATGTCGTGCCGGGCTTCCGCCCCGCGGGGCATTACGCCGATCTGGATTTCTGACGTGGCCGCGTCGCGCGGGCCGTGCATCTGTCGTGGTCGTCCCGAAATGAATATCTCCGGACCCGTGATGGTGGGGAGGGGGCGCGTTAACCTTAACACTTCGTGACGGAGACGGGCGGGGGCACGGCGCTTCGGGAGAGGTTGGCGGCGGAGGCGCGGGCGGCGGGCTTCGTGTCCCTGGGCGTCTGCCGCCCTGACGCCATCCCCGATGCGAAGGTCCGGCTGCGGCAGTTTCTCGATGACGGGCATCACGGGGGCATGGCCTGGATGACCGAGCGGGCGGCCTGGCGGGGCGACCCGGCGAGCCTCTGGCCCGCGGCGCGGTCGGTGGTGATGTTGGCCCATAGCTACGCGCCCGATCACGACCCGCTTGCGGACCTGGATCGTCCCGAACACGGGGCGATCAGTGTCTATGCGCAGGGGCGCGATTACCACGACCTGGTCAAGAAGGCGCTGAAGCGGGTCGCGCGCTGGATGGTGGCCGAGGCGGAGTGCGAGGTGAAGGTCTTTGTCGATACTGCCCCGGTGATGGAGAAGCCGCTGGCGCAGGCCGCGGGGATCGGCTGGCAGGGCAAGCACACCAACCTGCTGGGCCGCGATTTCGGCAACTGGGTCTTCCTGGGCGCGATCTTCACCACGCTGGAGCTGCCCCCCGACGCGCCCGAGGGCGAGCATTGCGGGAGCTGCACGCGCTGCCTGGACATCTGTCCGACCGACGCCTTCCCCGCGCCCTTCCGCCTCGATGCGCGGCGCTGCATCTCCTATCTGACGATCGAGCATAGGGGCCCGGTTGATCCCGCGCTGCGGCCGGGCCTCGGCAACCGGATTTATGGCTGTGACGACTGCCTGGCCGTCTGCCCGTGGAACAAGTTCGCGGTGGAGGCCGCCGACATACGCTATCACGGGCCGCATCGCGCGCCGGCGCTGGCCGATCTGGCGGGGCTGGACGATGCGGGGTTCCGCGCGCGCTTCGCGGGCTCGCCCATCAAGCGGATCGGCCGCGACCGGATGGTGCGCAACGTCTGCTACGCGATCGGGAATTCCGGGTCCGCGCGCCTGAAACCGGTGGCGCAGGACCTGTGCGACGATGGCGACGCCGCGGTGGCCGATGCCGCGCGCTGGGCGGTGGAGCGGTTGTCGTGAGCTGCCTGCTGAGCTTCGGGCACGGCTATTCCGCCCGCGCGCTCACGCCGCGCCTGCTGGCCCGGGGCTGGACCGTGATCGGCACCACCCGGTCGGAGGAGAAGGCCGCGGCCCTGCGCGCCGAGGGGGTCGAGCCGCTGAACTTCGGCGCCGAGATCGGCCCGGCGCTGGCGCGGGCCGATCACGTGCTCGTCTCGGCCGGGCCGGGGCCCGAGGGCGACCCGGTTCTGAACGCCTATTCCCCTGCGTTAGAGACGCATCTGGGCGCCATGCGCTGGGTCGGCTACCTGTCGACGACGGGCGTCTATGGCGACCATGCGGGCGGCTGGGTCGATGAGGACACACCGCTGGCGCCCGCGACCCGGCGGGGCCGGATGCGGGTCGAGGCCGAGGCCGCGTGGCAGGCGATCTGCGACCGGACGGGCGCACCGCTGCATATCTTCCGGTTGGCCGGCATCTACGGGCCCGGGCGCGGGCCCTTCGCCAAGGTGCGCGAGGGCACGGCGCGGCGGATCGTGAAGCCGGGCCAGGTGTTCAGCCGCATCCATGTCGAGGATATCGCCCGCGTGCTGGAGGCCTCGATCGCGGCGCCGCATCCGGGCGGGCGGATCTACAATCTCTGCGACGACGACCCGGCCCCGCCGCAGGACGTGATCGCCCATGCGGCGGAATTGCTCGGCCTGCCGCTGCCGGAGGCGGTGGATTTCGACGCGGCCGAGCTGTCGCCGATGGCGCGCAGCTTCTATGCCGAGTCGAAACGCGTCCGGAACGACCGCATCAAGGATGAGCTGGGCGTGCGGCTCGCCTATCCGGACTATCGCGCGGGGCTTGCGGCGTTGTTGCGACAGGAGCGCGAAAGCTGAGGCCGCGGCCCTGTGGATCGTTTCGCCGGGCGCGGGAATCGGCTAGGCTCGCCCCCGGACAGTGCAACGACACAGACCACAGGCAGGCAGATGACGAAGATGACCCGCAGGGCGGCGCTTCTGGCAGGCGTCGCGTTCACGCTTTCGGCGTGCAGCAGCAAGTTCATATCCTATGACGGACCCCAGGTGACCCGGGTCGAGGTGCAGAAGGCCAATCGCCGAATGTACCTGATGCATCACGACCAGGTGCTGGAAGCCTTCGAGATCCAGCTCGGCTTCACCGCCGAGGGGCACAAGCAGTTCGAGGGCGACGGGCGGACGCCGGAGGGGCGCTACACGATCGACCGGCGCAACCCGAATTCCAGCTTCTACCTCTCGATCGGGATCGACTATCCCAACGCGGCCGACCTGGAATTCGCGTCGAGCCGTGGGCTGAAGCCCGGCGGCGACATCTTCATCCACGGCTGGGGCGACAAGCGGCGCGGTCGGGGCGAGGATTGGACCGCCGGGTGCATCGCCGTCAGCAATCGCGAGATGAAGAAGATCTACGCGATGGTCGAGGACGGCACGCCGATCGATATCTTTCCCTGAGGTTCAGGTCCCGACGGTGAGCGTGTACCAGATCTTGCCGTTGGGCTCCTGGAAATAGGCGAAGCCCATGCTGCGGGCGTCGGGGTCGAGGATCACGCGGCGGGCGCCGGTTTCCTGCATCCAGGCCGCGACGGTCTCGAGCTCGGATTCGTAGGTCTCGGAGATGGCCTCGCCCAGCAGGCGACCCGAATAGCCGACGCGCCGGGCGCGGTCGATCGGCGACGAGCCGTCGGAGCCGAAGTGCCAGGGCCGGTTCTGCAGCGACATGTCCCGCGAGTGGGTGGCGGCGGCGGCCGAGAGGTTGGGGTCGAGCTGCAGCGCGGCGACGCCCGCGCCCTGGCGCAGCGCGTTGACCGAATCGAGCACGCGGAAGGGGATGCGTTCGCCATCGGACGCCGAGATCCGGTAGAGCTTGGGCAGGGGCCGGCCGTCGGGCCCCAGCGCCGGGGGCGGCGGGGCGCAGGCGGCGAGGGCGGAGCTTCCCATCAGGATCAGGGCGGTGCGGCGATTCATGTCGGTCTTCCCAAGTCCTTGGCGCGATCGGGTCCGACCTATCGCGGAGCAGGGGGCATGGCAAATCCCGCCGGCGGCCTGCGGGCGGAACCCGGCCAAGGGGTTGCGGATTGTTTGAGGCGGGGCGGTCCAGGCCGTAACCTGCCGTAACAATTCGCGCCGGGGGCCGGGTCCCGGCAGAACAGGGGAGAGATCGCATGCGCCGAATGAACCGTCGCGCCCTTCTGGCCGGAGGCGCCGCCGCGCTGGCGGGCCCCGCGCTGGGCCAGGGCCTACCCGACACCGTGCAGATGGAGGCCGACGTCACCGCCTCGACCGCGCGCCGCAACCTGGCGAGCTTCCGGGCGCATGACTGGCGCGCGCATTTCCCGAGCCTGCAGGGCGGCGCGATCCTGGTCGATATCGACAGCCGCGCGCTGCATATGTGGGACGAGGGCGGGGGTTATCACCTGTACCCCTCCTCTGTGCCGATGACCGAGGAGATGACGCGCCGCGGGCGCACGCGCGTGGTGCAGAAGGTGGTGGGTCCGACCTGGCGGCCGACGCCCAACATGCGGCGGCGCAATCCCGAGTGGCCGGCGGTCGTGCCGCCAGGTCCGGACAACCCGCTGGGGACCCATGCGCTGTATCTCGGATGGACCTATTACCGGATCCACGGCACCCATGACACGCGCAAGATCGGGCGGCGCTCGTCCTCGGGATGCATCGGGCTCTACAACGAGCATATCGCCGAGGTTTTCGCCATGTCGCGGGTCGGAACGCAGGTGTTGCTTATTTGACAAGCCCTTCGCCCGTCGCGTTTTCGGGCTTTCGCAGTCGTTGCAATGCCCAGGCGTAACTGTTTAACGGACTCGCACGAGGTACAGTCTTGGGTGCCATATGGTGTGGCAACTGACGCCTCACCGATGGCGTATCTTGGAGGATACAATGAAGAAACTTGCTCTCGCCGCCGCTCTGACGGCCGCCCCGCTCACCGCGTTCGCCGGCAATATCGAGCCCGCCCCGGTCGAGCCCGTGGTCATCGTCGAGGACACCTCGTCCTCGTCCGCCGGCATCGTGGTTCCGCTCCTGGCGCTGGTCCTGCTGGCCGCCGCCGTCGCTTCGGACTGATCCGGACCGGACCGCACATAGACTTGGAAAGGGCGCTCCCTCGGGGGCGCCCTTTTCGTTTGTGATGACGCGTCTGCTCGATCCGGACCGGCCCCTGGGGCTTCTCGCGCAGTGCCCGGCGCATCGCGCGACGCCGCTGCGGCGCGCGGACGGGCTGATGCTGAAGGCCGATTCCGACCGGATGGGGCTGGGCGCGTTCAAGGCGCTGGGCGGGGTCTATGCGGTGGCCGCGCTGCTGGGCGGCGATCTCGCCGCGCTGGCCTCCGGGCGGGCCGGCCGGGGCCGGGTCTTCACCTGCGCCAGCGCGGGCAATCACGGGCTGTCGGTCGCTGCGGGCGCGCGGCTCTTCGGCGCCGCGGCGCGGGTCCACCTGTCGGCCACGGTGAGCGAGGGCTTCGCCGACCGGCTGCGCGCGAAGGGGGCCGAGGTCGTCCGGTCGGGCGCGGATTACGAGGCGAGCGTGGCGGCGGCCATCGCCGATGCGGAGGCGAGCGGCGCCACGCATCTCGCCGACGGGTCGTGGCCCGGCTATACCGAGCCGCCCCGGCTGGTGATGGAGGGATACACGGTGATCGCGCGCGAGTTGCGCGAGCAGATCGGGCCCGCGGGCGACTGGCCCGCCCGGGTCTATCTGCAGGCCGGCGTGGGCGGTCTGGCCGCCGCGATGGCCGAGACGATCCGCGCCGACTGGCCGGTGCAGCCCGAGATCGTCGTGGTCGAGCCCGAGGCCGCCGCCTGCCTCGCGGCGAGTGCCGCGGCGGGGCGGTCGGTGACGGTGGCGGGCCCGGTCTCGGAGATGGGGCGGCTGGATTGCAAGGCGCCGTCGATGCTGGCGGTGGAGATGCTGGCGCGGGCCGGCGTAGGCTACGCGACGGTCAGCGATGCGGAGGCCCGCGCGGCAGCCGGCGACGCCGGGGCGCTGGGGCTGCCGACCACCGCGTCGGGCGCGGCGGGTCTGGCGGCGGCCCGACGCGACGGGGCGGCGGGCGCGCTGGTCCTGATCACCGAAGGCCCGGCCTAGACAAAAAGGACCCCCGCACCGGCAGGGCCGGGCAGGGGTCAAGGTGCGCCCGCCGGACATTGGACAGCGGGCGCAGGCGGTACCTGGTTGGGGATCAGCCCGTGGGGTCGCCCATCTCGTCGCGGATCTGCTGGCGCAGCGCGTCGATGGGCACGCGCTTGCCCTCGCGCTTGAAGTGCCAATAGGTCCAGCCGTTGCAGGACGGCGCGCCCTCGTAGGCGGCGCCGACCTGGTGGATCGAGCCCATGACGCCCTCGCCCGCGAGCGTGCCGTCGGCGCGCACCTTGGCGCGGAAGCGGCCATTGCCGGACAGAAGCTCCTCGCCCGGGCGCAGCATGCCGCGCTCGACCAGCTGGCCGAAGGGCACGCGCGGGGCGGCGCGCTTGGAGGTGGTGACCTTGAGCGCCGCGGCCTCGTAGGGGCGGACATCGGCGATGCGGGCGGCGGCGAGGTCGCGATACTCGGCCTCGCGCTCGATCCCGATATAGTGGCGGCCCAGCGCGCGGGCGACGGCGCCGGTCGTGCCGGTGCCGAAGAACGGATCGAGCACCACGTCGCCCGGATCGGTCGTGGCGACCAGAAGCCGGTGCAGCAGCGCCTCGGGCTTCTGGGTCGGATGTGCCTTCTCGCCGCGTGCGTTCTTGAGCCGCTCGTGTCCGGTGCAGATCGGGAAGGTCCAGTCGGAGCGCATCTGCACCCCCTCGTTCAGGGCCTTCAGCGCCTCGTAGTTGAACTTGTACTTCGAGCCCTCGGAGCGCGAGGCCCAGATCAGCGTCTCATGCGCGTTGGTCAGCCGCTTGCCGCGGAAGTTCGGCATCGGGTTGGTCTTGCGCCAGACCACGTCGTTCAGGAGCCAGAACCCGGCATCCTGCACCGCCGCGCCGACGCGGAAGATGTTGTGGTAGCTGCCGATCACCCAGAGCGCGCCATCGGGCTTGAGCACGCGCCGCGCGGCGCGCAGCCAGTCGCGGGTGAAGGCGTCGTAGGCGGCGAAGCTGTCGAACTGGTCCCAGGCGTCGTCCACCGCGTCCACGGTGGAATTGTCGGGCCGGTGCAGGTCGCCCTTGAGCTGCAGGTTGTAGGGGGGGTCGGCGAAGATCAGGTCGACGGAATTCTCGGGGAGCGCGTCCATCGCCGCGGCGCATTCGCCGGGCAATATCGTGTCGAGCGGAAGCGCGGACGCTCCCGATGCGGGTCTTGCCATGTCTCTGTCGCCTCATGCCGGCGCCCCGTTTGCCGGGGTCGCCAATTTGTTGTGAGGCCCAAGATGGCGGGCTGTGGGTTAACGGTCCACAGGCAGATTGCGGCAAGATCGTGTCACGCGGTTGGACACAATATCTTGCGGATGGGGGCGAAGCTACGCCGATGATGTTGTGTCACGCCCAGCGTTTCGAGCCCGGCGCGATGGGCGGCGGTGCCGTATCCGGCGTTGCGCTCCCAGCCGTAGCCGGGAAATTGTTGCGCCAGCGCCACCATGCCTTGATCCCGCCGTGTTTTGGCGAGGACCGAGGCCGCCGCGATCGACAAAGACCGCGCATCGCCGCCAATGATCACGTCCCGGGGACAATCGACCCAGTCGGGGCAGTCATTGCCGTCGATCAGCAGGTGGTCGGGCGGGACAGGCAGGGCGGCGACGGCGCGCCGCATGGCCAGATGCGTGGCCCGGCGGATGTTGAGCGCGTCGATCTCGGCGACGCTGGCCTCGCCGAAGCCGAACTCGCAGCAGGCCTCCAGCAGGGGCACCAGCGCGGCGCGGCGCGCGGCGGTGAGCTTCTTGCTGTCGGTCAGGCCCGCGGGGGCGGGGCCGGTCAGGCGGGCGGCGCAGGCCACGACCGGCCCGGCCCAGGGCCCGCGGCCGACCTCGTCGAGCCCGGCGACGACGCGCGCGCCCCGGTCCAGGGCGGCGCGCTCATGCGAAAAGTCGGGTGGCAGGGCCGGCATGACGCCGACCCTGCCTCCCCTCCCGGCGGTGCGTCAACGCGAAGTCAACGACGTGCGGTGCGGGGAGCCCAGCCGTCGCGCCGCAGGCAGCGCGCACGGTAGAGGTTGCGCGGACCGCGAACGGTCCGGATCTGTTCGATGCATTGCGGCGGCAGGAGGCCGGGCCGGGCGACCGCGTTCTGCATGCAGCGCGCGCCGTAGCCCCGGACCGTGCCGCGGCGGGTCTCGAAGCTGCGGAAGCAGCGCTCGGGCAGGATCTTGACGTCGAAGCGGTCGCGGCGCTGGGGCCGCGGAGCGCTGCGCGGCGCATGGCGGCGCGGCTGGTAGATCGGCGCGCGGCTGACCGGGGCGGCGCGGGCGCGGTCCCGCTCGATCGCTTCCTTGAGGATGTAGAGCACGGCGAGGCCCCCGAGCACGCGGGCCACGTCGCGGGAATCGGCGGCGGCGGGCGTCACGGTCGCGGGCAGGGCCAGCGCGGCGGACAGGATCGCGGCGAGTATCGGACGGGTCATGGCGGGTCTCCTCGGGCAGTGTCGGTGTGTCCTGGATGGGACAACCCGGTCTTCGCCCCGCCGGGCTCGGTCCCTCAATAACGCGCTGCTGTCATCGCATAGCCGCGCGGAGGATATTGCCTGCGCGGCCCCGATCCCCCATCAGGGAAAGCATGAAACCCGCACTGACCCTCATCCTGCTCGCCTGCCTCGCCTCACCGGCCGGGGCGGCCTGCTATGCCGATTACAAGGCGAAGAAGGACGACCCCCTGCAACTGCATTACGGCGTCATCGAGATCCCCGATGACGCTTGCGATCCGGCCGCCGCCGCCGCCATTCTGGCGCAGCGGCTTGCCGATGGCTGGCAGTTGCTGCAGGTGACGTCCGTGTTCGGCCCCGAGGGGCTGGAAGATAGGAGAGACAGTGCCGGCGAATTCTTCCTCCGTTACTGAGACGCGGGCCGCCTCGGCGCGGATCGTCGGCGTCGGCATCGCCGCCATCGTCCTGATCCTGGGCGCGGCGGCGATCTTCCTGTTCGCGACCCTGCCCGACGCCAACGCCTTCAACGCCCGGGTCGAGCGGCTGTTCGTGGAAGCCGACCTGACCGGCCGCGCCGAGATCGGGCTTCTGGAGGTGCTGGCGCAATCCGGCACCGCCTTCTCGGACGTTCTGGCGAGCTATCGCACGATCATCTTCGTGCTGCTGGTCTTCGCCACCGCGCTGCTGATCGCCTGCGTGGTGCTGCTGCTGGCCATCGTGACGCTGAACCGGCGCATGGGCGAGATCGAGCGCTCGGGCATCCAGGTGACCTCGCTGGTGCTGGCCCGGGCCGAGAACGCGGTGATGCTGAACGATATCGAGCTGAAGCTGACCGATGCCGCGATGGAGACGCTGAGCGTGCTGGCCGAGGCGCGGCTGGACGGCGACATGCTGACCGGCGCGCAGATCGAGTCGATGATCTCGGGCCGGCCCGAGGCGGATTGCGACGAGGCGGCGGGGGCCACGCGGATCAAGCGCCTGCGCGACGCGCTGGGCAACCAGATCGTGACTCACCTCCTGATCCGCAACATCACGCGGCAGGGCTACGTGCTGGCGTTGGATCCGAAGGTCATCCGGATGGTGTGACGGCGCGCCTCGGCGGGCCGTCATGTCCGATGCGACGCCCGGCCCGGTGCGGGCGCAGCCCCTCGACGGGGCGTCTCCGGCCCTATCTCCAACCCATGCCCGACTATCCCGTCACGCCCGATGGCCGCTACTTCGTGGCCAAGGGCCGGCTCTGGCGCCGCAGCGACCCGGCCCTGCCCGAAGCCGAGCGAAAGGCGGCCGTCCGCGACCTGATGGCCGCGCGGCGCGCGGTGCGCGACGCGGCCACCAAGGCGGAGACCCGCGCCGCGCGCGACCGGGTGCAGGCCGCCAAGGAACGGCTCGGCGAGCGCGGCCCGGTCTGGTGGACGGATGGCGCCCCGGACGAGACGCGGAAGGCCCCGAAAAACAGCACATACGCGGATTGGTGGGCAGGTCTGGACCCCGACATGCGTGCAATTGCGGGTTGAACCCGCGCGGGGGTTGACCCCGGGATTGCGGAACATAGTGCAAAGGGCGTTCGTTCATCCATTCGAGCCGCCAACTGCGACGAGAGCGGCATAACGACGACGAGGGAGATATGACGCGACAGCCGAAAGCCGTCACGAAGGCCCCGAAATCCGCAAAGCGCGCCGACCCGCCGGCCGCCCTGACCTCTGTCCGACTCGCCATCGAGGCGATCGAACCCGCCGTCGATGCGGGCCGCTTCGCCGCCAAAGTGGTGGCCGACTGGCCGGTGGCGATCGCCGCCGACATCTTCGCGGACGGGCACGAGGTGCTGGGCGCCGCCGCGCTGATCGACCTGCCGGGCCGGGAACCGTCCGAGATCGCGCTGACCCATGCGGTCAACGATCGCTGGACGGGCGAGGCGCGGTTCGACGGGCCCGGGCCCGCACATTTCACCATCCTCGCCTGGCGCGACGTCTTCGCGACCTGGGCGCGGGACACCGGCAAGAAGGTCGCCGCCGGCCAATCCGTCGCCACCGAACTGCAGGAGGCGCGCGACATTCTGAAGGGTATCCGCGCACGCGGCGCGGATGGCGAGGCGCTCAAGGCGCTGAGAGCCGCCGCCAAGGGCAAGGATGCGCAGCACGCGCTGCTGTCGGAGGAGACGGCGGCGCTGATGCAGCGCATCGGGCCGCGCGCGAACCTGACGCAATCGCCGCCGATGCCGGTCTGGGTCGACCGCGAAGCCGCGGCCTTCTCGGCCTGGTACGAGCTGTTCCCCCGCTCCTGGGGCGGGGACGGCCGGCACGGCACCTTCGCTGATGTCGAGACGCATCTTGGCTACGTGACCGACCTGGGCTTCGACACGCTCTATTTCCCGCCGATTCACCCGATCGGGCGCACGAACCGCAAGGGCAAGAACAACACGCTGACCGCCGCGCCGGGCGACGTGGGTTCGCCCTATGCCATCGGCTCGCCCGAGGGCGGGCACATGGCGGTGCATCCCGAGCTGGGCACGCTGGCGGATTTCGACCGGCTGGTGGCCAAGGCCAACGACGCGGGCCTCGACGTGGCGCTGGACATCGCGCTGAACGCCTCGCCCGACCACCCCTGGATCGCCGAGCATCCCGAATGGTTCGAATGGCGCCCCGACGGCACCATCAAATACGCCGAGAACCCGCCGAAGAAATACGAGGATATCGTCAATTTCCGCTACTACATGGACGATGGCAGCCCGAACCTGCCCTTCTGGCACGCGGTGCTGGACATGTTCCTGTTCTGGGCGGAGCACGGCGTCGTCAGCTTCCGCGTCGACAACCCGCACACCAAGCCCTTCCCGTTCTGGGAATGGCTGATCGCGGAGGTCCGCAAGACCCATCCCGAGGCGGTCTTCCTGGCCGAGGCCTTCACCCGGCCCAAGGTGATGAAGCGGCTGGCGAAGCTCGGCTACAACCAGAGCTACAGCTATTTCACCTGGCGCAACGCCAAGCAGGAGCTGGCGGAGTATCTGACCGAGCTGACGACGACGGAATGCGCGGACTACATGCGCGTGAATTTCTTCGTCAACACGCCCGACATCAATCCGGTGATGCTGCAGACCAGCGGGCGTCCCGGGTTCCGCACCCGCGCGATCCTGGCGGCGGGGCTGGCGGGCAACTGGGGGCTCTATTCGGGGTTCGAATTCTGCGAGGGCGCGCCGATGCCCGGCAAGGAGGAGTATCTCGACAGCGAGAAATACCAGCTGCGCCATCGCGATCTCGATGCGGCCGACAACATCAAGGACGACGTGCGGCTGATCAACCGCATCCGGCGCGAGCAGCCGGCGATGCGCGACATGCGCAACCTGTCCTTCGTGCCCGCCCATGACGACCGGGTGCTGAGCTGGCTGCGCCACGATCCGGCGACCGGGAACGCGGTGCTGTTCCACGTGCTGCTGGACCCCCATGCCGGCGCCGAGTTCGGCTTCGAGGTCCCGCTCTGGGAGTTCGGGCTGCCGGAAGATGCCTCGATCGAGGTGCAGGACCTGATCCACGGCAACAGCTTCACCTGGCACGGCCGTGATCACAGGCTGGCGCTGGATCCCTGGAACCGTCCCTACGCCATCTGGAAACTGACCCCACCCGGAGCCGCACGATGAACGCCCCAGCTCATACCATCATCGCCGACGCGGACCGGGAGGACTGGTTCAAGGACGCGATCATCTACCAGTGCCACGTGAAGGCGTACCAGGATTCCAACAGCGACGGCATCGGCGACTTCGCCGGGCTGATGCAGCGGCTCGACCATATCCAGAGCCTTGGCGCGACCGCCGTGTGGATTCTGCCCTTCTATCCCTCGCCGCTGCGCGACGACGGCTACGACATCGCCGAGTACAAGGCGGTGAACCCGCAATACGGCACGCTGGAGGATTTCGACGCCTTCGTCGCCGAAGCCCATCGCCGCGGGCTGAAGGTCATCACCGAGCTGGTCATCAATCACACCAGCGACCAGCACGAGTGGTTCCAGCGCGCCCGGCACGCCCCCAAGGGCAGCCCCGAGCGCGATTTCTACGTCTGGTCGGACGATCCGTCCAAGTGGATGGACAAGACCCGGGTGATCTTCAACGACACCCATGACAGCAACTGGACCTGGGACCCGGTGGCCGGGCAGTTCTACTGGCACCGCTTCTTCGACCACCAGCCGGACCTGAATTTCGACAATCCGAAGGTGCTCGAAGCCGTCATCGACGTCATGCATTTCTGGCTCGACAAGGGCGTGGACGGGCTGCGGCTGGACGCGATCCCCTACCTGGTCGAGCGCGACGGCACCAATAACGAGAACCTGCCCGAGACCCACGAGGTGCTGAAGGCGATCCGCCGCGACCTCGACGCGCATTACACGGGCCGGATGCTGCTGGCCGAGGCCAACCAGTGGCCCGAGGACACCCGCCCCTATTTTGGCGAGGGCGACGAGTGCCACATGGGATTCCACTTCCCGCTGATGCCGCGGATGTACATGGCCGTGGCGCAGGAGGATCGGCACGCGATCACCGACATCATCCGCCAGACGCCCGAGATCCCCGAGGACTGCCAATGGGGCATCTTCCTGCGCAACCATGACGAGCTGACGCTGGAAATGGTGACCGACCGCGAGCGGGATTACCTGTGGGAGACCTACGCCTCCGACAAGCGGGCGCGGATCAACATGGGGATCCGCCGCCGGCTGGCGCCGCTGATGGGCAACGACCGGCGCAAGATCGAGCTTCTGAACTCGATGCTGCTGTCGATGCCGGGCACGCCGATCATGTATTACGGCGACGAGATCGGGATGGGCGACAACTACTACCTGGGCGACCGGGACGGGGTGCGCACGCCGATGCAATGGTCGGCCGACCGCAACGCGGGCTTTAGCCGCGCCGATCCGCAGCGGCTGTATCTGCCGACGATCCAGGACCCGGTTCATGGCTACGAGGCCGTGAATGTCGAGGCGCAGGCGGCCTCCTCCTCGTCGCTGCTGAACTGGATGCGGCGCATGGTGACGGTGCGCAAGAAGCACGACGTCTTCGGACGCGGCGAGATCGACCTGCTCTATCCGGCGAACCGCAAGGTGCTGGCCTATATCCGCCGCGCCAAGGAGGCCGAGCCGGGCTCGGAGGGCGACGAGGCGGTGCTCTGCGTCGCCAATCTGAGCCGCGCGCCGCAGGCCGTGGAGATCGACCTGAGCCGCTACCAAGGCCGCGTGCCGGTCGAGCTGGTCGGCCAGTCGCCCTTCCCGCCGGTGGGCGAGCTGCCCTACATGCTGACGCTGCCGGCCTACGGCTTCTTCTGGTTCAAGCTGGCCACCGAGGAGGAGGCGCCCGACTGGCACATGCCGGCCACGCCCGTCCTGCCCGATTTCGTCACCATGACGACGCGGGACGGCACGCTGTCGACGGCGCTGTCGGGCCGCGAGGGCAAGCAGTTCCTGTCCGGCAGCTTGCCCCGCTATATCGAGCTGCAGCGCTGGTTCGCGGGCAAGGGCCGGGGCGTGAGCTCGGTCGATCTGCGCCAGATGGGCGAGCTGGGCGAGGGCAAGCACATGCTGGCCGTCGCCGATGTGGAAACCGGCGGCGCGACGCAGAGCTATTTCCTGCCGCTCTCGGCGGTCTGGGACGAGGGCGCGCTGAGCCTGTCGCCGCGCCTGCCGGCGACGCTGGCCAAGCTGCGGCGGACCAACCAGGTCGGCGCGCTGATGGACGGCGCCTCCGACGAGGAGATGGCGCGCGCCCTGCTCGGTGCGATGCGCGACGGCGCCGAGATCGCGGGCCCGGGCGGCAAGCTGGTCTTCGCGGGCCAGAACCTGCCCGATGACGAGACCGCGGGCGAGCCGCGGCTCCTGGGCGCCGAGCAGTCGAACGCCTCGGTCGCCTTCTCGGACCAGCTGGTGCTGAAGCTCTACCGTCGCGTCCGCGAGGGCGTGCAGCCCGATATCGAGGTGGCGCGCTTCCTGACCGAGGAGACGGATTTCGAG
This sequence comes from Jannaschia sp. GRR-S6-38, assembly GCF_029853695.1. Taxonomy (NCBI): domain Bacteria; kingdom Pseudomonadati; phylum Pseudomonadota; class Alphaproteobacteria; order Rhodobacterales; family Roseobacteraceae; genus Jannaschia; species Jannaschia ovalis. The sequence continues at coordinate 1,694,075 of NZ_CP122537.1, forward strand.
GGCACGCCCAAGCTCTTGGGCACCATCGCCTGGACCGCCGATGACGGCACCGAGACGATCCTGGCGGCCGCGTCGGAATACGTGCCGAACCAGGGCGATGCCTGGTCCTTCGTGACCGAGGGGCTGGACCGCGAGATGGAGGCCCGCGAGGTCGGGCGCGCGGGCGACGACCGGATCCTGGCGCTGGGCGCGGTGGATCTTGGCACGCTGCTGGGACAGCGCACGGCCGAGATGCACCTCGCGCTTGCTTCCGGGGATGGCGCCTTCGGAACCGAGCCGCTGGATGCCGAGGGCCTGGCCGCGCTGGTCCGGGAGACCCGCGACGAGGTGGCCCGCACGCTCGACGCGCTGGACCCTGCCGCGCTGGAGGGCGAGGCGGTCGGGCTGGCCGAACGGGTCAAGGCCCGACAGGTCGACATCCTGGCGCGGATCGCGCGGCTGGGGGCGATGACGCCCTCGGGCGCGGCCTGCCGCGTACATGGCGACTATCACCTGGGCCAGGTCCTCGTGGCGCAGAACGACCTCGCCATCATCGATTTCGAGGGCGAGCCGTCGCGCAGCCTGGCCGAGCGGCAGGCCAAGTCCTCGCCGCTGCGGGACGTAGCGGGGATGCTGCGCAGCTTCGACTACGCGCTCTGGACGGCGCTGGACCGCCGGATCGAGGGCGGGGCCGACCCGGAGCGGGCGCTGGCGCAGGTCGCCGACTGGCGCGCGCGCACGGCGGGCGCGTTCCTGCAAGGCTGGCGCGACACGATGGGCGACGCGCCCGTCCGCCCCGCCGACCGGGCCTTCGAGGACGCGCTCCTGGACCTGCATGTCCTGCGCAAGGCGGCCTACGAGGTCGATTACGAACGCAATTTCCGACCCGCATGGATCGACGTGCCCCTGAAGGGCATCCTGCATGTCATGGAGGACGAAACATGAGCGCCCCCACCAAGCCGAAGGCCCCCCGCAAACCGCGCGCGAAATCCGCAGCGAAACCCGCGCCCGAGGCCGCCGCGCCCGCGGCGCCGCATGACGAGGCCACGCTAGAGGCGATCGTGCGCGGCCGGCTGAGCGACCCGTTCGCGGTGCTGGGCCCGCATGCGGACGCGGGCCGCCCGGCCCTGACCGTCTTCGCCCCCGATGCGGGCGAGGTCGAGGCCATCGACGCCAAGGGCAAGGTGCTGGCGGCGCTGGAGCGGATCCATCCCGAGGGCGTGTTCCACACCCGTTTCGCACGCCGCAAGGCGATGCCCGCCTACCGGCTGCGCCTGCGCGCGGGCGAGCATGTCTGGGAGAAGGAGGATCCGTTCCGCTTCGGGCCGGTGCTGGGCGAGATGGACGAATACCTGCTGGCCGAGGGCCGGCACGAGGAGTTGTGGACGAAGCTCGGCGCGCATGTCTGCAGCCATGAGGGGGTCGAGGGCGTCAGCTTCGGCCTCTGGGCGCCGAACGCCCGTCGGGTCAGCGTCGTGGGCCATTTCAACGCCTGGGACGGGCGCCGCCACCCGATGCGCAAGCGTCTGGGCGGCGGGCTGTGGGAGCTGTTCGTGCCTGGCATGGGCCCGGGCGAGATCTACAAGTTCGAGATCGTCGGCGCGTACGGCGAGGTGCTGCCGCTGAAGGCCGATCCGCTGGCCTTCCGGATGGAGGTGCCGCCGGGCAACGCCTCGATTGTGGCCGCACCGATGGACCGGCCCTGGGGCGACGGTGCCTGGACGAAGAAGGGCCGCGAGGATCTGCGCGGCAAGCCGGTCTCGATCTACGAGGTGCATCTGGGCTCGTGGCGGCGCGGCGATGACGACCGTATGCTGTCCTATGCCGAGGTCGGCCCGATGCTGGCCGATTACGTCGAGGAGATGGGCTTCACTCATGTGGAGTTCCTGCCGCTCTCCGAGCACCCCTTCGCGCCATCCTGGGGCTATCAGCCCATCGGCATGTTCGCCCCCACCTCGCGCTTCGGCGAGCCGCGGGATTTCGCGGCGATGGTCGATCACCTGCACCAGCGCGATATCGGCGTCATCATGGATTGGGTCCCCGCGCATTTCCCGTCCGACGAGCACGGGTTGGCGCGCTTCGACGGCACCGCGCTCTACGAGCACGAGGATCCGCGGCTGGGCTTCCACAAGGACTGGAACACGCTGATCTACAATTTCGGGCGCAACGAGGTGTCGAACTTCCTGCGGGCCTCGGCGCTCTATTGGCTCAACGAGTTCCATGTCGACGCGCTGCGCGTCGATGCCGTCGCCTCGATGCTCTATCTCGACTATTCGCGCGATGCCGGCGAATGGATCCCGAACCGCCATGGCGGGCGCGAGAATTTGGACGCGATCGATTTCCTGCGCGACGTGAACCGCCAGGTGGGCGAGCGCAGCACCGGCCAGACGATCGCCGAGGAGTCGACCGCTTTCCCGGGCGTGTCGCGCCCGGTCGACGAGGGCGGGCTCGGCTTCGACTTCAAGTGGAACATGGGCTGGATGCACGACACGCTGCAATACATCCAGGAAGACCCGATCAACCGCCGCTGGCACCACGACAAGATGACCTTCGGGCTGCATTACGCCTTCAGCGAGAATTTCGTGCTGCCGATCAGCCATGACGAGGTCGTGCACGGCAAGGGCAGCCTCCTGGGCAAGATGCCGGGCGACCGCTGGCAGAAATTCGCGAACCTGCGCGCCTATCTGGGCTGGATGTGGACCCATCCGGGCAAGAAGCTGCTCTTCATGGGGTCGGAATTCGGCCAGGACCGGGAATGGTCGCACGATCGCAGCCTCGACTGGCACCTGCTCGACGACGACAGCCACAAGGGCATCCAGCGCCTGGTGCGGGACCTGAACCGGGTCTATCGCGACAATCCCGGCCTTCACCGGCTGGATTGCGATCCGTCCGGCTTCCGCTGGATCGACGGCGGCGATGCCGACAACAACGTCTTCAGCTTCCTGCGGATGGGCGGGGACGGCGACCCGGCGGTCGCGGTGATCTGCAACATGGCGCCCGTCCTGCGCGAGGATTTCCGGGTGGGCCTGCCGTCGGACGGCGCCTGGAAGGAGATTTTCAATTCCGATGCAACCGAATATGGCGGTACGGGTTCGGGCAACGGTGGCCGGGTGTCGGCCGATGGCGAGGGCTGGCACGGCCAGCCGGTCTCGGCCAGCCTGACCCTGCCACCGCTTGCCTGCGTGATCCTGAGACCGGACGCGTGAGCCCCCCTTTCTGAAGGATCCGCAGCATGCCGTCCGACCACCGCATCGAACCCGGCACCGGGGCGCGCCTTGGCGCCACCTGGGACGGGGCGGGCACCAATTTCGCGCTGTTCTCGGCCCATGCCGAAAAGGTCGAGCTGTGCCTGTTCAACCCCACCGGCAAGCGCGAGATCGCGCGCATCCCGCTGCCGGAATACACCAACCAGATCTGGCACGGATATCTGCCGGACGTGCGGCCGGGGCAGCTCTACGGCTACCGCGTGCACGGGCCCTACGCCCCCGAGGAGGGGCACCGGTTCAACCCCCACAAGCTGCTGCTGGACCCGCATGCGCGGGCGCATTCGGGCGAGCTGCGCTGGCATGACAGCCTCTTCGGCTACAAGGTCGGCCACCGGCGCGAGGATCTGAGCTTCGACCGCCGCGACAGCGCCTCCTCGATGCCGAAATGCGTGGTGACGCCGGATGCGTCCAGCTGGGGCGGCGACCGCCGGCTGCGGACCACCTGGGCCCGCACGGTGATCTACGAGGCCCATGTCGGCGGCATGACGATGGGCGCGCCGCATGTGGACGAGCCGCTGCGCGGCACCTTCGAGGGGCTGGCCCAGCCGGGCACGATCGCGCATCTCAAGAAGCTGGGCGTGACCGCGGTCGAGCTTCTGCCGATCCACGCCTTTCCCGACGACCGGCACCTGCTGGACAAGGGCCTGACCAATTGGTGGGGCTACAACTCGATGGGGTTCTTCGCCCCCGCGACCCGCTACCTCGTGCAGCCCGGTGCGCTGGACGAGTTCCGGGTGATGGTGCGCCGGCTCCACGATGCCGATATCGAGGTGATCCTCGACGTGGTCTACAACCACACCGCCGAAGGCAATCAGCTGGGCCCGACGCTGTCCTTCCGCGGGATCGACAATGCCAGCTACTACCTGCTGGGCGACGACAAGCGGTATTACTACGACACGACCGGCACCGGGAACTCGCTCAACCTCGACAATCGGCGCGTGCTGCAGATGGTCATGGACAGCCTGCGCTACTGGGTCGAGCAGTGCCACGTGGACGGGTTCCGCTTCGACCTGACCACGACGCTGGCGCGGCGGCGCGACCATTTCGACCCGCATGCGCCCTTCCTCGACGCGGTGCTGCAGGACCCGGTCTTGTCCTCGGTGAAGATGATCGCGGAGCCCTGGGACACCGGCAATGACGGCTACCAGGTCGGCAATTTCCCCCCGGGCTGGGCCGAGTGGAACGACCAGTATCGCGACACGGTGCGCGCCTTCTGGAAGGGCGATGCCGGGCAGGCCCCGGCGCTGGCCGACCGCATCCTCGGCTCGGCCGAGATCTACGAGCATGACGGCCGCCGCCCGCAATCCAGCGTCAACTTCATCACCGCCCATGACGGTTTCACGCTGGCCGACCTGGTGAGCTACAACCACAAGCACAACGAGGCCAATGGTGAGGGCGGGCGTGACGGGCATTCGCACAACCTGAGCTGGAACCACGGGGTCGAGGGGCCGACCGACGACCCCGAGATCGTCGCGCTGCGCGACCGGCAGCGGCGCAACCTGATGGCCACCCTGCTGCTGAGCCAGGGCACGCCGATGATCCTGATGGGCGACGAGCAGGGGCGCAGCCAGGACGGCAACAACAACACCTATTGCCAGCCCGGCGAGATCAACTGGCTCGACTGGTCGAAGACCGACGATCCCTTCGTGGAATTCGTGCAGGGCCTGATCGCGCTGCGCCATTCGCGCAGCCTGCTGACCTATCGCCGCTTCTTCCACGCCCATGGCGACAATTCCGAGGGGCGCTACGCCACCTGGCACCGGCTGATGGGCAAGGACATGGAGCCCGAGGCTTGGCAGGACCCGGAGCGGCGCGCCCTGGCCGTCAGCCTGCACGGGCGCAACGACCGCACGCTGTTCCTGGCGATGAATGCCGGACCCGAGGGGCGGGACGTGCACCTGCCCGCGGGGCGCTGGGTGCGGCTGGTCGACACGACCGAGGGCTTCGCGGGGCCCGAGGGCCGCGGCGATCCGGTGCGCAACGTGATCGCGATCGAGGGCCGGTCGCTGCTGCTTCTGGAGGCGACGGATGACTGAGGTCCCGCCCCCCGCCTGGGGCGCGCTGCCCGGGCCCGACGGCACCCGCTTCCGCATCTGGGCGCCGGGGGTCGAGACGCTGACGCTGGTGCTACCGGACCGCGAGCTGGCGATGGATCCCGCGGGCGCGGGCTGGTTCGAGCGGGTGACCGACGCCCCCGCGGGGACGGAATACGGCTTCCGCCTGCCCGACGGCTTCGTCGTGCCCGACCCGGCCGCGCGCCGCCAGGCGGGCGACGTGCATGGCCGCTCGGTCGTGACGGGCACCGACTACGGCTGGCGGCATCCCCGTCCCGAGCGGGCCTGGCGCGAGGCGGTGATCTACGAATGCCATATCGGCACCTTCACGCCCGAAGGCACCTTCCGCGCCGCCATCGACAGGCTGCCGCATCTGGCGGGCCTCGGCGTCACGCATCTGGAGATCCTGCCGGTGGCGCAGTTCGGTGGCGACCGGGGCTGGGGCTATGACGGGGTCCTGCCCTATGCGCCGCACCCGGCCTATGGGCGACCCGACGAGATGCGCGCGCTGATCGACGCGGCGCATGGGCACGGGCTGATGGTGCTGCTCGACGTGGTCTACAACCATTTCGGCCCGGACGGGAATTACCTCGGGATGTATGCCCCCGACTTCTTCGATGCCGACCGGCACACGCCTTGGGGCGCGGGCATCGACTACACCCGCGACGCGGTGCGGCGCTTCTTCATCGACAACGCCGTCTATTGGGTGACCGAATTCAACCTCGACGGGCTGCGGCTGGACGCGATCGACCAGATCCGCGATCCCTCGGACCCCGAGCTGCTGGTCCAACTCGCGCGCGAGGTGCAGGCCGCCGCCGGGCGACCGGTGCACCTGACGACCGAGGACAATCGCAACGTCACCCACCTGCACGAGGGCGCGGCGGCGATGCAGGGTGAGTGGAACGACGACTGGCACAACGCCGCGCATGTCCTGCTGACCGGCGAGACGGAGGGCTACTACGACGCCTATGCCGCCGATCCGACGGGGCTTCTGACCCGCGCGATGGCCGAGGGGTTCTCGACCGGCGGCGCGGGCGGGAAGGGCGTGCGTTCGGCCCATATGCAGCCCGAGACCTTCATCGATTTCCTGCAGAATCACGACCAGGTCGGCAACCGCGCGCGGGGCGAGCGGCTGACGGTGCTGGCCGATCGCGACGCGCTCCGGGCGATGCAGGCGGTGCTGCTCTTGCAGCCGCATGTGCCGATGATCTTCATGGGCGACGAATGGGAGGAAGAGCGGCCCTTCCTGTTCTTCGCCGATTTCGACGGCGATCTGGGCCGCGCCGTGACCGAGGGCCGCCGCAAGGAATTCGAGGGCTTCGCGGGCTTCAGCGCCGCCGAGGTGCCGGACCCGGTCGCCCGCGCGACCTTCGAGGCCAGCCGTATCGACTGGACACGGGCCGAGACGCCCGAGGGCCGCGCCGCCGTTGAGCGCCACCGGGCCCTACTGCGGCTGCGGGCCGAGCGGATCGGGCCGTTGCTCGACGGCACCGGGCCGGGCGCGGGCCGGGTGCTGGATGCGCCGGCGCGGTGCCTGGCGGTGGACTGGGCGCTGGGCGGCGGCACGGTGTCGATCCGCGCGAACCTGTCGGAGGCGGCGGTCGACCTGCCGGCGGCGGACGGCGAGATGATCCATCTGGAGGGCGCGGCGCCCGGCGCGCCGAACTCCGCCGCGGTCTTCGTGTCGTGAAGGCCGCGTTGCGCAAGCAGGCCCGGCACCACGGCCTGACGCTGGATTACGACGGGCGCGCCGTGCCCGAGGAGACGCTGCGCCTGATCCTGCGCGGGCTGGGGCAGGATCCGGACGGCCCGCCCGAGGGACCCGCCGCGCCGAAGCGCATGACCGTGCCGAAGGGCGCGCGCTGTTACCTTCCCGCCTCGCTGCAGGACGCGCCGGGCTGGGGCATCTTCTGCCAGCTCTACGAATTGCGCTCGGAGCGGTCCTGGGGCATCGGCGATTTCGCCGATCTGGCCGAACTGGCGCGCATCTGCGGCGCGGCGGGCGCCGATTTCCTGGGGATCAACCCGGTCCACGCGCTGTTCACCGCCGCGCCCGAGCGGACCTCGCCCTTCTCGCCGTCGAACCGTCGCTTCCTGAACCCGCTCTACATCGCACCCGACGCGCTGGGCTGCGCGCGGCCGGCGATGCCCGATGGCGATCTCGTCGACTACGCCGCCGTCGCGCGGGCCAAGATGGTCGCGCTGCGCCACGTCTTCGACCATTTCGGCACCGATCCCGCCTTTGATGCTTTCATAGCCGAGGGTGGGGCGGCGCTGCGGCGGCACGCGCTGTTCGAGGCGATTTCCCGCGTCGAAGGCGGCGGCTGGCACGGCTGGCCGGAGGGGCTGCAAGACCCTGAAAGCCCCGAAACAGAGACTTTCGTGGATGCGAACCGCTCCGAAATCGACTTCCAGCTGTGGCTGCAATGGATCGCGCGGCGGCAGCTCTCCGAGGCGCAGGCGGCGGCCCGGGAGGCCGGCATGCGGCTGGGCCTGTATCTCGATCTGGCCGTGGGCGAGGCGTTGGACGGCTCGGCCACCTGGTCGGGCGCGGCGGTGGCGCTGCCCGGGCTGACCGTGGGCGCGCCGCCCGACCTCTTCAGCGAGGAGGGGCAGAACTGGCACCTGGCCGCGCCCTCTCCGGCGGGGCTGCGCGACACGGATTTCGCGCCGTTCCGGGCGATGATCGACGCGCAGCTGCGCGATGCCGGCGCGCTGCGGATCGATCATGCGATGGCGCTGTGGCAGCTCTTCCTGATCCCCGAAGGCGCGCCCGCCAGCGCCGGGACGCATCTGCGCTTTCCGCTGCCCGAGATGCTGGCGACGCTGGCAGAAGCCAGCCGCGAGCGTGCGGCGGTGGTGATCGGCGAGGATCTGGGCTTCGTGCCCGACGGCTTCCGCGACGCGATGGAGAAGGCGCGCATCCTGTCCTACCGGATCGCCTATTTCGAGCAGACCGGAGACGGGTTCAAGCCGCCCGCGGACTATCCCGAGATGGCGCTGGCCTGCCTGTCCACCCATGACCTGCCGGTGCTGGCGGGCTGGTGGCGGGGCGACGATATCGACCATCGGGTCGAGCACGGGCTGATCTCGAAGAAGGCGGGGAAGGCGCAGCACAAGCACCGCGCCTGGGAGCGGCGGCATATGACGAAGGCGATGGGCGTGAAAGCCGATGTGAAGGAGGCTGAGTTGCCCGAGGCGGTGCTCGACGCGGCGCATCGCTTCATCGCCGCGACGCCCTGTCTGCTGGCGGGCGTGCGGCTGGCCGACCTCGTGGGGCCCGAGGCGCCGACCAACCTGCCCGGCACGGTCGAGAGCTATCCGAACTGGCGGCCGCGGTCGCCCACGCCGCTCGAAGCGATCGCTGCGCATCCGACCTTCGCCCGCATCACCGCGCTGATGCGCGCCGCCCGACCGAGGCCCTGACATGAAGCTGCCCTCCGCCACCTACCGGCTGCAACTGCGCGAGGGCATGGATTTCGCCCGCGCCGCGCGGCTCGCGCCCTATCTGCGCGACCTCGGCGTCTCGCATCTCTATCTCGCGCCGGTCTTCACCGCCGCGCCGGGCTCGACCCATGGCTACGATGTCTGCGACCCGAACGAGGTGGAGCCGGAGCTGGGCGGGCGCGCGGGGCTGGAAGCGCTATCGGCCGCGATGCGGGATCACGGGCTGGGCCTGATCCTCGACATCGTGCCGAACCACATGGCCTTCACGGTGCACAATCGCTGGCTCGCCGATGTGCTCGCGAAGGGCCGGAACAGTGCCTATTCCGGGCATTTCGACATCGACTGGACCGAGGGGCGGCTGCGCCTGCCCTGGCTGGGCGCGCCCTTCGCCGACCTGGCGGACGCGGGCGAGATCACCGTCGAGGACGATGCGATGGTCGCGCCGGGCGGGCTGCGGGTGCCGCTGGCGGCGCGGCCGATGGGCGACATCCACGCCGTCCATGCCGCGCAGCCCTGGCGGTTGACCCATTGGCGCACCGAGGCGGCGGCGATCAGCCATCGCCGGTTCTTCACGGTGACCGGGCTGATCGGGCTGCGGGTCGAGGACAGGGCCGTCTTCGAGGATGTGCACCGCCTGACCTTCGAGCTGGTCGAACGCGGCGTGGTCGACGGGCTGCGCGTCGATCATGTCGATGGGCTGGCCGACCCGGCCGAATACCTGCGGCGGCTGCGCGACCGGTTGCCGGACACACCGATCTGGGTCGAGAAGATCCTGACCGGCGACGAGGCGCTGCCCGAGTGGCCGGTCGAGGGCACGACCGGTTACGTCGCGGCGCGGTCGATCGCGCGGGTCCTGACGGATGGGGCTGGCGCGGCCCGGCTGGCCGAGGGCTGGGGCGATTTCGGCGCGGTGCGCGACGCGGCGAAGACGCAGATCGTGACGACCGAGTTGCAGGCCGAGCTGGAGCGGCTGACCGACCTCGCCACGGAAGCCGGCGCGGCGATGGAATGGGGTCGGGCCGCGTGGCGCGACGCGATCCTCGCCTATGTGCGGGCCTTCCCGCGCTATCGCAGCTACACGACCGCCGACACGGTGCCCAAGCCCGATGCGGCGCTGATCCGCGACGTGGCCGTGCGCGCCGCACGGGCCCGGCCCGACCCCGGCGCGCTGCCCGACCTCGCCCGCTTGCTGACCGATCCGGCGGTGGTCGAGCTGCGCCTGCGCCTGCAGCAGCTCACCGGCGCGGCCATCGCCAAGGCGCAGGAGGACACGGCCTTCTATCGCTGGGTGCCGCTGCTCTCGGCCAACGAGGTGGGGGCCGAGCCCGACGCCCCGGCGCTGGACCCGGCCGGGTTCCACGCGAAGATGGCCGCGCGCGAGGCGCAGATGCCGGGAGCGCTGACCCTGACCTCGAGCCACGACACGAAGCGGGCCGAAGACGCCCGGATGCGCATCGCGGCGATCAGCCACGCGCCGGGTGTGCGCGACGACCTGATGGCGCTGGTGGACGATCTGCCGGCGCCCTGGGGCTGGTACCTGGCGCAGTCGGCCTTTGCCGGGGCCCCGGATGGCGACCTGGCGGATCGGCTGGCGACGCATATGGAAAAGGCCATGCGCGAGGCCAAGCGGGACACGTTCTGGACCGCCGTCGATGCCGCCTTCGAGGCGCCGGTGTTGGACGCGGCGCGCGCCGCGGCGGCCCGGTTCGGGTCGCTGCCCGAGGCGCTCGCCCCGCTGGCGCGCCAGGCCGAGCGGCTGTCGCTGGCGCAGGCGGCGCTGAAGCTGACGATCCCGGGCATTCCCGACATCTACCAGGGGACCGAGATCGGCAGCTTCCGCCTGACCGACCCCGACAATCGCGCCCCGGTCGATTTCGAGCGGCTGGAAGCGGCGCTGGCGGGCGGGGGCGACCTGTCTGGCTTCGATCGCGCGAAGCTCGACCTGACGCGCTGCCTGCTGCACCTGCGCCGCGATCACCCCGAGGATTTTGCCGCCGCCTGGGAACCGCGCGACGCGCCGGAGGGGCAGCTCTCCGCCCGGCGCGGGGCGCTGACCGTCACGGTTTCGACCCGCGGCGAGGATCTGCCCGCGGCGGAGGGTGCGCTCTGGCCGCCCGCGGCGCTGGGGCCGCAAGCGGTACGGATCGCGCGCGACGATTGATTCCGGGGCCGCGCCCGGCATGATGCCCGGGGGAGGGCGGCGATGCTGGATCGGGTGAGCTATGTCGGCCACGGGCTGACGCGGCCGGAATGCGTGCTGGCCACCGCCTCGGGCGATCTATTCTGCGCGCATGGCGACCGGGGCGTGGCGCGCATCCGGCCCGACGGCACGCAGATGGCGTTGGCCGCGCCGACCGAATTCGGCGGCCATCCGGTTCTGGCGAACGGCATCGCGCTGCGCGGCGACGGCAGCTTCCTCGTGGCCAATATCGCGGATGGCGGCGGGCTGATGGAGCTGGATGCCGAGGGCTTCCGGCCGTTCCACGCTTGCAGCACGACCGCGACGCCGCCGCCGGTGAACTTCGTTCTGCCTGACGAGACGGGGCGCATCTGGATCACGGTCTCCTCGACCATGACGCCGCGCAGCCTGGCCTATCGGCCGGACGTGGCGAACGGCTATGTCGGCGTAATCGAGCGCGGGCGGTTCCGGGTGGTGCTGGAGGGGCTGGGCTATACCAACGAGATCCGCGCGGATTACGCGGGCGGCTGGCTCTATATCGCCGAAACGATGGCCCAGCGCGTCAGCCGCGTACGGCTGGACGAGGCCGGGCTGCACGGCGCGCCGGAGGTCTTTGCGCGGATGCCGGCGGGCGCCTTTCCCGACGGGCTGGCGCTCGATGCCGAGGGCGGGCTGCTGGTGGCCTGCATCGTGTCCAACGAGCTGTTCCGGATCGACCCGGAGGGCGGCCTGGTCCTTGTCGTCGGCGAACGCGACGCGGCCTGGGCCGAGGAGGTGCAGGCCGCCTTCGCCGAGGGCACCATGGGCCGCCCGCATCTGGACCGCGCGCCGACCCGCATCCTGCGCAACATCGCGTCGGTCACGCATGCCGGGCCGGGGCTCGACCGGCTGGTCTGCGGCGTGCTGTTGGACGACCGCCTGCCGGTCCTGCCGGCACCCGTGCCGGGGATCCGTCCGCTGCATTGGGAGGTCGAGGTCCCGGATTGGGGCGCGCCCTTCTGACCGAAATGGCGTTGATCGTGACGAAAATGACTCAGCGTCAATTTGGGGGCGTTCATTTCATTGTTGCGCGATTGGCTGCCGACGGGCGCAATTGGTACAGATTTGACTTGCGTCCAGACGAAAATGAAAAATTTGCATGACTTTCAGGACTTCGTGAGGCAGGCAATTCGCACAGCTGCTTTTGCGGGCGGTGCGCCTTGGGTCGATCGGCCCGCAACCTGTGATCTTGCGTGATCGAGGCCGCGTCCCCGTTCAATTTGTTTTCGCGGGGTTGCGATGAAGGATTTTGCTTTCGACGGTCCGATCAAATCGTCTGGTGACGGATCGGGCAAATCGAGCTTGCTCCGCGCCTCCTCCGCCGCAGCGATCCTGACCAAACCCCGAAAGCGGCCCAGCAGCGAACGGCTCGACGTCGAGGCGATGGAGCCGCGGATCCTGCTGTCGGCGGATCCGATCATCTCGCTCGGCGGGGCGCTGACCGCGATCACCCTGGATCTGGACGGCGACGACCTGGTCGCCACCGACGACAGCGACAGCTCCGAGATCGACCGCTGGGCGCTCAACAGCCTGAGCACGATCACCGTCGAGGGCACCGCCGCCGACGAGAGCCTGACCCTGGGCGACCTGATGCTGGGCGGCGCCGGTGCGCCGGTCGTCATTTTCGAGTCCGGCGAGGGTACGGACACCTTCACGCGGCCCACGGGGTCGCTGTCGGAATGGATCGACCCCGATCTCCTGCTCGATGTCGCGGATGTGCACGATGCGATCGAGGACGGCATGGGGCAGCTGGGCGGGCTGCTGCGCGGGCTGTCGGAGGCCGGCGATTTTGCGGCGCAATTCCCGTTCGTGGGCGGCTCGACCATCCTGGGGCAGGCCGAGGTGACCATCGGCGCGGCGCTGGACCTGTTCGAATGGATCGACGCCACCCGCGCGGAGATGCTGAGCCTGATCGACGATGCCAGCGCGACGGCGGGCGATTTCGCGGGCGACCTGGCGGGGCTGTCGAAATCGGTGAAGGGCCTCGGGCCCGCGCTGCTGAGCCCGAAGGTCGTGGCGGATTTCGATGCGACCGGCGCGATCGACGACTTCAACATCGATGTCGAGGTCGAGACGACTGATGGCACGGTCTTTACCGCGGCGGTCGCGGTCAACGTGCCCACGGGCGAGTCCGTCTACGACGCGATCGCGGCGGGCGTGGCCGAGGATTTCTCCGCCGTGGACGATATCGCCTCGCGCCTGCGCCTCGACGCGCCCGAGGGCGGCCGGCTGGCCTTCCAGGTCACCGCGGACGATGTCGCGGCGGTGCGGGTCACGACCGCGGCGGGCGACGATATCGCGACGCTGTTCGGCTTCACCTCGAGCGCGACCGAATTGGTCCGCGACGAGATCACCTCGCGGTTGTCGGGACTGGGCGATCTGGGGCTGGCGCTGACCGATGTCGCGCTGGGCCTGTCCACCGCGGGCGACGTGGTCTTCGACTTTGCGCTGACCGGCGCGCGGCAGACGGATTTCGACGTCGATCTGGGCGCCAATATCGACGCTGTCGGGCTGGAGCTGCAGGCGACGGCCAAGCTGGGCGTGGGCGCGGTGCTGGAAGCGTCCTTCGTGGCGGGCACGTCCGGCGTGACGGGCCGGATCGAAAGCCTCGGCATCGGGGCCGAGGTCGAGGCGACGCTCGACGCGACGGCGACGCTGGGCATCCTGGAGGGCACGCTGACGGGCGATCTGGCGGCCAATGCCGGCCTGCAATCGGCGACCGGCACCGTGGCTTTCGACGGCACGACCGCCGGGGCGGATCTGCTGACGGCGCTGACGCCGTCGGTGACCGGGGCGGATTACGACTTCACCGCCGACACGATCACGCTGGGCGGGACCGCCGGGCTGAGCGGCACGCTGGATCTGACGGCGAAGACCGGCGTGCCCGGGCTGGCCGGGTCGCTGCAGTTCGTGTTCAGCGACGGGGACCTGTTCGACGGCATCGCCCCGGACGTGAGCTTCGACGCGAATTCCGATTTCCTCGACTTCAACGATTTCTCGCCCGAGGACCTGGTCGGCGTTCTGGCCGATTTCATCGTCTGGCTGGACGACGCATCGCAGTCTTCGCTGCTTTCGGAGATCGAGATCCCCTTCATCGCGGGCGGGCTGAGCCAGATCGCCGATATCGCGGGCGTGGTGTCGGACCTGCTGCTCTACGATCGCGGCGGCGACGGGGTGAAGGATGGCGACAACAAGCTGGTCACCGACCTAAACACGGCGCTGAGCAATATCGGCCTGGGCCGCTATTTCGAGTTCCGCGGCGACGGGTCCACCCTGACCACCGCGATCCTCGACGACGATATCGACGAGGTGGTCTTCGACGACGATCTGGGCGGAATTCTGATCGGGCTCAACAGCGCGCCGATCGGCGATCTGACGGGCAAGTTCGCCGCCATCACGGCGGCAATCGCGACTCGCGTCACGCTGCGCAAGAACGGCGCGACGGTCGCGGAAGGCACGCTGGAGCTGACGCCCGATGCCTTGTCGGACAATACCGGGCTGGGCGACGATGTCTCGCGCCTGATCGACCGGTTCAACACGCCGACCTTCGATTCGGTGCAGGATTTCATCCGCCTGATCAACGACGTGATTCCGACCGGTTCGGTGAATTACGACATGGACGAGGACCGCCTGACCTTCGATCTGGACCTGACGAAGGCCCTGTTCGCGGTCGAGCTGGACACCTCCTTCGATCTCAATCTCGGGGACATCGCCGAGCTGACCTCCGACAGCCGGCTGGTGCTGACCGGCACGGGCGACCTGCAATTCGGGCTGGGGATCGACCTGACGCCCAACCCGTCGCAGCCGGGCGACCTGCCGTCGGATACCGGCGACCTTGAGCCCAACACCCTGCTGAGCGCGCTGGATGTCGAGGCGAAGGACGCCCCGGCGATCAGCGGCACCGCCGTGCCGCCCGCCGTGGCGACGCTGGAATTCACCGTCAATGGTGCGACGGTCACGCTGGCCGATCAGGATCTGCGGGTCACGACGTCCGATCTCGTCGATGCGATCAACGCGCAGCTGACGGGGGTGACGGTCTCGGCCGATCCGACCGGTAAACTGGTCTTCACGGCCGATGTCGATACCGACACGGTGACGCTGGGCGTGGCCGATACCGATCCGGCCATCGCGATCCTCG
Source organism: Jannaschia sp. GRR-S6-38 (assembly GCF_029853695.1). Classification (NCBI taxonomy): domain Bacteria; kingdom Pseudomonadati; phylum Pseudomonadota; class Alphaproteobacteria; order Rhodobacterales; family Roseobacteraceae; genus Jannaschia; species Jannaschia ovalis. The sequence continues at coordinate 1,709,177 of NZ_CP122537.1, forward strand.
GCATCAATGACGGGCAGTCCGCCGTGGGCAGCGTCAAGGCGGCGCGCGCGGTCGCGCCGGCGGTCGGCGTGTCCCCCAGCGACATCGTGCTGAACCTGACGCTGGACGGCATGGCCTACACGGTGACGATCCCCGCGGCGGACACGCTGGCGGTCGAGGGCGGCGCCACCAAGACGCTGAACCGCAACATCGTCGACCTCGCCGCCGATCTGGGCAACGCGCTTGCCTTGGCGGAGGACGCGGGCGGCGCCACCGTCGACCTGACCAACCGGATCGCCGCCGATTACCAGGGCGGCGTCCTGGTCCTTACGCTGATCGACGACACGCTGAGCGCGGCGGATTTCTCGGTCGCGGCCGCGCCGGAGCTGGGCTTCGAGGCGGCGGTGGCGAACAATGACGACCTGCTGATCCGTCTGGACGATGACAGCGTCGTCGGGGTCGACCTGTCCGCGGCGACCAGTCTTGGCGATGTGATCGCGGCCATGCAGGCGGCGGTTCCGGGTCTCGTGGTCGAAATCACGCCCGACGATCCCGACACGCCCGAGGACGAGTCCGGCAAGTCGCTGCGCGTCACCTACGACCAGGGCGGCGTGCTGCTGCGCGCGATCGAGGGCACCAACGGCTCGGATGCGGCGACGCAGCTGGGGATCGCGGGCACCGACACCAATATCGTGCCCGCCGAGGGCGAGAGCGAGACGCCCGACGGCGTCATCACCGGCAGCGCCATCGGCGGCGTGCAGCTTTCGGACCGGTTCTTCCTGCATGGCGACGACCTGTCCGAGATCGGCAGCCTGACTTTCGAGGCCGAGGCCGGGCGCCTGCTGAATGACCTGCGCGTCTTCGGCGCGGGCGACGTGATCTATTCCGCGACGCTGGACCTGACCGATTGGATCGGGACGACGATCAAGCTGACTGGCGTGGGCAACCTCGAGGCCGACAGCTTCACCATCGACGCCATCGTCGATGTGGACCTGGACGGCGACGGGACCGATGATGCGCAGGGCGTGCGGCTGTCCGGCGTCGTCGGCACCGCCGGGCAGGGCGGCGGGCAGGGCATCCTGCAGACCGGGGTGGTGGCCGAGGCGATGCTGGGCTTCATCGGCGCCGACCTGACCGGAGAGGCGAATTTCGCGGCCAAGGCGACGCTCGGGCTGAACACGTCGCAGGGTTCGGTCGCCGAGGACGACATCGTCACCGTGGGCGAGCTGATCGAGGCGCTGGGCAACGGCGCCGCGCCGCTCGACATCCTCGCCATCCCGCAGATCGAGTTCAAGGACGGCGCGTCCGATTTCGGCGGCGCCGATCTGTCGCTGTCGCTCAAGACCGGCTCGGCCGGGTTCGACGCGATCAGCAGTCAGCTTCTGGGCGGCAGCGCCTCGGTGCCGCTGGAGATCGACATCCTCGCGCTGGGCGATCCGTTCCTCGGAACGCGGTTCGAAACCTTCGGCGGGTTGACCGTCACCGGGCCCGACAGCTTCACCGTCGGGCAGGACGTGACCGACATCCTGGCCGTGGGCGCCGATCTGCGCTTCTCCGACGGTGCCGGGCTGGTCTTCGACGCGACGATCTCCGAACTGACCGAAGATGCCGGCACGACGACCGTCACGGTGGAGGATTTCCGCATCGTGGAGGGCGCGGCGCAAGGCCTCGACCTTCAGACCGGCACCATCGACGACGTCACGCTGCGGCCCTCGGTCGGCACGAATTTCAGCGGCATTGATCCCAGCGCGATCCTGAGCGACGGCTTCGGCAATTTCGGGATCAACGAGATCCTCGACGCGCTGATCCTGGTCACCGACTTCCTTGCCGAGTTCGAGAGCTTCGAGTTCCTCGACACCGACATCCCGGTGCTCAACCAGTCGCTGCGCGACCTGCTCGCGATGGCCGACGACCTGCGCGACTTCGTCAACGAGTTGCGGGCCAACCCCGCGGGCTCGCTGCAATTCCTCGAGGATGCGCTCAACGACGCGATCGGCCTGTCCTCGGCCACGCTGGGCGAAGCCTTCGCGCTGGCCACGGGCGAGGTCGATCCGGGCGACATCCAAGCCTTCGAGATCGGCTTCGAGGAGGTCGACGGCAAGGACCTGCTGACCTTCTCGCTCAATATCGGGACGCTGTTCTCGGACAGCGTGAACGTGGGCTTCGCCGATCTGGGCTTCGGCGACATCTTCGACGACCTGGGCCTCGACGGGATCGTGGACTTCTCGGGCTCGGCCGGGCTGGCGGCGAATGCGGGCGTGTTCATGACGCTGGCCTTCGGCGTCGACCTGAACACCGTGACCGACAGCGACACGCCGATCGGTGACGCGCTGTTCCTGCTCGACGAGACCGGGCTGGAGGCGACGCTGGGCGTCGCGGGCGAGGATCTCGCCTTCAACGCCTCGCTCGGGCCGCTGGCGCTGGCGATTCAGAACAACGGCGCCGAGAAGGCCTATGTCGCCATCAATGCCGGCGCCGAACTGGCTGCGACCTTCACCGATTACGTCGCGCTGTCGGACCTGTCCGTCGGCGACGCCTTCTCGATCACCGGCAACCAGAGCGGCGCGTTCGGCACCGTGGAAGGCGTGCTGCCGGTCTTCTTCCCGAGCGACAGCAACTACATCGGCGCGATCCGCGTGGGCAATGCGATCACCGAGGATTCGGAAGGCAACGCCGTCGGCAACCAGGGCGACCTGGCCAATATCGCCAACCTTACGGTGGTGAGCGACGCCGCCGGCCTCGACGCCGCGGTGGGCGACAGCGCGGTCATCATCGACATCAGCGACCTCGTGTCCTTCCTGACGGGCTTCGACCTGTCGGAGCTGTCGATCTTCGACAACATCCGGCTGGCCACCGACGGGTTCGACCAGATCCTCGGGCTTCTGGGCGAGAACCTGTTCGGCACGCTGTCGCAGCTGAACCTGCCGCTGGTCGGCAGCGCCTTCGCCGACGCGGCCGATTTTATCGGCGATTTCCGCGAGGGCTTCATCGGCGATTTCCGGGTCGCGATCGACAATATCGAGGACGCGGCGGAGGATTTCACCGATCCCGACCTCAACCTCATCTCGAACCTGATCTTCGACCTGCTGGGCCCGGACGGGCTGAACCTGCTGCAGGCGCTGGAAGATGCCGACCTGACCGACGGTCCGGACACGGCGGGCGACTACATCGCGCTCGACGCCGAGGCGCTGGCGGACGTGCTGTTCAACGGCGCGGCGCCGAGCACCGCCGACATCTTCTGGGCCTTCACGCTGGGCCAGAAGATCCTGCCCGCGAACCTGCGCAATATCGATCTGGGCTTCGATATCGGCATTCCGGGCCTCGGGCTCGAGAGCGATGCCGAGATGGATCTCGACCTCGAATGGTCGCTGGAGCTGGGCTTCGGCCTGTCGGCGGTGGACGGCTTCTACCTCGACGTCAGCAGCCAGGACGAGCTGGAATTCACCGCCACGGCGACGCCGCGCGGCGAGATCACCGGCAAGCTGGGCTTCCTCGGCCTGACGGCGAAGACCGACGATGTCGGGCGCGACCTGGATGGCGACCTTGAGAACGAGATCACGCAGCTTCTGGCGCGGATCTCGATGGACGTCACCGACGGCGTCGCGGACAACGCCAATGACGATACCGGCCGGCTGGGGCTGGCCGAATTCGGGCAGATCGGGCTGAACCTGAACATCTACGCCGAAGCGGCGGCGATGCTGGATCTGACGCTGGGCATTTCCAACGAGTTGCTGGGCGGCAATTCCAGCTCGGGCTTCCCGTCGATCATGGCCGATTTCGAGTTTCTCTGGCAGCTCGACCAGACCTATGTGCTGATCGGCGACGGCCAGTCGGGCGATTTGGGCCAGGCCCTGTCCGAGGGCATGAAATATCTCGCCTTCAACAGCGTGCAGCTGGATGTGGGCGAATACCTGACCGACGTGCTGGGCCCGATCGTCGAGAAGGTGGCCGAGGTCACCGAGCCGCTGCAGCCGCTGATCGATTTCCTGACCGCGCCGATCCCGCTGATCGACACGTTCGGCGTGAACCTGACCATGCTCGACATCGCGGCCACGGCCGGCAAGGTCGACCCGCGCCTGATCCGCGCCATCGCGGACGTCATCTCGCTGATCAACACCATCAACGAGCTGTCCTCGGCCGAGGGCCTAATGGTCCCGATCGGCGATTTCGTGATCTTCGACACGATCTCCGGGGCCGGCGGCAGCAATCCCTTCTCGGACGGCTTCTCGGGGAAATCGACCTTCGAGCAGAAGAAGTCCAACGGCTCGCTGAAGACGCAGGACACGAAGGCGAGCCTGAACCAGCAGGCCTCGGGCGGAAACAAGTCCGCCTCGACGATGAACAAGCTTCTGGCGAACGGCGCCTTCGCCTTCCCGATCCTGACCGACCCCACGCAGGTCTTCGGCCTTCTGATGGGCAACCCGGCGACGCTGGTCACCTACGACCTCGCGCCGCTGGTGGCCGAGTTCGAGAAGAAGTTCTTCTTCTCGATCTTCGGACCGCTGGGCGTATCGCTGGGCCTGCAGATCGAGTTCACGGCCGATTTCGCCTTCGGCTACGACACGATCGGCATCCAGAAATTCGTCGATACCGGCTTCCGCAACCCGCTGCTCCTGCTGAACGGCCTCTATGTCTCGGACCGCGCCAACGCGGACGGCACCGGCGCCGACGTGCCCGAACTGCGCTTCCTGGGCGGCATCACCGCCGCGGCCGAGCTGAACCTCGGCGTGGCCAGCGCGGGCGTCGCGGGCGGGCTCTTCATCGAGATCCTGTTCGACCTGTTCGACCCCGACAATGACGGCCGGGTGCGCCTGAACGAGCTGGAATCCAACTTCACCAACCAGCTGCGTGCGCCGACCGATGGCGAGAAGCTGTTGGCCCCGCTGGCGATTTTCGACGTCTCGGGCGAGATCTTCGCGCGGCTCTTCGCCTTCCTGAAGATCGACCTGGGCCTGTTCGAGATCAACAAGCAGTTCGATCTGGTCAATCCGATCACGCTGCTGACCTTCGATATCGACTTCTTCCGGCCTCCGATCGTGGCCTCCGAGGCGCCGAACGGCGACCTGGTGCTGAACACCGGTCGCTTCGCCGCCGAGCGCCTGTTGGGCAACACCAACGATTTCGGCGAGACGATCAACATCGAGAAGGTCGGCCTGGCGGCCAACGGCAATATCCTGGTCGATATCTGGGGCGATTTCGGGCCCGACAGCCCGACCGTGGACAACAAGTTTCGCTACGAAATCGCGCCGGGCGCGACGCTGGTGGTCGATGGCGGGATCGGCGACGACCGCGTCTTCCTGCACAATTGGCGCGGCGACGAGGTGCATTTCGACATTCGTGGCGGAGCCGGCAATGACCGGATTGAGTTCCTCGGCTCGTCCGGCGCGCTCGCGACCACGCGCTACAACATCCTCGACGGCGGGGCCGGGCGGGACACGATCATCGGCTCCAGCGCGTCCGATCACCTGACCGGCGGCGCGGGCGACGACAGCCTGGGCGGCGGCGGCGGAAACGACCTGCTCTTCGGCGACGCGGGCGAGATCCGCGAACTGGTCATCTCGGCCGAGGCACGGGCCACGGACGGGCGCGACACGCTCTTCGGTGGCGCGGGCGACGATATCATCATCGGCGGCGGCAACAGCGACAACCTGTCGGGCGAGGGCGGGCGCGACCTGATCCTGGGCGATGGCGGGGTGATCGCCTTCGACAGCGGCGATCCCCTGAAGACCGTCGGCGCCGTCGCGGCGCTGCACAGAGGCGGCGTCACCGATGTCGACGGCGCGGGCGCGAAGGACACCATCTTCGGCGGAAGCGGCCAGGACGTGATCTTCGGCGCCGAGGGCGACGACAATATCGACGGCCAGGGCGACAGCGACATCATCTTCGGCGGCGAAGGCTTCGACACCATCGCGGGCGGCGAAGGCAACAACCTGATCTTCGGCGACACCGGCCGCATCCTGAGTTCGCTGACGGGCAACGATGCCGACGGCTTCCTGGCGAACCTGACGGCGATCACAGACGCCACCAACGTGAACACGCTGACACCGCGCTTGGCCGTGGGCGCCAGCGGCGCCAGCGACGTGATCACGGCGGGCGGGTCGAAGGACATCATCTTCGCCGGCATGGGCAACGACACCGTCCGCGCGGGCGGCGGCGACGACCTCGTGCTGGGTGAGGGCGGGGCCGACAGCCTGATGGGCGAGGACGGCAATGACGACCTGCGCGGCGGCGGGCAGGGCGACTTCCTCGACGGCGGGGAAGGCAATGACAGCCTCGACGGCGGCACCGGTCCGGACGCGGTGTTCGGCCGCGGCGGCGAGGACGTGATCCTGGTCACCAAGGGCTCGGACACGCTGAACGGCGGCGATGGCGGGGACACCTACCGCGTCAACCTGGCCGGCGGCACGACCTCGTCGGAGATCGGGCTGGTCGATTCCGGCCTCGACGCCGCGGATGTCGACATCCTCGAGATCAACGGCACCGATCGCGACGACCGCTTCCTGATCCGCGCCGACGCCTCGGGGGCGAACGCCTTCGTCGCGATGCTCAACGGCGACTTCAACGCCGAGCGGGTGAATTACGGCAAGACGCTGGAGCGCATCATCGTCAATGGCGGCGGCGGCGACGACCTCTTCGCCTCCGACGACACGGCGGCCGAGATGACGCTGAACGGCGGCGCGGGCGCCGACCAGTTCCAGATCGGCCAACTCTTCCGTACGGCACGCAACGTGAACGTCGACAATGGCGGGATCGACACCGGGATCGACGCGGAAGATTTCTACATGACGCTGCAGACGACGCGCGGCTTCCTGTCGAACGGCATCAGCTTCCCGATGACGATCAATGGCGGCATCGGCGACGACAGCTTCGTGATCTATTACAACAAGGCCGTGCTGCAGCTTAACGGCGATGCGGGCGACGACCTGTTCGAGGTCCGCGCCTTCGCGCTGGCCGGCTCCTCCGAGCCGGCGCGCGAGCGCACCGACCTGACCGGCGGCGCCGGTGCGGACACGATGCGCTACGCGGTCAGCGCGCCGGTGAACATCAACGGCGGCGACGGGTTCGACACGCTGATCGTGATCGGCACCGAGTTCGGCGACGATTTCGTCATCACTGACGAGGGCGTCTTCGGGGCAGGGCTGAACGTCAACTTCGTCAATATCGAAAACCTGATCGTCGATGGCGGCGAGGGCGACGACCGGTTCTTCCTGCAATCGACCAAATCGTCGGTCTTCACCCAGCTCTTCGGGGGCCTGGGGTCGGACACGTTCAACGCCAGCGGCGCCACCCCGCCGGTCGTGTCCAACGACCTGCGCGGCCATTCCGGCATCATCGCGCATTCGATGGAGTCCTCGGACGCGCGCTATGACGGCCAAAAGGTCTTCGGCGTCTCGGCCAATGTCGGCGACAACGAGCAGGCCTTCGCGATCGTCACCCAAACCCAGGGCTCGACCATCGTGGACGAGGGTGACAGCGTCGGCGATCTCTACTCGATCGTGCTGACCCGCGCGCCCAGCCGCGACGTCGAGGTCGTGGTGGGCGCGCCGTTGCCCTCGCCCGACGGGCGCAACCAGGGCCGCTATGCCTTCCGCGTCGACAGCGATGCGACGGGGGCGACCGTCAAATCCGACGGCTCGGCCGTCACGCTGGTCTTCACCGCGGATAACTGGAACGTCGCGCAGGAGGTGAAGGTCATCGCCGACGGCGTCCGGCAGGAGCTGCCCGGCGCGCTGTTCACCCGCGGCGACCTTGCCGGCCAGGCCAACACGCCGGTCGATTTCAACTTCGACGATGCCGCCTTCGAGGGGCAGACCAACGGCGTGGTCACGCATTCCTTCAAGTCGGGCCAGAATGTCGTCGGAAATGTCGGCACCGTGTCGGCGGCCGGCGGATCCGCGATCACCGTGGCCAAGGCGCCCTTCGGCACGCTGACCGCGGACGACCTGCTGGGCCGCCAGATCACGATCTCGGAAGGGCCGGGCTTCGGCCAGTCCCGCTTCGTGACCGGCGTGACCGACAATGGCGGCACGCTGACCTTCGATCTGGACCGCGACTGGACGACCGGCGACGTGCCGACGACCGACTCGGCCTTCATCCTGCGGGTGGACGACGCGCTGACCGGCGTGGTCGGCACCGTGGTCGAGATCCCGGCCGAAGCGCGGTTCGACGACCGCGCGACGCTGACGGCGAATACGAATGACGGCAGCCCGCTGACCTTCGGCGACCCCGACAGCCTGATCGGGCGCGAGCTCGAGATCATCGGCGGCACCGGCGCGGGCCAGAAGCTGCTGATCCTCGGCAACACGGCGACCGAGCTGACCCTGAACGGCGTCTTCGACGTCGATCCGGGGGCGGATTCCGTCTTCCGCATCAAGCTCTATGACGGGCTGCAGGCGCGCAGCGTCGAGGTCACGATCAACGACAACGACACGCCCGGCCTGATCGTCGACCAGACCTGGACGCTGGACGGGGCCGGCGCCGTGGTCGCGGATGACAACACGATCACGACGGTCATCGAGGGCGCCGATGGCGACCAGACCGACGAGCGCGACGCGATGAAGCTGCGCCTGAACCAGGCGCTGGCGGCCGGGCAGCAGTTCACGCTGACGCTGGATTACGACAGCACGCAGATCGAGCTCTACAAGGTGGGCGGGCCCTATGACACGCCGCTGACCGAGCTCGCCTTCGACGCGACCAACGCGCTGAGCGGCTTCGACATCGAGGTCCGCGCGACCGACGACACCAAGCGCGAGGGCGCGCATAACGCGCTGATCCGCTTCGGCTTCGTTCCGAACTTCACCAGCGCGAGCGCGTCCGCCGAGTCGCTCACGCTCGACATTCCCGGCAGCGCGCCGGTCACCTCGATCGGGCTTGGCCAAGTGCCCACCGCGATCGCCAGCCTGACCATCGACGGCATCCCGCTGGTCGAGGGCGTGGATTTCGAACTGGTCCCGAACTCGGGGACCGTGGTGTTCCTCGATCCGGCGGGCCAGCCGACCGAACGCGCGGGCATCATCGCGGCTACCTATTCCTACGCGGTTCCCACCTTCGCCACGGCCTTCGCCGAGAGCGTGCTGGTCACCATCTCGGACGACGACGCGCCCACGATGCTGCTGCGCGAGACCGGCGGCTCGACCGACGTGATCGAGGGCGGCAAGACCGACACCTACGAGCTGGTCCTGACGGGCCAGCCCAGCGACACGGTCGAGGTCGACCTGACCGAGCTGATCACCAAGACCACCAAGACGGGCGGAATCCGCCACGACCTTGTGCAGCTTCAGATCACCGGCATCACGCGCGACGGCGTCACCGTGCCGATCACCGAGGTCGACGCGCTCGACCCGAGCGGCAACCAGGTCTTCGACTCCGGCGGCAACGTCGTCACCAAGGTGATGGCCAGCTTCGACGCGGACAACTGGGACGTGCCGCTGATCATCACCGTTGCGGCGGTGGACGACGCGGTCTTCGACGGCGGCGACACTAAGGTCTTCGCGCCGGGCCCGGCCACGCTGGCCGGTATCCTCGGGCCGGTCCTGACCGACGGCGCGGGCGGCAGCGGGTCGACCGCGGGCCTGCGCGCGCCGCTGATGCTGCC